>DATJXI010000400.1:0-7277 GCA_035500275.1 Roseiarcus sp. | reverse complement strand
TTCGTTCCCGACGATCCGTGCGCCTGTTTGGCTGATGTTGCGAACGATCACGTCGAGAGAGGACGCGCCGTTGTTGAAGACGCAACTCCCCCGCAGAAGGCACCGGGCGCGGTGGCTCCGCCGACGCGGTTCCGAGCTGGGCGCAGTGGTAGGAGAACTGAGGGGCAGGGGCATGCTTGGGAGTCTGCCGCATGTGTCTCGTGCGGGACAGGAGGCAGCACACGGCCGCCACATCAGTGCGCTCGGGGCCCAAATAGCCCCAAGTTAGTTTACGACGACACTCATTCTCGCGCAGTGAGCGTTATCACTGCGGCGTCATAGCGCTCTGTGCTCGGATGGCTGCGCTCCGGAAAAAGGGGGCCTCGGGCATGGCGCCACGTGGGGGACTGGCAGCCAACGCCGCTTTTCGCAAGAACTTGGCGTCGGCTAGGCCGTGGGGAGGGCCGCCGACGCCCGCTTTTCCCTTCGCAGGGTCGAGGCTCAGGCGCTTTCCCTGTTAATGCTCTTTCTCAAAGACAGGAATAAGTCATTTGATTTTGTTGGCGACTCCGGCAGGACTCGAACCTGCGGCCTGCCGCTTAGAAGGCGGCTGCTCTATCCAACTGAGCTACGGAGCCGGAACAACCTCCAAAGTTTAGTGCGACCACGGAACCAGGCGGTTCGGTGCGAAATTGTCGGAATAGGAGAGGATCTTGCGCGACGCGGGCTTCGGCTTGTCGACACGATAAGGAATGCCCTCGCGCTGGGCGTAGGCGATCGCCTCCGCCTCGGTGTCGAACGTGAGCCTGATCTGCTGCTTCATGTCGCCCGAGCTCACCCAGCCCATGAGCGGCTCGATCGCGCGCGGCTCCTCGGGCTCGTATTCGAGAACCCACTTGTCCTTGCCCTGCCCCGACTGCGTGGCGCTGCGGGCCGGAAGATAGATGCGAGCGGTCATGCACTTAGCCTCTCGAACGCCCACGGGCGATGGTCGGGGCAGCCGGATTCGAACCGGCGACCTGAAGTACCCAAAACTTCCGCGCTACCGGGCTGCGCTATACCCCGATTTTCGGCCGGTGGGTAACATGCGAGGGCGTTCCGAACAAGGGCAAGACGGGACGGTGAAGGCGCCTTCGGTCCGGATCTGCAGGGCATGACTTCGGATCGCCCGGGCTCATTTACGCGCACAACACGATATTCGGTAAAGACAAACCCGGCGCCGCCAAAACCGGACAGCTCGATTCGCTATCGACCCGCTTCAACCCGCGGCGCCCGCGTTCCGGCCGGTGGAGACGCGTCTCCTCCGCCGCCGATCACGGTTCCCGTCTCGCCCGCTCCCCATCTCCGCCGAACAAGAACGGCGCGACATCCGAGACGCCCGGCGGCTTCGCCACCCCGAAGGGCGCCGGGCGGCAGACGGCGAGCGCCGACAGGCCCACGCGGGCGGTGAGAAGGCCGTTCAGGACCCCCTCCCCCATTCGCGCGGATATTCGGGACGCGATCCCATGGCCAACGAGCTGCTGCAGCACACTGTCGCCGACGGCCATGCCGCCCGTGATGGCGAGATGGGCGCCGATCGACCGGCCGAGCTTGACGAGGCCGAAGAGCCCTGGCCGCCCGCCGTAGATTTCGGCGATGCGCCGTACGAGGCGCACGATCTGGGCGACGACGAAGACGACGTCGATGACCGCGCGCGGGCTCACCGCGGTGACCAGCGAGACGCGTTTGGCGGCCGTCGCGATCTCGGATTGAGCCTTATCGTCGAGCGGCCGAATGAGCGCGCGCTCGGCGACGTCGATGAGATCGCGCCCGTCCACGATCGCGCGCGCTGCATCCGCAACCTCGGCCCGCGCCCGCGCCGTCTCCGGCCGGTCGCGGTAGAGCGCGACGAGCTTGAGAACCAGCCGGCGCGCCGCATCGCGGTCGTCCGCCGCGCGCGCATTCGCGAGCGCGACATGCGTCTGCGCAATTCCCGTCTGGCGCGCGACCGCGTAAATCTCGCGCGCAATGAGGCCGACGAGGCCGGCGAGGAACAGGACGCCAAAGGCGACGCCGACGAGGCCAAGCGACTCGGCCCTGACGAACAGCGCCTCGATGAGGCTTGTCGTCCACAAGCCCACGGCGAGCGAGACGAGGCCCGCGACGCCCGACCAGAAGAGGCCGGCAAGGCTCGGCCACCTGCGTGATAGGAGGCCTGACTTTTGCGCGGCCTCGACCTCAAGCTCCGCCTCGTCGATCGGCGCACGCCTTGTCGAAGGCGGGATCGGCTCGTATTGCGACGCAATGGTCGCCGCGGGGCTCGACGGCGCCGGCGCGTCGTCGACCTTGACGCGGATGTCGTCCAGCCGGAAGGCGCGCGGGCGCGGCGGCCGGTCGTTCATGCGAGTCGATCCCCGAGCAGAAATTGCAGCGCCCGGTCGAGCCGGATCTGCAGCGCGGGCTCCCCGCGGGCGACGAGCGGCGGCCGGAAGCGGACGAAGCGCCAGTCGTTCTCCGCCTCAGGCCGCGCGATCTCGTCGCCGTTGAAGATCGACATGGGATCGGCCGGCAGTTCGCCCGGGAAGACAGCGGCCTCGACAACGCCGTCGAAGACCTGCCCGCCGATTGTCTCGCCCTTTTCCGGTGCGCCGATGATCGCCTGCAGCGTCTCGTCGCCATGGCGGATTTCGGCCTCGCGCGTGGCTCGGATGGCCGCCAGCGCGATGACGTCGATGTCCACCCCGACACCCTCGGCGCGCGCGATGGCGCGGTTTGTGAGGGTGCGCAGGATGGCCTCGAGCCGGTCGTGGCTGGTGTGATGAAGATGATCCGCCTTGGTGGCGGCGAACAGGATGCGGTCGATGCGCGGACGGAAGATGGAGGCGAAGCGCGAGGCGCGCCCGGCGCGGAAGGCGCGCATGACTTCGGTCATTGCGTGTTCGAGGTCGCGCAGCGCCGCGGGGCCGGAATTGAGGGCGGTGAGCGCGTCCACGAGCACGATCTGCCGGTCGAGCCGGGCGAAATGATCGCGGAAGAAGGGCCGCACGACATGCGTCTTATAGGCCTCGTAGCGGCGCTGCATCATCGCGGCAAGCGAGCCGGGGGGGATCGTGTCGTCCTCATTGAGCGGGATCGGCGCGAAGGTGAGCGCGGGCGAGCCTTCAAGGTCGCCTGGCATGAGAAAGCGCCCCGGCGGCAGGGTCGAGAGCGCGTAGAGGTTCTCCCGCGCACGTCTGAGATAGGCCGTGAAGAGTTCGGCGATCCGGCGCGCGACGTCTTCGTCGGCGCTGCTATGCGGGTCGAGGCCCTTCAAAGCCGCGCGCCATTCGGCGGAAAGCGGCGCCCGCGCCGGGGTCTCGCTCGCCTCCAGCGTCTCGCGCGCCCAGGTCACGTAGTCCTTGTCGAGCAGCGGCAGGTCGAGCAGCCATTCGCCGGGATAGTCGACGAGATCGATAAAGAGGCTTGACGCCTTCGCGCCCCAGGCGCTCGCGCTTTCAAACTCGATCGTAAGCCGCAGCTGCGAAATGCGCCGTGTGGACTCAGGCCAATGGCGGCCGGGCCCCCCCAGGCTTGCGAGATGCTCCTCGTAGGCGAAGCGCGCAACCGCGTCGTCCGGCTGCGGCTCGAGCCGGGCGCGGCTGATCCGACCCTCCGCCGAAGCCGCGAAGACCGGCAAGCGCGCGCCTGCGATGAGGTTGTTGACGAGCGCGGTGAGGAACACCGTCTTTCCCGAGCGCGAGAGGCCGGTGACGCCCAGGCGCATGCCTCCGCCGGCGAAATAGTCGCCCAGCGAGCGGGCGACGAGCCCCGCCTCGAACACAAGATTGCTGAAGAACGACAAAGCGGTCCGCGCGAATTCCCTCCGGTATGTAGGCGGCGCGGAGCGCTTTGCACAGTGGCCGCTAGCAGCTCTCCTCGAGCTCCGACGGCGATAGAAACAGCGTCAGCTTCCCGGACTTGTGCTCGATGTCCCTCCAGTTCTCGACATCGAAATCGAGCGCCGCGACGGCGCAGGTCGGGAACTTGATCTGCATGCGCTTAAGCGCGGAGTGCGGGCCCGAGCCGACGAGCGAAAGCGCAAGCTCGCCAAGACCGGGATTGTGCCCGACGAGAGCCACCCGCTCCGTGTTGTCCCTTAGCGCTTGGGTGCGCTCGAAGAGAACGTCCTGCGGCGCGTCGTAGAGACCGATCTCCTCCTCGATCCTGACGGCGTTGTCCCATTCCGAGGCGAAGATCTCCGCCGTCTCTTTTGTGCGAGCGGCCCCGGAATGGATGAGCACATCGGGAAGCATATGGCGTTCCGCGAGCGCGATTGCGACCCGCGCCGCGTCCTCCCGCCCACGCCGGGCCAGCGGCCGGTCGTAGTCCTCCCCCCCGGTCTGAGGCTGGGCCTTGGCGTGACGGACGAGAAACAAGCGGCGCATGGGGCAAGATTGCGCGAGGGGAAGGGGATTCGCAAGGAGCTGTATTCAGCAGGATCTGGCGGTCTGCATCAGGGATAGGGCCCGCGCTCATCCAGAATCCGACGTGAACCGTGATTCCAGAACGGCGCCGTGCTACCCTGCGCTTCGGGAGGCCAAGCCCTTGAGCGGAGCCCGCAGACTTGCCGCGATCCTCGCTATTGACGTCGCGGGCTATTCGCGGCTCATGGGCGAGGACGAGGCGCGGACGGCCAAAGCCGTGCGCGAGCGGCGCGAGGCGGCGGCGCCGATCGTGCGCGGCTTTGGCGGAAGGCTCGTCAAGACGACCGGCGACGGCGCGCTGCTCGAATTCCCGTCTATCGTCGCGGCGGTCGAATGCGCGATTCTGATGCAGAAGATGATGGCGGAGCGCAACGCGGCGCTGCCAGAAGGAAAGCGCATCCTCTACCGAATCGGCGTCAACCTCGGCGACGTGCTGATCGAAGACGACGACATTCTCGGCGACGGCGTCAATGTCGCAGCGCGGCTCGAAGGAATCTGCGAGTCTGGCGGAGTCTGCGTCTCGGGCGCAGCCTTTGAGCACGTTCAGGGTCGCGTGGCAGTCGACTTCGCCGAGCTCGGCGAACAAAGCCTCAAGAACATCGCCAGACCCATTCGGGCTTTCGCATTATCGCCAGAGACGATCGCGGCAGCCGGGCTCGACATGCCTGAGGCGACGGCGCCTTCCAAGAGGCTCCCGTCTGCGTCCGAGCGCTGCGAGCCGCCGCGCCTTTCGCTCGTTGTGCTGCCGTTCGCCAACTTCGGCGGCGATCCGGAGCAAGAGTATTTCGTCGACGGGATCACCGACAGTCTGACGACGGACCTGTCGCGCATCCGCGGCGCCTTCGTTGTCGGCCGCGGCACGGCCTTCACTTACAAGGGCAAGGCGGTCGACCATCGGCAAGTCGGGCGAGAGCTCAACATCCGCTACCTTCTCGAAGGAAGCGTGCAACGCGGCGGCGCCCGCATGCGGGTCAACGTTCAGCTCATTGAGGCCGAGAGCGGGAACCACCTCTGGGCAGAGCGTTTCGACAAACCGGTCGCCGACCTTTTCGACATGCAGGACGAAATTGTCGCCCGCCTCGCCAATCAGCTTCTCGGCGAGTTCGTCACTGCCGAAGCGCGCCGTGCGGCGACGGCGCCCAATCCCGATTCGACGGATCTTTATTTTCAGGCCGCCGCGCTTCTCTATCGCGGCCTTACGCCCGACATTCTGTCAGAAGCGCGTGCGCTATATGAGCGGGCGTTCGAACTGGATAGCGCGAACGTCGACGCGCTCGTTGGCGTCGGGGCCGCGAAGGCGCTTCTCGGCAGCCTCTATATGACCGCGGATCCCGCCTCCATGCTGGCGGACGCCGAGGAGACCCTGGCAAAGGCGCTGCTCTTGGCGCCCGACCACGCGGTTGGCCACTTTTGCATGGGCATTGTCTTTTGCTCGACCTGTCGGGCTCAGCGAGGCGTCGAAGAACTGGAAAGGGCGCTGGCGATCAATCCGAATCTCGCCGCCGCCACCGCCTTTATGGGCCTCGCGCAGGCGTACGTCGGCCGGGCGCAGGAGGCCGAGGCCTATGTCCGCGAGGCGATGCGCCTGAGCCCTCGCGACCCGCTCATCTATGCATGGTTCTCGCACCTTGGCGAAGCGAAAGCCTGCCTTGGCGAATTCGATCAGGCTCTGCCCTGGGTGCGGAAATCCATCGGCGCCAACCGCAACTTACCCTGGAACCACTTCCTCATGGCGAGCTGTCTGGCGCACCTGGGCCGGATCGACGACGCCCGCAAAGAGGTGCTGGCCGGCCTCGCCCTCGACCCGGATTTTACGATCGGGCGCCACCGCTCGCTCCTCGAGAGCGACAACCCCGTTTATCTCGCCCAGCGCGAGCGTTTGGCCGAAGGCATGCGCCTCGCGGGCGTGCCTGAGGCATGACCGCCGCAAATAGCCGCGATACCGATCGCGCTCGCAAACACCCGATCAGGCAATTCCGGTCCCTCCGCCCACGTGATAGAGTTTTGCAGCGTCACGGCCGGCGCGAACGCGTTGAACGCGAGTTACGACCATGAGCAAGCCCCTTATCTTCACCGTCACCGCCGTCTGGGACGAGGAAGCCAAGGTGTGGAGCGGACATTGCGACGACATCCCCGCCGCGGCCGACGACCCGACGCTCGACGGCCTCTTCGCCAAGATCTCGCGCATGGCGCTCGACCTCGCGCCCGATAATCACCCCGGCGCACCCCCGGACTCGATTTTCATCCAGGTCGTGGCGTTACGCGACGCGGCGAGGCTCGCGGCGTGAATGGGGCCGCAGTTTGACCGGCCCTTGCGCGACCTTTTGACGAAAGCTGGCTGCGTGTTCGTCCGGCAGGGACGCGGCAGGCATGAGATCTGCATAGCCCCTTGTCGGGTCGGAACTTTGCCGTTCCAGTCGGCATTCCCCAGTCGACACACCGCGAACGCGATCCTTCTTCAGGCGGGCCTGCAGAAGGCCTTTTGAGGTCGCAGTCTGAACAATCCGCGATAAAGCTTGATCCTCGTGCTACCCGCTCCTACTACCGCTCCCGCCGGCTCAGAAAAGCGAGCTTCACGAACAGATGCGCATCCTGCTCGTTCTTGAGCAGCGCTCCGTGCCGGGGCGGGATGAGCTTATTGGCCTCGCGCTCGCATCTGGCGCCTTTCGCGCCCGACTCAGCGGGCTTCCGTCGTTCGATCCGGCCACGGATAGTCGGGCAGCGCCAGCCTGTCGACGAGCTCCCGACCGACGATGAAACGCGCAAGACCCGGCGCCGCGAGCGCGTTCACGATCAGGTTGCGGACCGTAAGGCCCCACCTGGTCCGCGGCGCGAAAGCGCCGGAGAATCTTTCAG
>DATJXI010000399.1:0-3890 GCA_035500275.1 Roseiarcus sp. | reverse complement strand
TGACGGACTACTCCGGCGCGTGTGAGAGTTTCCGCTGGGAGACAGCTCGCAAAGGCTTGAGCGGCCTTCCGGGCGGCGCGGGCCTCAACATCGCCTTCGAGGCGGTCGATCGTCATGCCCGCGGGCCCTTCGCGCGACGGGTCGCGCTCCGCTGGATCAGCAAGGAGGGCGAGGCCCGCGATTACTCCTACGCCGACCTGGCGGCGGCGACCAATCGCTTCGCCAATGTCCTGCGTTCGCTGGGCGTGGGGGCTGGCGAACGCGTTGTCTTGCTGATGGGCAGGATTCCCGAGCTCTATGTAGCGACATTCGGCGCTCTGAAGGCGAAGTGCGTCGTTTCGCCGCTGTTCTCCGCTTTCGGTCCGGAACCCATCGCGACGCGGATCGAGATCGGCGGCGCGCGCGTCCTCGTGACGACGGAAGCCCTGTATCGGCGCAAGGTCGAAGCGTTGCGCGGACGTCTGCCCACTCTTGAGCACGTCATCCTGGTCGACACGAATAAGGACGGGCCGGGAACCCGTGCGTGGAACCCGTTGCTGAACGGGGCGGCGCCAACTTTCGACATCCCGGCGACCAACCCCCAGGAGATCGCGCTCTTGCATTTCACCAGCGGCACGACAGGCCGTCCCAAGGGCGTGCTTCACGCCCACGAAGCCGTCGTGACCCACTATGCGACCGGGCTTTATGCGCTGGATCTTCATGAAGACGATCGTTTCTGGTGCACGGCCGACCCCGGTTGGGTGACCGGGATGAGCTATGGGGTCATCGCTCCGCTCGTTCATCGCGTGACCAACATCGTGGTCGAGGCCGAATTCGACGCGCCGACCTGGTATGGCATTCTGGCGCGCGAACGAATAAGCGTCTGGTACACGGCCCCGACCGCCATTCGCATGATGATGAAGCTCGGCGCGGAAGCCTTGCGCGGTTATGACCTTGGCGCCCTGCGATTCGCCGCAAGCGTTGGCGAGCCGCTCAACCCTGAGGCGGTGGTCTGGGGCGCCGAAGCGCTCGGCCGCCCGTTCCACGACAATTGGTGGCAGACCGAGACCGGCGGCATCATGGTCGCCAACTATCCCGCAGTGGACATCAAGCCGGGCTCGATGGGCCTGCCGATACCCGGAGTCGAAGCGCGGATCGTCAGGCGCAGGAAGGATGGCGGGCTCGATATGATCGACGAGCCTGATTTGCAGGGTGAACTCGCGCTCAAACGAGGGTGGCCGTCAATGATGCGGGGCTACCTCGGCGAGGAGGAGCGCTATAGCAAGAGCTTCGTCGGCGACTACTACCTGACGGGCGACCTCGCGCGCCGCGACGCCGACGGCTATTTCTGGTTCGTCGGAAGGGCGGACGACGTCATCAAGTCCTCCGGCCATTTGATCGGGCCGTTCGAGGTCGAGAGCGCGCTTATGGAGCATCCCGCCGTGGCCGAAGCCGGCGTCATCGGCAAGCCTGACCCGATGGCGGGCGAGATCGTCAAGGCGTTCGTCACGGTGAGGCCCGGCGTCGAGGAGACCGAGGCGACGCGAAAGGAGCTTCTGGGCTTCGCGCGCAAGCGGCTCGGCGCCGCAGTCGCGCCGAAGGAAATCGACTTCCGCGCCAATCTGCCAAAGACCCGCAGCGGCAAGATCATGCGCCGGCTCCTGAAGGCGCGCGAGCTCGGTCTTCCGGAGGGTGATCTTTCGACTTTGGAGAGCGACGAGCGATGACGCAGAAGGTTCATCTCGATCACGCTCATCTGGCGCACCTCCTGCGGTCCATGATGCGCATCCGCCATTTCGAGGCCAAGTGCGTCGAGCTCTACCAGGCGCAGAAGATTCTCGGCTTCCTCCATCTCTACGACGGCGAGGAGGCGGTCTCGGTCGGAGTGATGGAGGCGCTGACCCCCGACGACGCAGTGGTCGCGACCTACCGCGAACATGGCCAGGCGCTCGCGCGCGGCGTCGATCCCGGGTGTCTCATGGCCGAGATGCTCGGCAAGCTGGAAGGTTGCTGCCGCGGGCGCGGCGGGTCCATGCACATGTTCGATCGCGATCGGCGCTTCTACGGAGGCAACGCGATCGTCGGCGGCGGCCTGCCCCTGTCGCTCGGCGTCGCGCTCGCCGACAAGATGGTCAAACGCTCCTCGGTGACCGCATGCTTCTTCGGCGACGGGGCGGTCGACGAAGGAGAGTTTCACGAGACGCTCAATCTCGCCGAACTGTGGCGGCTGCCGATCCTGTTCGTCTGCGAGAACAATCGCTACGCGATGGGCATGGCGGTCGAGCGGGCCGAGGCGGAGACCGATTTCGTGCGCAAAGCGGCGAGCTACCGGATCGCCGGGGAGGCGGTCGACGGAATGGACGTGGTCGCCGTCGAGCGCGCGGCGCTCAACGCGGTCGAAAGGATCCGAAGCGGGGGCGAACCTTATTTTCTCGAGTGCCGCACCTATCGCTTCCGCGCACACTCGATGTTTGATGCGCAACTCTATCGTTCGAAGGAGGACATCGAAGCGTGGCGCAAGAAGGGCCCAATCGAGCGCTTTCAGAAGTGGCTCGAGGATAATCGCATGATCAAGCCGGAAGAACTGGCGCAGATGGAGAGGGAGATTGACGAGGAAATCGCGGCGGCGGTTGCGTACGCCGAAGCCGGCGCTCTCGAACCGGTCGCCGAAGTCGAACGTTTCGTGACGATGGAGAACATCCCCTCGTGAACGCGCCGCAACCAACCGCTTCAGCGCCCATCACGTACCGCGAGGCCTGCAAGCAGGCGCTGCGCCAGGCGCTCATCGCCGACCCGCGCGTCTTCCTCATGGGCGAGGACATCGCCCGCTACGGCGGCTGCTATGCGGTGACCAAGGGCCTCTCGGACGAGTTCGGCGAAGACCGCATTCGCGACACGCCTCTCTCCGAGAGCGCCTTTGTCGGCGCGGGCGTCGGGGCGGCGATGGCGGGCATGCGCCCGATCGTCGAGATCATGACGGTCAATTTCAGCATGCTGGCGCTCGATCAGATTCTCAACAACGCCGCGGTGATCCCGTACATGTCGGGCGGCCAGTTCGCTATTCCCCTCGTCATCCGCATGGCGACGGGCGGCGGACGGCGCGTCGCGGCGCAACATTCGCATAGCCTCGAAGGCTGGTACGCGCATATTCCGGGCTTGCGCGTGCTGACCCCGGCGATGATCGACGACGCGCGTTACATGCTGATCGGGGCGCTCGCCGACCCCAACCCTGCGATCATCTTCGAGCACGTCATGCTCTACAACATGGAGGGCGCGCTTTCAGCGGACGCCGAAAAGACTGCGGTCGACATCGACCACGCCAAAGTTCGCCGCGCCGGCGCGGACATAAGTCTCATCACCTACGGAGGTTCGCTGTTCAAGACACTTGTGGCTGCCGAGAGCCTCGCGAAGGACGGCATCGACGCCGAAGTCGTCGATCTGAGAACACTGAGGCCGCTCGATACTGAGACGATCATGGCTTCAGTCGCCAAGACGCGCCGTTGCGTGATCGTTGACGAGGGATGGCGCAGTGGCTCCATTTCGGCCGAGGTCGGCATGCGCATCGCGGAACAGGCGTTCTTCGAACTCGACGCGCCGCCGAGACGCGTGTGCGGCCGCGAAGTTCCGATGCCTTATGCAGCGCATCTGGAGGACGCCAGCCTGCCGCAGCCGGAGGACGTCGTCGCCGCCGCGCGCGAGCTCGTGCAGCCGAGATGAGCGAGTTTCGCATGCCAGCGCTCGGCGCCGACATGGAGGCCGGCACGCTAGCTGAATGGCATGTCAAGGTCGGCGACCGCGTCCGGTCGGGCGACATCGTCGCGGTAGTGGAGACCCAAAAGGGCGCCATCGACGTCGAAATCTTCCTCGACGGCGTGGTCTCGAAACTGCTCGTCGGCGAGGGCCAGCGCGTG
>DATJXI010000398.1:0-5359 GCA_035500275.1 Roseiarcus sp. | reverse complement strand
AATGAGCTTGTTCATCAGATCGAGCACGTAGCCGGCCTTGGTCTGCAAATCGGCCAGCGTCGCCGTCGGCAGCGAGGGGATGACGGGCGGATTGCCCGTCAGTTCCGGCGCGCCCTTCTCCCCGCCGATAAGCGCGACCGTCCCCGAACCGGTCAAACCCTGGGTCTCGAGACGAGCCCTCGTCTCAGCATTGATCGGCGCGCTCTGGTTGGTCACGTCGATGTCCGCGACGACCTGGCTCGGATTGCCCTTTACGAAGCCGAGGTTCGTGACCTCGCCGACCTTGAGTCCGTTGAAGAGAACGTTGGCCCCGGTGGAGAGTCCGCTCACCGACCCGCTGAACACGATCTGGTAATGTCGGTGCAATCCCGACGCGCCGTAGCCGGCGATCCACATAAAGAACAGGAACGCGCCGACTACCGCCGCGAGCGTGAAAGCGCCGATAAGGACGAAATTGGCCCGGGTTTCCATAACGTCATCGCCTCACGCCTTGCCGTCGGCCAGTTGGCGCGCCGCGGACGCCTCTCGAGCCCCGGCGCGGACCACGCCCCGCTTCCCATGGAAATAGGCTTTGAGCCATGGATCGTCGGAACGCAAGAGTTCTTCAATCTTTCCAACGGCGATGATCTTGCCGTGTCCGAGCACCGCCACGCGGTCGCAGATCGCGAACAAGCTGTCGAGATCGTGCGTGACCATGAAGACGGTGAGGCCGAGCGTCTTCTGCAGCGTGCCGATGAGGTCGTCGAATTCGCCAGCCGAAATCGGGTCGAGTCCGGAAGTTGGCTCGTCCAGGAAAACGATATCCGGATCGAGAGCGATGGCTCTTGCCAGCGCCGCGCGCTTCGTCATGCCCCCCGACAGCTCGGATGGAAATTTGTTGGCGGCGTCCAGCGGCAGGCCGACAAGGTCCAGTTTCTGGGCCGCAAGCCCGTCCATGAACATTTGCGACAGCCGGAGATGCTCGCGCATCGGCGCCTGAATGTTCTGCCTGACGCTGAGACTCGAGAACAGCGCCCCCTCCTGAAAGAGAACGCCCCACCGCTCGCCGACGAGAAGCCGCTCCGCGGCCGTCAGCTTATCGAGGTCGTGGCCAAAGACTTCGATCGCGCCCGAGAGCTTGTGCAGCAGGCCAAGGATCGTCCGCGTGAGGACCGACTTGCCTGCGCCGGAGGCGCCGACGAAGCCGAGCACCTCGCCCCGGTAAAGGTCGAGATTGAGGCCGTCGAGGACGAGCCGATCGCCGAAACCGACCTTCAGATCGCGGACGCGGATGACGACCTCGCGCTCAACGGCAATCGTGGAGGATTCGTTCAAAAGTCCACCGTCGCAAAAAACATGGCGAACAAGCCGTCCATGACGATGACCATGAAGATCGACTTCACCACGGAGGCCGTCGTTCTTTGACCCAGCGACTCGGCCGATCCCCGTACATTCATGCCCTCGATCGACGCAATCAGCCCAATGACGGCCGCCATGAACGGCGCCTTGATGAGCCCGACCGAGAAAGTTTGGATCGCGATCGCGCTATGAAGCCTCGTGATATACACCACTGGCGTCATGCCGCCGTACACCCAGCTGACAACAAGGCCCCCAGCCAGCTCGGCCATGTCCGCAATGAAAGTCAGCACCGGCAAGGCGATCACCAGCGCAATGAGGCGTGGCATGATGAGCACTTCCAGGGGATCGAGCGCCATTACGCGCAGCGCGTCGATCTCTTCCCGCATGTTCATCGAGCCGATCTCGGCGGTGATCGCCGAGCCGGTCCGGCCGGCCACCATGATCGCGGTCATCAGGAGGCCGAGCTCTCGGAGACCCAAAATCCCAACCATATTGACCGCGTAGGGCCCGGCGCCAAACCGCGTGAGCTGAAAGATGCCCTGCTGCGTGACGATCGCGCCGACCAGAAAATTGATCAGCGCGATGATCGGCACGCTTCGCACCGAGTATTTCTCCAGATGGTAGGTCATCGACGTCCAGCGCCACTGCGTCGGGCGCAGCAGGAGTCTGAGCGTCATCGCCACCATCTGGCCGAGGAAGCTCACGCCTTCGACGACGTCGTGCCCGGAGACGTAAACGGATTCCCCGACGGCGGAGAGCAGCGCGATTGTGTGGGAAGGCGACTTGCGCCGGGGAATTTCCTCCGGCTTGTAGCCGGCCTCCTTGATGAGGAGCGCATATTCGGGACGGGCGCCGCGATAGGCGGCCCGCATGCCTGCCTGCTCGAGCAAGGCCCGGCTGCGGTCGATGATCCACGCGCCTGCCGTGTCCATCCGGTCAACGGCGGAAAGGTCGAGAATGGCCCGCCGCGCCCGGTCCGGCTTCCAGGATGGACTGGCCAAAGACGTGGCGCTCGCCTCCAACGCCGAGCCGAACGCGATGGTCCAATCGCCGGACAAAGAAAAAACAAGCCCGTCGGCGCCGATTTCATGGCCGACGGAAGGCGCAACCGACACCTGGCGCTCCGACATATTGTGACGGCGCTTCTATAACGCCGGGGGGCAGGCTGTCGACGCCGCGTGCAGTCCGCATGGGGCGGCGCCGATCAGGACAAAAACAAAGAGGGTACGAATCGGGACTCGCGAGGACGGACTCGTTTTCCCGTCAAAAGCGAGTCGAATCTACGCCCAATCGGATCGACCAGAAGGCTTTTGGTTGACGACAAGCTGAGCCTAGCGGTCTTGCCGAGGGTCATTTGCGAACAGGCTGGGGGAAACCACGGACAAAAGGAGACGGAATCGGCGACGAACGACTCGCGGGCGTTGCGTCCCGAAAAAGCAACCCGCGTCATTTGATACCGCGATGGGGTCGACGAATGGTGAATGTCCCCTATCGGCCTCCGCTCAATCCATCGACGCGGCTTTCAGAATGCACACCATCGTCGCGTGCGCCGGCGCGTCGGTGCGGTTCCGAAGGCTGTGCGGCAGATCGCAGCGGTAGCGCAAAGTCTCCCCGGCGGTCACCCTGTCCACCGACCCTCCGACGTCCACTTCAAGCTCCCCCTCGAGCACCGACAGACATTCGACCGAGCCGCTCGCATGCGCGCTCGAATCGAGCGCCCCGCCCGGGTCCGCCTGGAAGTCGTACCATTGCAGCCAATCGACCGTCTTCAGCCAGCCGATGACCGCGAGCCGGCAAAGCCCGTCGTCAGAGACGAAAATGGGCGTCGTGCCTTTTCTGAGGTGCTCGATGAACGGCCCGTCCTCCCCGCCCTGCAGCATCGACTCAATCGACGCGTCGAGGGCGTGAGCGAGGCGCCAGATCGTCGTCAGGGTCGGGTTGGTCTCGTTGCGCTCGATCTGCGAGATGATCGACTTCGCCACGCCGGATTGGCTCGACAGGTCCGCGAGCGACAGTCCGTTGCCCTTGCGCAGCCTTTGGACCGCGAGCCCAAGCCGGTTCGACAAAGAGGCCGCCCCGGCCTCCAATACTTTCGCCCTGTCCTTGCCTTCGACGCCCATGCTCGCCGACCTGAAAATCGGCGCCGAGGATAGCGCGCCGCGTCCGCAATATCGAACGAATTTATCGCCTTAAGACGCTGGCCCTTGCCGCCAACCGCGGCGCAGCGATAGCGCGCTCCCGCCAGATCACGGCGACGCCGGCCGCCATGACGATCCCACCGCCGATCAGAACGCTGCTGGTGGGGATCTCGGAGAAGAGAAGATAACCGAGGACGGTGGCCCAGATTATGGAGACGTAATCGAATGGGGCGAGGATCGACGCGTCGGCGAAGCGGTAGCAATGCGTCATCAGGATCTGGCCGCAGCCGCCCAGCACCCCGATCGACGCCAGAGCCGCGAACTGCGCCGCGTTCGGAATTACGAACCTTTGGCCTGATGTGACCCCCAGGCCTCTCAGGTCGGGCGCGACGGCGGCGGCAAGGAGGACGGCGAGGCTGATCAGCGTGGTGGCGGCGGAGAAATAGAAGACGATCGCCCCGGTCGCCTCGGTGGCGGTTAGCCTCCGGGTCGGATCATCACCACAGCCGCGAAGCTCGCTCCAGAGAGGGCGACAACGGCGCCGATGGCGGCCGCCGAGCCTCCCGCTCCTTTTCCCAAGTGACCGGACAGCATGATGAGAACGCCGAGGAATCCGACCGCCACCGCCGCGGCCCGAGGCAGACGGACTTCTTCCCTCAGCACCATGGAGGCCAGAGGCACGACCATGAGCGGCGTTGCGAAGGTGAAGGCGGTGGCGTCGGCGAGCGGCAGGAGGGCGAGGGCGAGGAAGTTGGAGAACATGCCCCCGGTCCCGGCCAGGGAGCGGCCCACGTGGCCCAGCGGCCGCGTTGTCTTCAGGGCCGAAGGAAATTCACTGCGCCATCCGAGCCACAGGGCGAGCGTCGCCATGGCGAAGATCGACCGGAAGAAAACAAGCTCCGAAACCGGAAAAGCCGGCGCCGAGAACTTGATGAGCGCCGATATGAGCGCGAACGCAAGCGTCGCGCCGATCTTCAGGCCAATCCCTTTGAGCATGCGAAGGACTTATAGACCAACATTCGGAGGCGCAATTTCAGCAGCGTGATTGTCGCCACACCTCGCTGAAAACCTGTCATTCTTGTCGCTTGCGAATCGCGTGGCGAAGCGTTCAAGAGATTGACCGGCGGCGAAGATTCCGAGCCAATGAGAGCCCGCCTGAGGCGGCGCGGCGCCGCCGCCCTCACCAGAAAAACGGCCTGTGCGACGCTATGGCGCGCGACTGGGAGCGGACAGGATGTTTCATCAGCCTGCAAGTCTCGCCCTTCCCGAACGCGACCGGCGCCTCGAAAGCCACGGCCGAGCCCCGGTCGCCGCGCATTCGCCCTCGGCGAGCTTGCGCACGCCGACCTCAGAGGGAAGGCTACGGCAATTCAGCAATTCAAGCCTGCGAGGCGCAAGACCACGGTCTACTCCTGCTCCGGAATTTGCCAATCTTCGGGGCCTTTGTCGGCAAATTGCCGCAACAAAGCGTTCAACCGAGAATGGCGCTCCAGTCTATCGGCGCGACCAGCTCCAGAATCACGATGACGCCGCAGGCTCCGAGAAGCGCGGCCTTCACAAAACGCCGGCGATCCTCCGGAAGCGCCGAGATGATTAGAGGCAATAGTGCGAGCGCGAGGAGAGAGCCGACCAGCTTCGCAAACGGAAGGTGGAAAAAGGCTTCGACGAGGTCGGACAGCCTCCGCCACAGGATCTGGACCATGCCTTCCATTTGGGAACGCTCCTGAACAGAGCCGCCCGGTCACTTTACAATTAATGGGTTGCTAATAAAGGCGATTCTCGCATTAAGCTTTACCCGACGGAGGGGCTGCGACTCGTGCTGGAACACCATGCTCTGTCACCTGGCTCGAGCTTGGTCAGAGGACTTGTCTCGCTACGAAAAC
>DATJXI010000397.1:0-10221 GCA_035500275.1 Roseiarcus sp. | reverse complement strand
GTGATGGCTGACGATGCCGCCGCTGAAGTTCTGGGTGAGCGGCGTCCGGTCGGTGAGCACGAGCTGGACATGCGGCTCGAGCGCCTCGCGCGCGATGGGCTCCGGCTCTTTCGCGAGCGGGTGATCGACGCTGACGACGGCGACGACGTCGATCGGCGCCAGGAAATCGGCGATGAGGTCGCCGGTCCCGCTTAGCGGCATCGGAAAAATCGCAAACTGCGCCACGTCATCGCGCAGACGCTGCTCCGAGCCGCCCAGACTTTCGGTGAAAATCGACACCGGCACATCGGGAAATTTTTGGCGAAGCGCCTTCAGGCTGGCGATCAGCGGCTCGTGCGGGAAGATCGCATCAACGGCGAACACGAGCTCCGGCTCGACCTGGGCGGCGATGCAGGCGGCGCGCCGCTTCAGCGCCAACGCGCCTTCGAGCAGCCGACGGGCGTCCTTGGCGAGCGCCGCGCCGGCCGGCGTCAGCTTCGGCGTCTTGGCGGAGCGATCGAACAAGGGCACGCGCAATTGCCCCTCGAGCGACGCGATCGATTGGCTCACCGCCGACTGCGCCCGGGCGAATTTCCGCGCCGCGCCGGAAAAGCTGCCTTCGTCCGCCACGGCAAGGAAGATGCGAAGCTGGTCGAGCGTGAGCGGATCGAGCATGGGGCCTTGCCATATCTATCAGTTGGACCGATAGATAAGCACAGAATTTTGCCTATTGCCATGATGCAATTTCCACCTCAAGTGACAGGGGTCGCCAGGGTATGGGGCCGATTATGACGAAGCCGAAGATCGCGATCATGCTTTCCACACCCCGCGCCGCCCTCTTCGGCCACAAGGCGGGCGAGCGGCGGACCAATGCGCCGAAAGTCGCCCGCGCGGCGACCGTGAACCGGGCCGCCGAGTAGCGCGCCAAACTCCAGCTTTTTCAAAAAGGAAAACTGCAATGACCGTCAACGTTCGCCCTAACGCGCTTGCCCAGCGCGCTCCGCTTGGCTCCGCAGCCATTGCGCAGCTCTTCACGGAAGCGCGCACGCACAACGCCTTCCTCGACCGACCCGTGCCGGAGGCGCTCCTGCGGGAAGCGCTCGAACTCGCCAAGATGGGCGCGACCGCGGCCAATTCGCAGCCGCTCCGGGTCATCTTCCTGCGATCGAAGGAGGCCAGGGAGCGGCTTAAGCCCGCCCTCTCGCCCGGCAACGTCGAGAAGACGATGGCCGCGCCGGTCGTCGGGATCGCGGGTTATGACCTCGAGTTCTACGAGAAGCTGCCCTTCCTCTTCCCGCATGCGGACGCGAGGAGCTGGTTCGCCGGCAATGCGGCCTTCGCCGCCCACACCGCCGCCCAGAGCGGGACCCTGCAGGTGGGCTATTTCATCCTGGCGCTGCGCGCGCTTGGCCTCGATGCGGGACCGATGGGCGGCTTCGACCCGGCCAAGGTCGAGGCCGAGTTCTTCCCGGAGGGGAAGATCAAGGCGAACGTCCTCATCAACATCGGCTACGGCGACGATTCCAAGCTCTTCCCGCGCAACCCGCGCCTCTCCTTCGAGGAGATGGCGACGATTATCTGACCGCCGGGCGTCATCGGCGCCTTTTCGACGCATGCGTCCACTAATGAAACACAGGTTTTCATCCATGAGCTCGACAACAATGCAGGGATCCTCCGCCAACGCGGTGACCGTCATCCCGCGGTCGTTCGCCCCGACGCTGCACTCGCTGCTGCGCATCATGACCGGATTGGCCTTCCTGGAGCACGGCGCGGGCAAGCTCTTGCATTTCCCGGCCGGACTTCCGTTCGTGGACCAGATGCCGGCGGGGCTGCTTTATTTCACCGGAACGATCGAGCTTGTCGGCGGCGTCCTGATCACGATCGGGCTCTTCACCCGGCCGGTCGCCTTCGTGCTCTCGGGCTTCATGGCCTTCGCCTATTTCATGGCGCACTTCCCGCGGAGCTTCTTCCCCGCCATCAACGGCGGCGAGGCGGCGTTGCTCTATTGCTTTATCTTCCTGTTCCTGGCCGCGGCCGGCCCCGGCCCCTGGGCGGTGGACAAGGACTGAGGCGAACGCGCGCTGGAGTTCCCAGAACCCTGCTCGGCACACAAAAGAAAGGCCCCTCGCGGGGCCTTTCCACTAAGACCAAGCGACCAAGCTCAAGCGGCGAGAGGGGTTTTCCTGCGCGAGGCGCCATAGCCCACACGCCCGAGCCCGGCAAAGCCGGCGAGCATCATGGCCCAGGTCGGCGCTTCGGGGACCGTCGAAACGCCGCAAGCCCCTCGCCGAGGCGGACACTCACGCTTGATGAATTGGGAACGGCGCGATTGCCGAAAGTTCCGGAGATGGTCAGACCGGTCGCATCGACTGGAATTGAGAAGGACCCGATGAAGTCCGTTTCGTACGGCAGTCAACGTCGGTCGCTGTCGACGTAAACTCTGGACGAGTATGCGTTGGAAAACGCTGGACTAGGCTTCCGCTGCGGCCAATCTGGGAAGATACATTGTCACCGTCGTGCCGCGACCCGGCTCGCTCCAAATCTCGATGTGGCCGCGGGACTGCTTCACGAAGCCGTGGATCATCGACAGGCCGAGCCCGGTGCCGCGCTCGGCCTCCTTGGTGGTGAAGAACGGCTCGAGCGCCCGCTCCCTCACCTCGTCCGTCATGCCGAGCCCCGTGTCGCTGACGAAAAGCGCGACATAACCGCCGGGCGCCAAACCCTGGCGCATTGCGCAACCGGCCCGGTCGAGGCTCGCGTTTTCCGTGCCGATGGTGATCCGCCCGCCCGCCGGCATGGCGTCGCGCGCGTTGAGAACCAGATTGAGAAGGGCGTTTTCCAGCTGGCCCGGGTCGACGAAGCTGTCCCACAAATCTGGCTTGAGGACCGTCTCGATCCGAATGTCCTTTCCGACGCTGCTCAAGAGGATGTCGATGAGATCGCGGACAATGGCGTTGACATTGGTTGTCTGCGGCCGCAACGCCTGCTTTTTCGAGAAAGCGAGAAGGCGGCTGGTCAGGACCGCGCCGCGCTCCGCTCCCTGCAACGCCCGGTCGATCGCGCCTTCAAATCTGGTGTCTTGGAGCTCCCGGACCGCCTTTCGCTTCATGGCCTCAAGATTGCCGATGACAATTGTGAGTAGATTGTTGAAGTCATGCGCGACGCCGGCGGCGAGCTGCCCAAGCGACTCCATCCTTTGCAGTCGAGCGGCGTTCGCCTCCGCCTCCGCGCGCAGCTGATGTTCCCATCTCAAGTTGCGAACATAGGCGCCATTCATCGCGAGCGTGGCGACAATGCTTGCCGCCGCAAACACAAGACAGGCCATGATCAGCCCATTCGTGATCGAACGCGCGCGCTTGACTGCCGCTTCACGGTCGACGAGCCTGTTGTCGGCGACTTGGATAAAATCGGCGATGAGGGAGCGTAGCGAAACCAGGCTTTCGAGGCTGGGCGGAGCATCGACAAACAGTTCGGTCTCGGCTCCGTCGGCCGTGGTTTTTGAATCCACCAATTCCGCCAGCTCAGGTTCGAGCAGCGCCTGTATCTGCTCGACCCGCCCCATCTCGTCGGGAAGAGCGACAAGCGACCGAAGGTCGCGAACAGTCTTGATGGCCCTGGCGCCTGCTGTCGCATAGGGCGGGCCGAGGGTTTCCCTGGCGTCACGCCCATCCCGCCCAGGATCAAGGACCTCCACGGCTCTCAGCAGGGCGGCGGCCTTGGCGTGAGCCTGTACTGTCCTGGCCACCATGTCCGAGGCGTTGCTTGAATATCTTGACATCTCCGCAGTCAGGACGGCCGCAATGAGCAGCAGCACGAGACTGGATAACGCCACGACACGAGAACTGCCGACGCCGGCATCACGAACAATACTTGACAGACCTCCGAAATACCTGTTGACGGCGCCGAACATGCCGCTCCCCTTTTTGAGTGGGTGACTCATAGTCGCCTTTATACCTTTAGACGCCGCAAGCGACGTTTTCGGCAACCCTGCGTGGCGATAACGCTGATGACAGAGGCGCCTCCGATAGAAACGAGCCTATTTCGAGGACCAGAAAGCGATAGTTTACACTGGATTGGCGGGCTCGGTCCAGCCCACGACAATGGCTGAGGCCCCTGGTCCGGCAGACAAATTTGCTCGCAATTTTCCGCAATCAGAGCCATCATTGCGTTTTTCGGAAGCGACGAGTTTTCGCGAAATTCGGCCGGTAGCCCATTGAAAAACCTCGATTGGGACGAGAAAAACCACCCCAGGTTCGCAAGCTTTTCAAATCGGGATGAATCACTTACCATAAACGTCAAATAGCGCCCGCACCCAGCCGCGGCTGAAAACTTTTCCCGCCCCCGTTTGCGCAATCGCGATGCCGCCGACCACGAGAATGAGCGCCATGATGTGGTAGAGCGCGAACGGCTCCCCTAAGAGCACGACCGCCATGATCGCCCCGAACACCGGCACGAGATTGACGAAGACGCCCGCGCGTCCAGGCCCGATGAGCTCGACGCCCCGCAGGTAGAAGAGCTGCGAGGAGAAGGCGGGCCCGAGCGCGACATAGGCGAGCGTCAGAAGTCCCGCCAGGTTCGGCCACGGAAAGCCGTCGCGCGCGATCTCCCAGACCATGAGCGGCAGCGAGGTGATGAAGGCCGCGACCGCCATCCCGGCGAGCAGGCTCAAGCCCGAGACGGCCGGCCGCTCTTTCAGCGCAATTGTGTAGCCGGCGTAGAGGATGACGGCGACCACCATCATCACGTCGCCCATGTTGAACTCGAGCGCCGCAAGGCGCGCCGGATCGCCCTGAGCCGCGATCGCGGCCACGCCGATCATGGTGATGAACGCGCCCGCCGCCTGAAGCGCCGTGAAGCGCACGCCCAAGAAGATCCGCGCGCCGATAAGCACCAGCGCCGGAATCGCGCCCTGGATGATCGAGAGGTTGAGCGCGCTCGTCAGATGCGCAGCAAGGTAGAAGAGAGCGTTGAAGGTCGTGTAGCCGAGCCCACCCATCACCGCGAGATAAAGCCAGTTCGCCTTGAGCGTCGGCCAGTCGCGCCGGAGCGAGGAACGCGCGGCGATGAGGATCGGCGCGAGCGCCAGCAACCAGCGCAGACAGGTCAGCGTCATCGGGCCGATCTCGCCGACCGCAAGACGCGCAACGACCGAATGGCCCGCCCAGATGAGCGTGGTGAGCACGAGCAGCAGCATCGGGCTGCCCCAGGCGGAGCGCAGGAGTCCGGCCCGCTCGGCGGTCGCGTCTGTCATGGAGGCCTTCGAGGCGCCGCCATTCGCAAGGCGGCTTAGGGCGACGAGGCGAATGGGTATCGTCGCCAAAATCGAAAGGCAATGGGCGCCCAGATTCCAGGTGGTCACAGTGATGTGAGCGGCGTCAGTCGCCCGCGACGATCGGCGCCCGCGGGGCGGCGGCCTCTCCCATCGCCCAGATGAGGCCGATGCGGATGTCGTTGGATGCGAGCGCATGCCGCGCGGAGAGGACGGGCGCGCCCGTCCCGCAGAGCACGGCGCCGAACGCGCCGCCCGCCAGACACGAGAACCCGCCGGTCGCGACCCTGCCCAGATCAAGGCGCCGGTAGCTGAGCTCGAGCTCGATTCCGGGGACGATCTCGTAGTCGAGCCCCGCCATCAGCGCCCAGGCGAAATTGGTCTCAGCCCCGCGTGCAAAGGCGCCGGCGGCGGGCCTTAAGCCCCCCGCTTGCGTCCAATAGGCGCCGCCCATGGAGACGCCGGAGAGCGCGTTGACCGCAAAGCCCACGCCGGCCCCGACGAATGGCGTCACGCCCCAAAGCCCAGGAAGATCGATGTAGCCGTTGAAGAGGCCGACCAGAGCCGAGACGTTCCCGCGCATCGACGCGGCGCCGAAGGCTGGCGAGGCGGGATCGTTCAAGGCGTAGGCGGATTTGAGACTGGCGCCGCCGCGATATTCGAGCGTGACGTCGAAGCGCAGCCAGTCGTTCGGCTTGTAGCCGACGCCGACATCGGCCATGGCGGACGGCGATAGGCTCGGATTTCCGAACCCTTGCGCCGCGTAGGGGGAGAGGACGCCGGCGGCGGGAGGGGGTTCGATCTTCAGCGTCGGCGCCGGCTCGAAGCCCTCGCCGAAGTCGCCGCGCAGGTAGAAGCCGCCGAAGTCGTGCGCGGGGCCAGCCGGGGGAAGCTCGGGAACAGGCGGCAGATCGACGGCGTCCGCCGTCGCCGCCGGCAGGGCGGCGAGCCCCGCCGCCAGCGTCAGTTCTGTCCATCGCGCCATGACAAGTGTCCCCGTGAGGGGCGCTGCGGAAGGGCGCACCCAAAACTTGGGTCAACCTGTCACGGCCGGCTTAACGCGAACTTAACCTTAACGGTTTGCTTCGAAAGCTTGGCTGGGGCCCTCCCCACTTCACGCGGCGCGGCGGGCTTCCGCGCCGATCGTCATGCGGATCGCCTCGGCGAGCGCCTTGACCTCCTCCGTCTGGCGCCCATGGGCATGAATAAGGCCCATGCGGGTCAGCGGCAATTCGGGGAGGTCTTCGAGGATGCGCAGCCCCGGCCCGACCATCGAGGCCGGCAGCGTCGTCGCCGCCAGCCCGGCCCTCACGAGGGCGCCGATGGCGCTATAGTTCTTCGAGAAGAAGAGCCCGCGCGACGGGCAGCGGGCGGCGGCGAGCGCCTCGTCGGTGGCGCGGCGCCAAATACATGTCGCGCTGCCCAGCGCCAGCGGGATCGGCGCGCCCTCGTCGATGCGAAACCGCTCCGAGGCGACCCACACCAGCGGCTCCTCGCGCAGAAGCTCGAAGCCGCGCAGGCCGGGGTAGTCGGTGACCAGCGCCAGCTCCAGCGCGCCGGCGGCGACCTGCGCCGCAAGGTCCTGGGAGGCTTCGCAGACGACCGACACCTCGACGAAAGGATTTTGGCGATTGAATCGGCTCAGGATGTCGGCGAGGAACGCCTCGGCGTAGTCGTCCGGGATGCCGAGCCGCGCCGATCCCCTGAGCCCCCTGCGCGACAGCGCCGCCAAGGCGCCGGCCTCGACCTGGATGATGCGCCGCGCGAAATCGATGAGGCTCTCGCCCTCGGCGGTCAGCTTCGCGCCCCGGCCCTGCTTGACGAAGAGCGCGCAGCCGAGCTGCTCCTCGAGCCTGCGGATATGCATGGAGACGGCCGACTGCGTCTTGTGCACGCGCTCGGCGGCCTTGGTGAACGATCCCATGTCGACGATGGCGAGAAACGAGCGCAGCTGGTCGGTGTCGAGCATGGGCGTGACCTATTCGAATTCGTCATCGAATACTATATAAACATTCGTTGGACCGATCAATATGCAGCTCCTATATTAAGCCTCGTTCCGACAACGAAACGGTTTTCCCGGCGCACTTTCAGGCGCCGAACGGGCCGTCGTGTCTTGAAGCGGAGACAAAGCAAATGTTCGCCTCCTTCTCTCGTCAGGCCTCCAGGGGAACCGCCGTTCTGCGCCGCGTGCTGACTTGGCCGGCCCGGGTGAGCGCGGCGCGCCGGACCATGCGCCAGCTCGCCGCCATGTCCGATCTCCATCTGCGCGACATCGGTCTCACCCGGCAGGACCTCTCCGACGTGAGCGCTTTGCCGCTCGACGCCGATCCGTCTCCTCTGCTTGAGCGGCGTCGCGCCGCGCGGGTGAAGATGCGGCCCCGCCGGACCGAACTCGCCGCGTGAAACCATGAACCCAGGCCTCCCCAAACGCGGTGAAACCGTCTACCAAAGCGGGCCGCGCCCAC
The DNA here is from genome assembly GCA_035500275.1 of Roseiarcus sp. Taxonomy (GTDB): domain Bacteria; phylum Pseudomonadota; class Alphaproteobacteria; order Rhizobiales; family Beijerinckiaceae; genus Roseiarcus. Next base: position 2,508 of record DATJXI010000397.1, on the reverse strand, counting down.
TGGGGAGGACCTTCAATGACCGCGCACTCCGCCGCCGCAGGCGTCCATGTCGCCGCCAAACCGACCGCTCGGCAGACGGAAATCCTAACCCCGGAAGCGCTGGCTTTCGTCGGTGACTTGCACCGGCGCTTCGACGCGCGCCGGCTCGAGCTTCTGGCGCGGCGCAGGGAGCGCCAGAAGCTGTTCGACGCGGGGCAATTGCCGCATTTCCTCACCGAGACGAAATTCGTCCGCGACGGCGACTGGCGAGTCGCTCCGATTCCGCCCGACCTTCTCGACCGCCGGGTCGAGATCACCGGGCCGGTGGACCGGAAGATGATCGTCAACGCGCTGAACTCGGGCGCGAAGGTGTTCATGGCGGATTTCGAGGACGCGTCCTCGCCGATGTTCGCCAACATAATCGAGGGGCAGGCGAACCTGAAGGACCGCTGGCAAGGCCAGATCGACTTCGCCGACCCGGCCACCGGCAAGGAATATGCGTTGCGGCCTGACCCGGCCGTCCTCATGGTGCGCCCGCGCGGCTGGCATCTGCCCGAGCGGCACGTGAAGGTGGACGGCCGCGAAATTTCAGGCGCGCTGTTCGATTTCGGCCTTTATGTCTTCCATTGCGCCAAGACCCAGATGGCTCAGGGCGCCACGCCCGCCTTCTATCTGCCGAAGCTCGAAAGCCACCTCGAGGCGCGGCTCTGGAACGACGTCTTCTCCCACGCGGAGGCCGCCCTCGGCGTTCCGCACGGCTCGTTCAAGGCCACGGTGCTCATCGAGACGCTGCCGGCCGCGTTCGAGATGGAAGAAATTCTCTACGAGCTGCGCGACCATATCGTCGGCCTCAACTGCGGCCGCTGGGACTACATCTTCTCGTTCATCAAGCGGCTCGGCAAGAACCCAGCCTATTTGACGCCCGACCGCTCGGAAATGACAATGGACCGGGCGTTCCTCAACGCCTACTCGCTCCAGCTCATCAAGACCTGTCACCGCCGCGGCGCTTTCGCCATGGGCGGCATGGCGGCGCAGATCCCGATCAAGGGCGACGCGCGCGCCAACGAGGCGGCCTTCGCCAAGGTGCGCGCCGACAAGGAGCGCGAGGCCGGGAACGGGCATGACGGGACCTGGGTTGCGCACCCGGACCTTGTGCCGATCGCGATGGAAGTGTTCGACCGTCTCATGCCGGAGCCGAACCAGCTCTCGGTGAAACGCGAGGACGTTCAGGTGACGCCGGCCGACCTCGTCGAACTCCACAAGGGCAAGCGCACGGAAGAGGGGTTGCGCCTCAATATCCGCGTGGGCGTGCAATACATCGAAGCGTGGCTGCGCGGCCGCGGTGCCGTGCCGATCTACAACCTCATGGAAGATGCGGCGACAGCGGAGATCTCGCGCGCCCAGGTCTGGCAGTGGATCCACCTCAAGGCGAAGCTGGACGACGGACGCGATGTGACGCCAGAGATGTTCAAGAACGCGCTTGCGGGCGAGATGGAGCGGGTGAAGGGCGAGGTCGGGGCGGAGGCCTTCGACGGCGGGCGCTTCGCGGACGCGATCAGGCTTTTCTCGGACATGTCGCTCGCCGACGCGTTCGAGGAATTCTTGACGCTGCCCGCCTACCGGCTCATCGATTAAGGCGGCCGCCCCCGCCGCAGCGGCATGTCGCACGATCGCCCTTGGGCGCCGTTGCATGCGGGGTTGCGCCTCCCGCCGAGCGCCGCTAGTTAACCTCGCGCTCTTGCTCCGGGGGTGAAACGCAAAATGAAGAAAGTCTACAGAACCGCGGACGAGGCGCTCGCCGGCGTCGTCAAGGACGGCATGATGATCATGGCCGGCGGCTTCGGGCTCTGCGGCATTCCCGAGATGCTGATCGAGGCCCTGCGCAAGACCGGCGTGAAAGACCTCACCGTCGTCTCGAACAATGCGGGCGTGGACGGGATCGGCCTCGGCGTGCTGCTCGAGACGGGCCAGATCAAGAAAATGATCTCCAGCTACGTCGGCGAGAACAAGATTTTCGCCCAGCTCTATCTCTCGGGGAAGCTCGAGCTCGAGTTCAACCCGCAGGGCACGCTCGCCGAGCGCATCCGCGCCGGCGGGGCGGGCATCCCGGCCTTCTTCACCAAGACCGGGGTCGGCACGATCGTCGCCGAAGGCAAGGAAATCCGCGACTTCAACAACGAGGCCTATCTCATGGAGACCGGCCTCGTCGCCGACGTCTCGCTGGTCCACGCCTTCATGGGCGACACCGAAGGAAATCTCGTCTACCGCAAGACCGCGCGCAACTTCAATCCGGTGATGGCGACGGCGGGCAGGCTCACCATCGCCGAGGTCGAGCACCTTGTGAGCCCCGGCGACATCGAGGCTGACCACATCGCCACGCCCGGCATCTTCGTTCACCGCATTGTCCACGTCCCCAACGCGGTCAAGCACATCGAGCAGCATACGATCCGCAAGCGCGAAGCGGCCTGATTTAGGAGGCTCATCATGCCCTGGACCCGCGACCAGATGGCGGCGCGCGCCGCCAAGGAA
>DATJXI010000396.1:0-4305 GCA_035500275.1 Roseiarcus sp. | reverse complement strand
ATGCGAGGTCAGGTCAAAAACCACGTCGCGGAAAATCACGGCCGGGTGGCGAAGTTTCTGACCGGAAACGACAGCGGCTTCATCGAGACGGCGGACGGGCGTGAGATCTATTTCCACCGCAATTCCGTCCTCGATGGCGCTTTCAACCGCCTAAGCGTCGGCTCCGAGGTCCGCTTCGTGGAGTCGGAGGGCGCGAAGGGCCCGCAGGCGAGCACGGTCCGGCTGGTCGGCAAGCACCACGTAATGTGACGGCGCTCACGCCGGCCGGCGCGCGCGCCCTTTGCCGAGGCGCCTCAGCAGGTCACGTGCATGAGCGCGATCTTCTTGCCCGGCGACTGATTGAAGGTCGAAATCGCCTCTGGCGTCGGTTGCAAGATGACTCGGCAGCGCTTCTTGTCGAAGTACTCGCTTGCCTCGCGTGACAAGCGCACGTTTCCGTGCTGGCCCGCGCCAACGATCAACAGCTCGCAGCCGTCCTCGAAGACGAACTTGGCCTCCGCCTTCGAGACGATGTGCGACGTCCCATATTCCTCCTTCGAAAGCCGCTTGCGTCGCTTCTCGACTTTCCCGGAGAGACGAATGACCACGTCGTGGTCGTAGGTCGTCCCGTCGACAGTAATCGAGCCGAATTCCGTCGCCTCAATCGGCGTCGCTCTTCTCCGTAGGAGGTTCCCCACCGGCTGAGTTCAGTGACTGGGTTGCGCGGGCCACAAGCCGCGTAGCGGAGCAGGCAGCGTTGCAATGATCTTCGCCGTCTCGCCCCAGTCGAGCTCATTCTCAAGGAGGCCGAAAACCGCCTTGGCCACCCTCAACGCCTCGCGTCCAAGCTGCGGGGGCATTTGAGCCGCGACCAGCGCGGCAAATTCTGCTGGTTGACGTTCGTTGGCCGGGGTCTGGGCCGGACGCCAGCCTTCGTAGTAGATCCCTCGCACGAGGATCGGGAGCTGCGCGCCCAGATGCACCGCCTGCTCCGGAGTCAGGCGATCGCGCAACACGTGCAGGACAGCGCGAAGCGCGACGTAAGCGTCCTGCCGCTCCTCGAGATGAAGGTCCTCGCCCAGCTTCTTGAGCCATATGTTGGTCTGTTGGATTGTGTGTTCGAGCGCCGGAACCTGAGTGTCGCTCATCGCCAACCTCCTCCTTTCCGCCCACGCGCCCCCCCCGACCGGCAGCTCAAGCGCTTCGGTCGGAGGCCCGCCTTGCGCCTCTGCCGCTGGTGACCCCTTAGGTTCGCCGATCGCCACAGATGTTAAGCGAACCACAGGGACCGTCATTGATCCGGAGCAAACGACAGATGAGCGCGGCCTCCGCCACCTGAAGGCGTCCATCAGGAAAATGCGCTTCCGCGATAAGGCATGCGCCAATTTGCGCAAGCGCAAGGCCGGCAACGCTCGCTTGTGTTAGCCGGTTCAGATGTCGAAGCCACGCGCCCCTCTGGGCGCGACAAAGCTCGCTTTTTGGGGCCTTAAGATGCGCAAAACCCTCATTCCACACGACGCATTTGTCTTCGTCGGCGATGGTCGCAAGGCGCTCTTCTTGCGCAACGAAGGCGACGAGAAATTCGCCAATTTCGTCACCGAACAGGTCTTCGTCGACGACAATCCCCCCACTCATGAGCAGGGAACCGACCGTCCCGGCCGCGCCTTCTTCAGCGCCAGCGTGGACAGGCGTAGCGCCATGGAGACGACGGACTGGCACGAAATCGAGGAGCGCCGCTTCGCCAAGCGTGTTGCGGAAGCGCTGGAGCGGCTTGTGCGCGAGCGTGACCCGCCGGCGCTGGTGATCGCCGCCCCGCCGCGGACGTTGGCCGACCTGCGCGGCGCCCTCTCTCCCGCGGTAAAGGCGCGCACGGTCGCAGAAATCAACAAAGACTTCACGGGACATCCGGTCTACGACATCGAGCGGCTTGTCCTCGCTGCGCTCAATTGACGCTCGCGCAATTTGCGCTTGATATGCGCCTCCCAAGCGTCAGCGGGAGGAGAGTGATGCCCTTCGTCAACATTCGAATCGTGAGGGAAGTGATCGCGAGCGATCCGGAGGGTAAGAAGGCGGCGATCGCGGAGAAGGTGGTCGGCGCCATCACCGAGGCGACCGGCCTCGGCAAGAGCGACGTCTGGGTCGTGTTCGAGGAGGTCGCGGCGCGCGACTGGTATGTCGGGCCGTCCAGCGTCGAAAAGATGCGCAAGGCCGCCGCCGAGTAGCCAAACGCAACCTTCCCTCCATCAGGGATCATCAGCATGAAAGAACGCGTGGGCTTCGTCGGCGTCGGATTCATGGGCCACGGGATGGCCAAGAACATCGTCGAGAAGGGCTGGCCGTTATCGGTGAGCGCCCATCGGAGGCGCGAGGCGGTCAAGGACCTCAAATCGCGCGGCGCCAAGGAGGTCGATTCGCTGAAGGCCCTCGCGGAGGCGAGCGACGTCGTCGTGCTCTGCGTCACCGGCTCGCCTCAGGTGGAAGCCATCATCATGGGTCCGGACGGGCTCGCTTCCGCAAGCCAGCCGCTGCTGATCATCGACTGTTCGACGTCGGAGCCGGCCTCGACCCGCCGCCTCGCCAACGAACTCATGACCAAGGGCATAGCGCTCATCGACGCGCCCTTGAGCCGCACACCGAAGGACGCCTGGGAGGGCACGCTCGACGTCATGGTCGGCGGCGACAAGGACGCCGTCGCACGCGCTTTACCCATCCTTGAAGCCTTCGCCGGCCGGGTCGTGCCGACCGGGCCGGTCGGCACCGGCCATACGATGAAGCTTCTCAACAATTTTCTGTCGATGGGCTACGCAGCGATCTATTCGGAAGCGCTCATGATCGGCGCTAAGGCGGGGCTGACGCCGGCCGTGTTCGACGCCGTCATCCGCCACGGCCGAATGGATTGCTCGTTCTATCAGACCTTCTTCAAATACGTGATCGAGCGCGACCGGAACGCCCACCGCTTCACGCTCGCGAATGCGCTGAAGGATGTGAGCTATCTCGCCGGCTTCGCCCAGGCGCTTAGCGTCGCCAATCCGGTGGGGGCGGCGGTGCGCAACTCCTTCGCGCAAGCCGTCGCCACGGGACACGGACAGGACTATGTGCCGATGCTCTCGGACCTTGTCGCGGAATGGAATGGGACGTCGCTGACGAGGGCCGAGGCTTAGACTTGGCCGACGCCAAGCGCGACGAGGCGCGTCAACGATATTCCTTCTCCGCCTCTCCTCCCTTCGGAGGCTTGGCGTAATACGTATTGAGGATCGTCATCCGCGGCTTGGCGTTGTCGACCGAGATCGCGTCCCGTCCGTGCCAACTGGTGTGCAACAGGTTGTGGGCGGGGTGGATGACGACGAAGGCGAAGCCCGTATTCGGCAGGAAGGCCGTCGTCTTCTCCTTGACGAGCCCATACGTCTTCCAGGCGAAGACGCCCATGGGCGAGATCTTGTAGACTGTCGTGCCGAGCTGCCGCTGGCTTTCGTCCTCTGGCATGTAGATCATCATCGTCAGCACCTTGCGGCGCGTATCCGGGTGCGGCTTGATGACATAGCCGTCGAAGTCGGCGTAGAGGACAGGCTGCGGATACATCGGCACCGGCCAGACCTCGCCGCTGCCCTTGGCTCGCATCTGGAACCCTTTTTGCAGACGCTTCCGCAAGGCGTCCTGGAGCGGCGCGGCCGACAGCGCGTCGGAAACGGCCCGCCAGAGCTCCGTCCGCTCGGGATCGCCGGCTTCGACCCTCCGGTCCCAGAGGGTGTATTGCTTGCGCGTGCGCGCTCCGTTCAGATCGACATAGCGGTCGATCTCTGGCCAATGACTGATGAGCCGCCGGTAGACATCGTCGGGAAAGAATTTCTCGAAGATGAGGTGCGGATACGGTTTGTCGAAGACAGTTCCGTTGAGAATGGAATTCTCGCCGTGGTCGACGATGGCGTCGAACAGAGCGTCGGAAGCGGCAACGTCCGCAATCATGAGGTCGAACCCTGTCAAGAGCCGCGCGATTCCCCGCGAACGCACGTCGGCAGAGCGCTTGCGAGCGGGGCGAAGCGCCGATTCAACTACAACGACTTGGCCACGAACGCGACAATTTTCGTCATGACGCCGGCCGACGCGTTGTCCAAAGCGGCGACGACATTCGAGGCGTCGGTCGCCGCCACAGGGGCCGTTAGGTCGAAAATCTCGACCGCCGCGATCCGGCCGCTCGTCGTCGAGACGATCGTGGCCGCAACGTCGATATGCACCTCCGACCTCTGCGCGTCGAGCTCGAAGGAGCGGATGTCGAGGTTGAGCTGGTAGTCGGCGGTCGCGCCGGCGCTGGCCAGATAGCGCGAAAGT
>DATJXI010000395.1:0-2568 GCA_035500275.1 Roseiarcus sp. | reverse complement strand
CTGTGTTCGCAGCCGACCCTATCGCGGCTCGAGAACGCGCCGGGGCTGAAGGACGTGATCCGCCTGACCTATGCGCTCGTCGACCAATGGATGGCCTCCTACGCAATGCCGCCGTCTCGCGTTGTGAGTGGCGGAGCAATTCTCCCCACTTGTGACATTTGAAATTTCCCCAGTTTTCCTAACTGCCGACCATCCCGGGCATGCCCGGGATGGTCGGCGGGCGCGCCGAATCACCGAGGCTCCTCCGGCTGGCGGGAGGGAGGACCGGGTGATCAAACTTGGGGAGCTTGTCATGATCCTGGATTTGCATCGTCAAGGCCTGTCGGTCAGTGCTATTGCCCGGCAGGTCGGCGTCGACCGAAAGACCGTCAGGACCTACATCGCAAAAGGGCTGGAGCCGCCGGCCTACAAGAAGCGCCCGCCGGCCCCGAGCCTCGTGGACCGGTTCGAACCGTATCTGCGCGAGCGCCTGGCGGCCTTTCCCGCCTTGACCGCGCGGCGTCTCCTCCGGGAGATCGAGCAGCGCGGCTTTTCCGGCGGCTACAGCGTCGTCCGCGATCGCGTGCGCGATCTTCGGCCGGCCCGCAGCACCGGATACGAAGTGCGCTTCGAGACGCCGCCAGGCGAGCAGGCGCAGGTCGACTTCGCCAGGTTCGAGGTCGAGTTCATCGACGAGCCGGGGGTCAATCGCATCGTCTGGCTGTTCTCGATGGTGCTCGGCTACTCACGACTGATCTGGGCGCGGTTCGTCCTCCACCAGGATTTGCAGAGCGTCCTGCGCTGCCACATCGCCGCCTTCGATGCGATCGGCGGCGCGCCGCACACGATCCTCTACGATCGCATGAAGACCGCGGTCATCGGCGAGGACGTCGACGGGCTCGTCGTCTACAACCGAGCCCTCGTCGACCTCGCCCGCCACTATGGCTTTCAGCCGCGCGCCTGCCGGCCCTATCGGGCCAAGACCAAGGGCAAGGTCGAGCGGCCGTTCCGCTATATCCGCGAGGACTTCTTCCTCGGCGGCGCGTTTCGCAACCTCGATGACCTGAATGAGCAGCTCCGTCATTGGCTTGGCACGGTCGCCAATCCGCGCGTGCACGCGACCACCAACAGGGTCGTCAACGAAGCCTTCGCGGAGGAGAAGGCTTCTCTTAATGGCCTGCCGGCCGCGCCCTACCGGGCGGTTCTGCGGCTCGAGCGGCGCGCTTCGCACGAAGGCATGGTCAGCATTGGAGGCAATCTCTACAGCGTGCCCGACACCACCCGGAGGCGCGTCTTCGACGTCCACGTTCTCGCCGACGAGATCCGCATCTTCGAAGACGGGGCGCTCGTCGCGACCCATGCGCCGCTGGAGGGACGGGGCGAGAAGCGGCTTGATCCTGCGCACCGCAAGCCTGTCAGCTCGTGCCGCCGCAGCCTGCGTAATGAGCCCCTCGTTCTGATCCGCGCCGGCGACCGCATCCCTCCTCGCTCCCTCGACTTCTACGCCGCCGTCGGCCGTCGTCTCGCACGCCTCGGGGCCGCACGATGAGCGCGCCTTCCGTCATCGAGCGCGTCAAGGCCAGCCTCGTCGCCCTGAAGATGCCGCGGGCGCTGGAAGTCCTCGACATCACTTTGCGCGGCATCGAGCGCGGCGAGATCGGCGCCGTTGAGGCCATCGACGCCTTGCTCACCGAAGAGCTGACGACGCGCGAGAACCGGCGCGTCCGGATGGCGGTCCAGATGGCGAGGCTCTCGGCGATCAAGACGCTTGCCGGTTTCGACTTCGCCTTCCAGCCGTCGCTCGATCGGAACCGTATCCTGGCGCTCGCCGGATTGCAGTTCATCGATCGCGCCGAAGCACTTCATCTCATAGGTCCGCCCGGAACCGGGAAGACTCATCTAAGCCTCGCCCTCGGCGTCGAGGCGGTCAAAGCCGGCCGCAGCGTCTACTTCAGTTCGCTCGCCGACATCGTCGCCTCGCTCGCCAGGGCCGAACGTGATGGCGCTCTTCGCGAGAGGATCCGCTACTACTGCCGCTTCGCGCTGCTCATCGTCGACGAGATCGGCTACCTCCCCGTCACGACCGGCGGCGGCAATCTCTTCTTCCAGCTCGTCAACGCCCGCTATGAAAAGGGCGCGATGATCCTCACCTCAAATCGCGGCTTCGCCGAGTGGGGCGACATCTTCGGTGACTCCGTCGTCGCGACCGCCCTCCTCGACAGGCTCCTTCACCATGCAGTCGTCATCCAGATCGAAGGGTCAAGCTATCGCCTGCGCGAGCACGCCGACCTCTTGCCCGAGACGGTTCGCTTCAAGCCCAACGCCGCCGCCAATCCCATTCCGCCGACCCTGAAGCGTCGCGGACGTCCGCCAAAGAACGGAGGAGCCGATCACGCCCACGGCTGATCGCCAGCCCGCCAGACTGGGGAATTTTGCGGCGCCACTTTTGAGGAAAATCGCGGCGCCATTGACAGATGAAGAGCTTTCGGCCGAAGGACGGGTCGGGTGAGCCGCCGGCGGGCGGACGGAACCGTGAGGCCGACTTCCATGGCCAGAAGCGCTCCAACGAGACGCACGCCTCGACGACCG
>DATJXI010000394.1:0-4970 GCA_035500275.1 Roseiarcus sp. | reverse complement strand
GGCGGCCCCGGCTCGGGCGACGCGGCGGCGCGCGTGACGCGCGTGCCGCCAGGCCATCCCGAAGGCTATCTCGAGTGCTTCGCCACCATCTATTCGGAGGTGGCGCAGGCGATCAAAGCGGCCCGCTCGGGCAAGAAGCCGCCGAAGGGCGTCCACTTCCCCACCATCGAGGACGGGATCAAGGGCATGGCCTTCATCGAGGCGGCGGTGAAGTCGTCCAAGGGCAACGGGAAGTGGGTGAAGCCATAGCCCTGGTTTGATCTTATATTAGATGAGGGTCTCCCTTCGCTTTCAGAAGCGGGGGGCTTGCCCGTGCAGTTTGGTCGGCGGCGGCCGTTTTCAAAGGCTCAGTTAGGCGCCGGGTGAGACAGGCCCTCCGCGAACGCAAGTCGAAACGTGATTCCTTCCAAGAAGATCAAGACCTATTTTCTGCTGCTAGCGGTCTCCACGATTTTGGTGGTCGCCTTGCTCTATGGGGTGTCGCCCCATTGGTTCGCCGCAACTTTTCTTGGGATCAATCAGCTGGATTTGAATATTGTGCATCTTCTCAGAGCGATGATGTGCTTATATCTCGGCTTCGGATTATTTTGGCTCTTTGCGGCCTTTAGCGATAAATACAGAAACCCGGCATTGTTGACCTCCATGCTTTTTCCTGCTGGGCTCGTCATCGGTCGAATCATCAGTATCTTTACGGACGGCTGGCCAGCGCCGCTCTTGCTTTTTTATCTATTCGCCGAGCTTATTCAGGCTCCCCTCGCGTATTTGGTTTTCAGGCTGCCGGACTAGCCAGCTCAACACACGAATAGCCAATCTCCGAGAATTGGAACTTCTGAGTGGCGCTCGCGGTGCGCCAGCCCGCCGGGTCAGAACAACAGCCACGTGCCTAATTGAGATGACCAAACGAGACTTAGCGATGCCTTAGGGGAAGCAATCGTGGCCCCGCCCGCCAGCCCGTCGACCATCGCGGCGATCTTGATGTTCGGCGCGCTCGAACGGGTCTGGTCCTTGATTGTCAAAACGCCAGCGAACGCCGCCAAAGTGAGGGTGATTCCGGCCTGAGTGACCACGTAGAATCCGGGAGCGTCGATCGTCTGCGACGTTGCGACGATTTGGGGAGTGAAGGCCGCGAGCGTCATGACCTCACAAAGCTTCGCCGCGGCCCAGCCTCCGACAGTCACGCCGTCGTGGACGATCATGCGATTGTTGGTTGTATCGACGACGATCTCGCCTTGCCCTCCGAGAAAGACGGCATTGTTGTCCGCCGTGTCACGGCGACGCCTAATCTGAATGCTCATGATGTCAAAGTCCCAAGATCGATCGCCACAGAGGGCGTCGTGGTGAGATTGCCGAGATCAGCGCTGCCATCGACGGCCAGGGACGCGGCGCCATAGTCGAACCCCACGGCAAGTTGTCCGTACCCGGTTCCTCTCGAGGCCGATTGCGCCGCGCCGTCGAGGAAGACTTTGAGAACTCCGACACCGGAGACGCGCGAAGCCGAGCGTGCGATCCCGCTCAGGGTTAGTTTCCCCATTAGCCAGTCCTCCGCTCTTCATCCGCTCACGAGCGTCAAGCTGTTGGCGGAGAACGACGCGGTCGTCGAAGCGCCGATGACGAACTGCGAGACTGGCCGCACCATGCCGTCGCCAGCCGAAGTGAGCGTTAGGCCCAAAACCGCGAACGTGTTGCCCGAGACGGCCGTCGCCTGCTGCGCCCCCTGTAGCGAACCCGCTGAAAAGCTCGGCAGGACGCCGCCGTTCTTGCTCGAAAAGGCGAGGTACTGATTGTTCGCGAAGGTCTGGTCGGAGCAGGTGAACCTGCCGCTCGCGCAGGTGAACGGCGACCATTTGCCGGCTCCGGTAAAGTCCCAAAAAAGCAGGTTTCCGTCGCTCGGAGCATCGAAGATTCCAAGGGCGACCACCGTTCCCCAGTTGGCCGTCGATGGCGCGAAGTTGATGGCCGCGCCGGACAGAGACGTTGCTGCATTCACCGCAGGCTCGGAACCGGACGAAGCGGAGGCCATCGGAAAGGCCGAGAAGAGAACTGTATCCCCCAGGGAGCCGTTCTGCGCCGCATTGCTGGTCAGCGTCACAGTCGCGCCGGAGATGGACGAGACGGTTCCGATCGCAGCCGATCCGGTTACGTCGTACACATAACAGCCTGACCCTTTGTTCCCGAGTGACGTGAGCCACGAAGGGGCGCTTGCGGAGAGTGCGAAGGTTTTGGACGACGTTGAGGGTGCGCCCGACGAACTCGACACTGTCACCGCGCCCGCGAACTGCGCGCGCGCGTAGTTGCCGCCAGAGACCTCGACGGAACCGTTGGCGGTCGCCGCGTCCGATTTCGGTGCGGTCGTGAATAGCCCGAGCCAGCGTGGGCCGATGGCGCCGAACGGCACAAGGCCCGCGGTCCAATTGAGAGCCGCTTGGGCAAGAAGGTCTGTTTGTCCTGGCATTTTTCGTTTCCCCTGGTGCGTTGAAAGAAGACGGATGCGCTATTGGCGACGCAAAGTTCGGCCGGAAGCGTCTATGGCCATCGGCGCTGGTCTGGGCGATCGGAACTAGCTTGCTATTCCAGGAAGAGATCCCTCTTCCCGAGTGGGTAACGCGCTGCCTATGCCGAGGGCGGTTCGTCGGGCGCGGTCGAGGCGCCCGCGCGACTGGCGCGCCGAGCCGTCAGGTTCGCAATGAAAGGTCAGGCTGTTGGCGGCGGGAGCGGCGGATTGTTAGCCACGCCCTCCATTGTTTCAAAATATCGCATGAGCGGCGTAAGGGTGTCAAGAAAATGTTCCCGTTACGTTCTAGACGCTCTGGGAGAGATTCAGCGCGCTAACCCAGTTACCGTGCGGGTCATCCCCGGCAGCGGACGATTCTCGCGCGTGCGCCGATGCGCGCCCTTGCGCTGGGGCCGGACCTACCGGACAGATCGTCCGCTACCCTAAGCGGCTCACAACCTTGTCGATGGCGCGGGTGAACGCGAACGGCGCATCATAGCCGCCGGATGCGTTAGCCCATGACTCCTGCGTCGACCCGGCCATCCACGCCGCGCCGTCAGGGCCAGGCGAGTGCTGCGACCGGCGATAGCCTTATGGAAGAGCCGACATTTGCTTCCCTTTCCAAAAAAACAATGCTATCATCCATTTTTCGGAAATTAGGAAATGCGGCCGTTCCATCGAAACGTCGGCTCAAACCTGTGTGGCGGCGCCAACCACGGGCCGATCGCGTGCCGCCTGGGGCCGCGGCGGCAGGAGGTTGATGAAGAATTTCTTTCGCGAGAATCTGCCGTAACCTGTTGAAAAGGCGCAATTCTGGCGCAGGTTTTGCCCATTCTTGCGCATCTTTTCCCCCCTTTTTTTCCCATGGCTTGCGCCTCTGAAGTCGACAAAAGGAAAAAACCGGCCGCTTCTTGCGCTCACGGACCCCCGCGCGCCCGGTGACGATGGCCACCCTCGTCGGGGGCGGCCACCCGTCTTCAGGCGGCGACCAGCGCTAGGCACGTCACATCGTCGGATTGCGGCGCGCCTTGCGAGAACTCCGACACCGCGGCGGACACGCGCGCAACCCATGCGCTTGCGTCAGGCTCGCTCCGCTCCGTAAGAAGGTCTAGGAGGCGCCGCTCGCCGAACTGGTTTCCGTTGGGGTCGGTCGCCTCAGTGACGCCGTCCGTGTAGAGAAAGAACAGATCGCCCGGGCGCATCGCCGTCCGGCGGACGGTCAGCTTCAAGCCATCGAACATGCCGACGGGCAAGGAGCCGGCGGGCAGCGTTTCAACGGCGCCGTCGGCGCGGCGCATGATCGCGGGGAGATGCCCGCAGCTCAAATACTCGATCTCGCGCGAAGCGGGGTTGAAGGTGGCGTAGAGCAGGGTGGCGAAGAATTCGGCGGCGTTGTTGTTGGTCAGGTACGCGTTCGCCTTCAGAATGGCGCCCGGCAGGTCGGGCTTCTCCCTCAAATTGATGCGGATGAGAGTCTTGGAGACGCCCATGAAAAGCGCGGCCGGAACCCCCTTGCCGCAGACGTCGCCGACGCCGAGCGCGACGCGCCCGTCCTCGAGGGGGACGAGATCGAAGAAGTCGCCGCCGACGTCGCGAGCGGGCGTCATGGAGGCGCAAACGTCGAGCCCGGTCTCATCGACGAATTCGCCAACCCGCGGCAGAAGCGCGCGCTGGATCACCGCCGCGCTGGCCATCTCGTCGTCACGCTGGCGCCTGAGAATGATCTGCTCGGCTATGCGGCTGAACGTCTCGCCGAAATCGGCGAGATCGGGGATCGGATGGCGCAATTCCTCGAGAAGGGCCGGATCGAACTCGCGGCGCTCCAGCGCCGCGAGCGCGTGCGTATAAAGGCTGATCGCGCCGTTGAACTTGCGCATGCGGTCGCCCATGCGGCCGATCACGTCGATGAGCAACGACGGCGCCGCGCGCGCGACCTTGATGAGCGCTGTCCGCGGGACGATGAGGGCGGATACGTTCGTGCGCGCCCGAACCGTCGCGGTGCGCCGCAAGTCAGCGAGAGCGCCGAGATCGCCCACGAGGCAGGGCGCCTTCATCGTCGCGATGGGAATGACGCCGCGCGCGCTGTCGGCGGTGATGGTCACTTCCCCTGCCAGAAGCAGGATCGCACACTCGCTGGGTTCCCCTTGCGACAGAAGGATTTCGTCCGGCTCAAACGTCCGCAGCTCGCCACCCTCGATCAGGAACGAAACGTCGGCTTGGGAGAGGTCGCGAAACGCACCGATCGCACACACGGCGGCGTGCAGCGCCGGAGAATCGATCATCGCTCGTGGATGCCGGTCAGCCGGCGTTGGCGTCAAACTCGAGCACGAGGCGGTTGTGGCCGTCGTCGCGATTGTAGCTTATGCGCCGCGAGAATTTCTGAAGCAAGCCCGTCCCGTAGCCGCCGATCTGAAAATCCTCATTGCGCGCGCGGATGCGTCTGGCGGGCGCGGCGATCGGATCGAAAGGCGCTCCGTCA
>DATJXI010000393.1:0-2637 GCA_035500275.1 Roseiarcus sp. | reverse complement strand
CGCCGGCTCAACCACGGCCAGCGCCAGCGCCGTGAGGAGAAGCGCGGCGGGCGCAAGCCGCCGGTGGACGCAATCGTCATCGCGAGGAGCCGCAAAAGCGGCGACGCGGCGATCCAGGGGACACGGGGCCTCGCCTTTCATCTCCTGGATCGCCACGCCCTCCCCCCGGACTGTGATCCGGGGGTCGCGCTCGCGATGACGACGTCGGCTCCGCCTCAAAGGAAGTCGCCCCAGTCGCAGATAGCCGGTCATTTCGCCGGCGCCGGGCTTGACGAGGACGGCGGGTTGATCGTGATCGGGCTATTCTCGATTTTCCCCGCTCCCACACCCCCCGGCGCGTTGATGATGGTCTGGCCGCTTTGGTCCGTCGAAGTCACGAGGTCTGGGGTGTAAAGAAACGTCAGCAGGAAAAGGGCAAGCGCCCCGCCGGCTCGAATCGCCAGGCCGCTCCCTGTCCAGCCAACCTCAAGAAAACCGGGGATTGTCGCGCCCAGCACCGCGGCGCCCAGGCTCAAGACCACCCGCAAGGCCAGGAACAGTCGCGGGTCGGCGATCGCCTGGTTGCGGATCAGCAGGAAGACGACCAGCCCAATGATGACAAGCGCAGCGCAAGTCGCGGCGATGCGCTCGAATGAAGTCGCCCCTTGGCCGGTCGCGTTCTTCTTGGCCGCTCCTGGCATTGGCGACCTCCCTCGCACGCGAGTTTCGGCCAGCATACGCGAACGCGAAGCCGGCGTCATCAGTGTGAAGGGAGCGCGGGCGTTCCCTTGAGCGGACAGCGAATGGATCGACCGCGCGCCGTGTCCCCGATTTCTTGAAGAAAGCTAGACCGAGACGCCATCCGGTCGAGTCGAATCGCACGCCCTCATCCGGCCGGCTATCGCCGGCCACCTTCCCCCGGAGGGGGAAGGGAACGCGCTGCGTTCGCCCCTCTCCCTCGGGGAGAGGGTGTCGCCGAAGGCGACGGGTGAGGGCGAACCGCCCCTCGCTCACCATGGAAGTCCGGCGCGAGCAAGGATCGTGTCGATGACGCTTTCGCGATTGCGAAGGATATCGTGATTCCAGAATCGGAGCGCCGTCCAGCCTTGGCGGGTGAGGCAGGCGTCCCGACCTTCGTCGCGCAGGCTTTCGCCGTGCTGCGAACCGTCGGCTTCGACGATCAGCCGCGCACGCACGCAAAGGAAGTCGACGATATAGGGCCCGATCGGGACCTGCCGGCGAAACTTGAGGCCGCTGAGGCGCCGGTCGCGCATCAGGCGCCAGAGACGAAGCTCGGCCTCGGTCGGCGCGCGCCGCATTTCGCGGGCGCGGGCGCGTTGGTTGGCGGAAACGCCGTCATCGGTCTTCATGTCTCGCCCTCATCCGGCCGCGCTTTTAGGCGCGGCCACTTTCTCCCCGAGGGAGAAGGGATGCGCGGCTTTCGAGATGGGTGAACATGATCGCCCCGCGGGAGCGAGGCGAGGGAATCCGTCCGCAGCGCGAGTCAACCGCAGCGCAAACGCTCTATCCCGCTTGGGCTTGCGCGCCCTGCTTCGCCGCCTTTGCGGGCTTGCGCAGGTCCTGCAGCGGCCCGCTGTCGGCGATCATGCGCTTGATCGCCTCGACGTTGGCGCGCGCCTGCTCGGCCGAAAGATCGGCGCGGCTCACTTCCTCCGCCTCGGCGTATTTGCGCTCGAGCGCGAGCACGAGCGCGAGGTCGCCGCGCATACGCGCGTCGGCCTTCGGACTTGCGACCGCCTGGCGCAAGGTCTTTTCGGCTTCCGGCAATTGCCGGTTGAGCGCGAGCGAGAGGCCCATGTTGGTGAGCACGCTCGGCTCCCCCGGCGCAATCTTCAAGGCGTCGCGATAGAAGCGCATGGCGGTCGCGTGGTCGCCCATCCGGTCGGCGACCGCGCCCTGCACCGACATCACGTCCCATTTCGGATCGTCGGGGGTGTAGGCGCGGGTCAGCACGTCCTTGGCCTGCGCGAGCTGGCCCCCGTCGGCGAGCGCCTTGCCGTATTCGCCGAGCACCTCCTCGTCCTTCGGCACCTTGATCGCGGCCGTCTGCATGACCGCGACGGCCTCGTCATAGCGGGTCATGGCGCGCAAGGCGCGCGCATAGTCGATGGAGGCGATCTTCTCGCCCGGATTGCGTTCGTAGCGGCTTCTGGCGGCGTCGGCGTAGGCGCGCAGCTGCGCGTCGCCGGTCGGCATCCGGCCCGATGCGGCGATCGAGCCGGTGACGTCACCGAAGTTCTGGCATGCGGTGAGGCCGGGTGCGGCGGCCGCGAGAATCAGCGCCGCCAGGACGCGGAGGGGACGGCCAGCGTTGCGAAACTGCGGCATGAAGGGGCCCTTGCGGACGCGCGGAACCGATTGCAGCTACCTTTCGGTCGCTGACCTTGCCCCGGGCTGCCCCCTTGCACGAAACCGTCTCCGTCAGGAGTTCCATTGAAAGGCGGGTCGGGAATCGAAGAGGCGGTCGGGCGACCGCCTCTTATCCTCACCGGCAATGAACCCGGCCCCAGCGGTCGCGCCAGCACCAATGGCAGCGTCTGCGTCCCCGGCTATCGATCCAGCACCGGCGCCAGCGCGCGTCGACAAGATTGCTGCTGAGGCTCTCGATCACGCACTTGGCCGGCGGCGGCATGAAGG
>DATJXI010000392.1:0-4669 GCA_035500275.1 Roseiarcus sp. | reverse complement strand
CAGCGAGATCAGGATTGCCGACGAAGATCAGTTCAGCAGGAGGCTGCGGGTTCATGACTTGGCGGCGAGCATCCGCGGGACGCCCCGGATGTTGGTGGCGAGGATAATCGCCAGCGCTTGTACAAGCAATTGAACCGCCGGCGTCGCGCCCAAAGATAGCGCCAATTGACCCAGCTGAGTCATGAACAATGCGGCGACGCCTGAAGCGATTACACTTCCCTTGCCGCCACTGAAGGGTGTGCCGCCGACAACGACCGCCGCAACGCCAGGAAGCAAATAGTCGGCGCCGGCAGCGTGGGACGCGCTGCCGATATAGCCGGCGAGCAACATGCCGGTCACCGCGAAACACAAGCCCGCCATCGCATAGGCGCACACTTGATAACGCTCTGCCACAATGCCGGACGCGCGCGCCGCGCGCGGATTGACCCCGACCGCGACGAACCGACGGCCAAAGACGGTGTAAGAATTGATGAAAGCGACAATCGCGATGAATGCGACAGCCACGAGAAGTGAGTAAGGCAGGCCGACAAGCCGCTCAGTCGCGAATTCGCGCAGCGCAGTGGGCGCAGTCAATGGCGTGCCTTTCGAGATTTCCCGCACCGCGCCTATGATAAGCGCATTGGTCGCCAGCGTCGTCACAATGGGCGCGATGTTCCCGCGCGTGATCAGGAACCCGTTCACCACCCCGACCAGCGCGCCAACGGTCAGAGTCGCCAATATCGCGACTAGAAGGGAGGGTCCCTCGAAACCCCAGGTCGAGACCAGAATCCCGGAGAGCGCGATCGCGCCAACGGCAGACATATCGATGCCGTGCTGCTGAATGGTCAAAGTCTGCCCGACCGCCACAATCGCCAACAGCCCGGCGAAGGGCAGCATGGCCCTCAGCGCCCCCATCGAGACCGAGCCTGGCGCGACGAGGAAGCTTACGGCGAACAGCGCCATCGTCGCGATCCAGATCCAGGTAAAGTCGCCGATTTTCGGCCTCGTCAGCTCAAATGTCGTCGAATCCCCCATCCAACGCCTCAAAAACCGCCTTTCGCGTTGACTGATCCTAATAGCGCGCCACCGCCGTCTGCCGGCTCCTGGAATAAAGAGCGACGCCGAGCAGCACGATGCCGCCTTGGAGATAGAAGCTCCAGGCGTCGCTGAACTGAAGAAAAGTTGAGACGATATTGATCTGATTGATGAGGATTCCGCCGAGGAGCGTGCCAATGAACGACCCCCTTCCCCCGGAAAGGGTGCCGCCCCCGATCACGACCGCGGCAATGCTGGACAGCGTGTAATTTAACCCCGCCTTTGCGTCGCCGATGCCGATTTGCGATGATAGTGGAATTGCCGCCACAGCCGCAAAAATTGCACAGGAGACATAGGAACAGAAGCGGACCAAGCGCGATTTGACGCCGGCTAGGCGCGCTGCTTCGGGATCCGAGCCGAGCCCGCGTAGCGAAATGCCGAGCGTGGTGCGAAACAGAAGGTATTGGAGGACCAAGCCGACTGCCGCGGCGACGATCAGGGTCATGGGTACGAAGCCGATCCTGGTTGAGATCAACTTCATGAGTTGCGGGTCGATTAGACCGCCCGGCGAGGGGCGAAGAACAAGCGAGATCGCCTGTACGCACATATAGGTCGCAAGCGTGGCGATCATCGGATGGTTTACCAGGCGATCGACGAGAACGAAATTGATCGATCCTATCGTCGCCGCCGCCGCAAACATCAGGAGGAGGCCTAGGACGCCCGAGACAGGGCCCGCCCCAGAGGTAAAGAAAAAGGAGCCAACAACGACGCAAAGGCCCATCGTTGGGCCGACGGAGAGATCGATTTCGCCCAGCAGCAAAATGATCTGCTGGCCATAGGCGACTAGAGCGAGAGGTGAGACAAGCGCGAGAACGCCGCCGAGATTGCGCCCTGTGAGATAAAATTCGCTGACCGCAGAGGCATAAATCCCAAGCGCGACAATGGCCACGCCTAAGAGCGCTACCGGCGCCGAATTTCCGGCCGCCCAGCGCCAAAAGACTGCGGTTTGTCGGCGAAGCCCGACGCGTACGCCGCTCGAGGAGAGGACGCTTGTCGTAATATTGATCTCCGTGACCTCGTCGCCCGAGAGTTGGGTCGCGATTTCGCCGCGCGAGAAGACCGCGACGCGGTCGCATAGGCCGGCGATTTCTTCTGAATGGGACGAGACGACTATGATGGCCGTTCCATTGGCGGCGATCTCGCGCAGTATGCGATATATTTCGGCACGCCCACCTACGTCGACACCGTGCGTCGGCTCGTCAATGAGAAGCACGGCGGGTTCGGCGGCCAGGACGCTCGCCAAAATGAGCTTCTGTTGGTTACCGCCGGACAAAGAGCTGATCGGCGTGTCAATAGACGGCGCTCTAACCGCGAAACTCGCCACTGCGTGCCTCGCCCGTAAGGCCTCGTTGGATACGCCGACGACGCCGAATTGCGCGTCCCGCCAAAGGCTGCGAATCGCGTAGTTCTCCTTGACGCTGAGCTGTAGGAAGATTCCGTCCCGGTGCCTGTCGCCAGGCAAATATCCGATTTCGTTTCGCCAGGCGCTGTCCGGGCCGCGCAGTCGAAATCTCTTACCTTTGATAGCAACATGACCTTCGCTGCGATCGATCCCCGCCAAAGCCCTCAGGAACTCCCTTTGTCCATTGGCTTGGATGCCGGCGAGGCCAAGGATCTCGCCACGGCGCACCTCGATCGTCACGCCGTTGAAACCTTCACCGGACAGGCCCCGGGTCTCCAAGACCACAGGTCTGTCGTCAACCGCCGCAGCCTTCGGCGGATATTCATGGTCCAGACCGCCACCGACGATGAGCTCGACGATTTGACGCTCATTGAGGCTGTCTACGCTAAATGTCCCCTGCCACTTCCCGTCGCGAAGAACGGTGACGCGTTGAGCTATCCGCCGAACCTCCCGGATTCGGTGCGAAATGTAAACCACGGCCTGCCCTGCCTTCGCCGCCTCCCTCACCTTCTCGAAAAGTCGCTCCACGTCCTCGGCGCGCAAATGCTCGGTCGGTTCGTCGAGGATCAGCACTTTTGGCCCTGCCGCCAGCGCCTTGGCAATCTCCACCATAAACCGCTGCTCGGGGTTTAGCGTCGAGACTAGATCGCCTGGTCGCAAAACATCCGTTCTATCCCAAGGCCCCAGCAATCGCTTGGCCCAGTCGGTCATTTCGGCGATCCGCGGACGTTTCCCACTCGGCAGGCCGAGAAACAGATTCTCAGCGACCGACAAATCGGCCATCAGCGAAGGCTCTTGTCGGACGATCGCGAGCCCCACTTCTCGTGCCGTTTTCGGATCACCCGACACGCAGGTGCCGTCGATTGTGACGATGCCAGCGTCCGGAACGAGGATGCCGGAGCCCACGCCCATGAGGGTGGACTTCCCCGCGCCATTTTCGCCGACCAGCCCGTGAACCTCGCCCGCCTTCGCCTCGAAGGAGACGCAGTCGAGGGCTCTTACACCCGGGAACGTCTTGGTAACGCCCTCAATCTTCAGAACGGTTCTTGCTTCGCCCTCCATTAATCGCGGCTTTCGCGCTCCCTTTGAACGTCCCGTCTCATTGCTTAAACACCGAACTAAGCTGCTCCGGTGTCAAGAACCCTGAGAGATCGGCGTCGAGAGGCGCCGACTTGTCGCATTTCGGATCGATGCCACCAAAACTATCGGCGAAGACGTATGTGTCGATTTGCAGAGGATCGGGGTCTTGCGTGCCCTGATAGATCGCCATTCCGCGGCGCAACGCGTAGCGCACAATCGTCGTCGTGCCCTCAAGCGTCATATAGGGCCATGCTTGGCCTTTCGCTTTGGCCTCCATCCAGACGCAGTTTAGCTCGTTATTGCTTGCCACACCGGCGTTAGCCGGGACTTTCAACCCGGCCTGCTGAAAGCCTTTTATGATCCCAAGCGCAACCGGGCCGAAGTCGGTAATAAACACGTCGAGCTTGCCGTATTTTGCGATCACGCCGGCTGTGGCTTTTTCCGCGTCGGCGGTTGCCCAGTTCGTCACGATGAACTGGTCGCTGAGCAGCTTCAGCTTGGGATAGGGCGCGAGTTCCCTCTTCAGGTTGTCCATTACGGTAGTCGAGAAGCCGTTTCCGGCAACGCCGCTGAAATAAAGGAGTGTTCCCTCCTTTATATAATTGTTCATCCATTCGACCCACTTTTTCGCGCCGGCGTTGACATTTGCATACACGTTCGCGTCGAAGTCGACGCCCGCATTGCCCGATAATTGAGAAATGTAGGGGACGACGACCACGCCCGCCTCGTGCGCAGCGCGTATCGCGGGAAGGGTCGCATCGCCGAAGTCCGGATAGATAATCAAGATGTTCGCCCCCTGCGCGACCAGGCTGTTGATGTCACTGTTGGCCTTAGCCAGATCGCCGGCGGCGTCAGCGTAAAGAAGCCGCTTAATATTTGGACATTTGCTCGCCTCGTCTTTCATTTCCGCGAGCGCGGTCTTGCGCCAAGTGTTTCCACCGAAGCCGTCCGCCAACGCCAACACCGTGGGCTTTGTCCCGCACATCGTCCGGATGTCCGCGCCCCTCGGCATGCCCGCGGCTTCGTCAGCGTTCGGCGAGACTGTCGTCCAGGTCAGAGCGGCTGCGATTGCGGCTATACCGAGGAAGCGCATCTGGCTACGGGAGCATGATC
>DATJXI010000391.1:0-7973 GCA_035500275.1 Roseiarcus sp. | reverse complement strand
GGTCGAGAACTTGTAGCCGCGGCGGTACTCGAACTTGTCGACCGCCTTCATCAGGCCGATGTTGCCTTCCTGGATGAGGTCGAGGAACTGCAGGCCGCGGTTGGTGTATTTCTTGGCGATGGAGATGACGAGGCGCAGGTTTGCCTCCACCATCTCCTTCTTGGCCTGGCGCGCCTCGCGCTCGCCCTTCTGCACCATGTGCACGATCTTGCGGAATTCGCCGATCTGCACGCCGGTCTGCCCGGCGAGCTCGTGCACCATGGAGCGGATGTCCTTGATCTTGTCCTTCTCGCGGGCGACGAAATTCTTCCAGCCTTTGGCGGAGAGCTTTGAGATGCGGTTGAGCCAGCGCGGGTCGAGCTCGTTGCCGATATACTGCTTGAGGAAGTCCTCGCGCATGACGCCGTAGGATTCCGACAGGCGCATCAGCCGGCCCTCGTTGGAGACGAGGCGCTTGTTGATGTCGTAGAGCTGCTCGACGAGCGAATCGATGCGCGCCTGGTTGAGGCGCAGCGATTTGACCTCGCCGATGATCTCCTCCTTCAGCTTCTTGTATTTGCGCTCCTGCGCCGGCGACAGCGACGTCGACTTCAGGCGAAACTGGATGTCCTGCTCCTGCAGGCGGCGCAGCCGCTTGAAGGCGTCGGCGATGTTGTCGAAGGTCTCGACCACCTTGGGCTTGAGCTCGGCCTCGATGGCCGCCAAGGAAAGCGAATTCTCCATGTCGTCTTCGTCGTAGTCGGACTCCGCCGCCGCCTCGCCCGGATCCTTGGGCTCCTCGCCCTCGCCCGGGCCCGGGCCATCGGCCTTGAACGGCGTCGCGGCGGGCGGCGCCGCGGGGGGCGCGGCCTGCGTCTGCACCACCTGCAAATGCGGCGCGCCGGGAACGGGCGCGGCGCCCGGCACCTGCGCGATCGGCTTGCCGTCGGGGCCGATGATCACCGGCGTCTGCATCTTCTGCGCGTCGGGGCCGGCATAGGTCGCCTCGAGGTCGATGATGTCGCGCAGGAACACCTTGCCTTCGTTGAGCTCGTCGCGCCAGATGATGATGGCCTGGAAGGTGAGCGGGCTCTCGCACAAACCGGCGATCATCGCCTCGCGGCCGGCCTCGATGCGCTTGGCGATGGCGATCTCGCCCTCGCGCGACAAGAGTTCGACCGAGCCCATCTCGCGCAGATACATGCGCACCGGGTCGTCGGTACGTTCGGACGGCTCCTTCTTCTCGGTGGTGGCAAGCGCCTTGGGCTTGGTCTCGACCAGCTCGCCGCCCGACTCCTCATCGTCGTCGTCGGCTTCGTCGTGCTTGTCCTCTTCGGCCTCGGTCTCGTCCGACTCGACGACGTTGATGCCCATCTCCGAGATCATGGCGAAGACATCCTCGATCTGGTCGGAGGTGACCTCCTCGGAGGGCAAAACGGCGTTGATCTGCTCGTGGGTGACGTAGCCGCGCTTCTTGGCGGCCTTGATCATCTTCTTGACGCCGGCGTCGTTGAGGTCGAGCAGCGGCTGGGTGTCGGGGGCGGCGTCGGTGTCCTTCTCGGGGGCCTCTTCCTTGACCTGTGCCTTCGTCTTCGTCGCCATTCGCTTCATCTCCCAGAACCGCCCGAGGGGAAAAAACACCCCCCTATAAATAGGGACACTGAGTCGGTCCCCATGGCCGAAAAGGGCGCCGGCCTTGGAGCAGGCCCGCTGCGCCCCCGAATCACGTCTTTTCAGTGTCGCCGGAGCCGTTTAAGCCCCGCTTAACCCTGAAAGCGCCACGGAAATCGACCCGATGTCCCGTGGGCTGCCCGGCTGCCGGGCTCATAAACTCCGCGCGCCGCGGCCGGACGAGGCGCCGAAGCCTTCGATCTGCGCTTCGGTGCCGTCCATGCTGGCAAGCCGGGCCTTGACGTCGCGCAGCCGCAAGTAATTGGCGTCGCTGGCGTCCTGGCCGAGGGCCTGTTCGGCGTCCTTAAGCTCCCTAGTTAGGGAATTCCACTGTCGATGCAAGGCGACCAACTGCGCCCAGGTCACCAAAACATCGTCCGCCGCGGCCTCCCGCCCCGCCCCCCATACCGCGGAGGTGGTGATCGAGCCGGTGACCCGCTGCATCGGCTCGGCGAGGTTGCGGGCGGCAAGCTCGGCATGAAGCGCCTCCGGATCGAGGGCCGCAGCGTGCGCGGCGATGTCGATGAGCGCCGATTTGAGCTTTTCCGTGTCGGGGTGGCGGAACTCGAGGCGGGACAGCTCCTCGAGGTGGTCGTGCAGCAGCCAAGGGTGATTGAGCGCCGCCTGTAGGATGAGCGCCTCGCGCCGCGGCGCGCTGGTGCGGGCGCCGCGATGCACCGGGCTCGAAGCGAGCTGCTGGCTGACGACGACGTAAGGCTGCGGCCGGCCGGATTGCGAGCGCGGCGGTCGCGGCCGGCTCCAGTCGGCAGGGCGCTGCCGCCAATTGCCGGCGCTGCCCCCGCGCCAGTTCTCGCGCGGAGCGCGCGCCCCTTGCGGCGGCGCGAACAGGCGGGAGACGCGCTCGGCAAAATCCTGCCGGTAATATCTGCGCACGGCCTCATCGCCGATTTGCGCGGTGAGGCGGGAAAGCTGCGCCTCGAGCGCGGCGCGCCGCTCCGGCGTGTTGAATTCGTGGCCTTCGGTTTCGCGCGCCCATAGCAGTTGGCCAAGCGGCCGCGCCGCCTCGATCACCTCGGCGATCGCCTCGCGGCCGCCGGAGCGGATGAGATCGTCGGGGTCCTGCGCTTGCGGCAGCATCGCGAATTTGAGGCTCTTGCCGGGGGCAAGCCGCGGCAGCGCCAGATCGACGGCGCGGTAGGCGGCGCGCTGCCCGGCGGCATCGCCGTCAAAGCAAAGCGTGGGCTCGTCCGCCATCTTCCAGAGCAGCGCGAGCTGGTCCTCGGTCAGCGCCGTGCCGAGCGGGGCAACGGTCGCGGCAAAGCCGGCGCCGACCATGGCGATGACGTCGATATAGCCCTCGACCGCGATCACGGGCGCTCCGTCGTGCGCGGCCTGGCGCGCGGCGGCGATGTTGTAGAGCGTTGAACCCTTGTGGAAGAGCGGCGTCTCCGGCGAGTTCAAGTATTTCGCCGGCACGTCCTTCTCCAGCGCGCGGCCGCCGAAAGCGATTGTGCGGCCGCGCACGTCGGCGATGGGAAACATCACGCGGTCGCGGAAGCGGTCGAACGGCACCGGGATGTCGTCGCCGGAGACGAGCAGGCCAGTCTCCACCATGTCCTCGACCGGAATGCCGTGCGCGCCGAGATGCTCCTTGAGCGCGAAGCGCTCGCCCGACGCATAGCCGAGGCGGAATTTGAGCTGCGTGGCCGCATCGATGCCGCGGTCGGCGAGATAGCCGCGGGCGCGGGCGCCGCTACGCGAGGCGAGCGTATCGGCAAAGAACTTCGCCGCCAGCTCCATGACCTCGTGCAGGGTCTTGCGATGCGCGGCGCGCTCTTCCTCCTCGCGCGAGGCTTTCGGCAGCGGCATGCCGGCCATCTGCGCGAGCCGCTCGACCGCTTCCGGGAAGCCCACGCCTTCGCTCAGCATGACGAAGTCGAAGATCGAACCGTTCTTGCCGGAGGAGAAATCGAACCAGGCCTGCTTCTGGTCGTTGACGAAGAAGGACGGCGTCTTCTCCTTGTTGAACGGCGACAGGCCTTTGAATTCGCGCCCGGATTTGACGAGCTTGACGCGGCGGCCCACCACCTCGGACACCGGCAGGCGGGTTTTCAGCTCATCGAGGAACTGGGGCGAGAAGCGCATGGGTTGAGTGCCGAATCGGTCGGCCATCATAGGCCGGCGAATTGAGAGATTCCGGAGCGGAAACCGCCGCCGGGCCTATTCGCAGAGATTGCCGGCGTTTTCCTAGTTATTCACAGTCCGGCATGTTGTAATGCCTCTTGAAAATTACGAAATACAATTGTATATACAAGCGGCTCAATGCGGGATTTTTCCGGCTTCGAGTGGGACGACAACAAGCGCCAAGCCAACGCCGCCAAGCACGGGCTGGACTTCGCCGATGCAGTCCGGGTGTTCGAGGATCCCAAACAATTCAGCTACCGGTCGCCGCATCGGAGCGAAAGAAGGTTTGTGTCGATCGGCAAAGTGAAAGGGCAACTGATTGCCGTCGTGTTCACGCGACGCGCGGACAAGCTAAGGATCATTTCGGCGCGCGCGGCGCGCAAAATCGAAAGAATGCAATATGACCGCTAAGAAGAAAAACAGGACAGACATCGTGTCGCTGGTAACGTCTTTGCCCGACGGCACTCATATCGTCGAGCATGCCAACGGCAAGCTTGAGCGGCAAAAAAGTCTAACTGACTGGAAGCGTCTCGACGCGCTCACTGACGAGCAGATCGAAGAAGCCGTCCGTCGTGATCCTGATGCGGTCCCGCTCGATTTCAATTGGGACAAAGCCGTTCTTGTCGTCCGACCTAAGAAACAAGCGATCTCCATTCGCGTCGACGAGGACGTGCTCGACTATTTCAAGACCGAAGGCGCCGGCTATCAGCGGCGCATGAACGCGGTGCTGCGCTCGTACATGCAGCAGAAGAAGAGTAAGAAGACGAAAAAGCGCGCCTGAACCCCCCGCCCCTCGTTCATGCTCTTCCTCACCACGCAGCCGATCTGGGTCGCCGCCATCATCCTGCTGGTGCCGACGACAATCGTCGCCGTGGCCGGGCCGGCGATCGTGCGCCGCTACGTGACGCTGGAGAGATTGCGCAGCAACAACGAGGTCGCGGGCTTCAAGTTCGCCACCATCGGCGTGATCTACGCCGTGCTGCTCGCCTTCGCCATCGTCGTCGTCTGGGAGCGCTACAACCAGGCGGAAAACGACGTCGCCAAGGAGGCAAGCGCGGTGGCAACCGTGATGCGGCTGACGCAGGGCCTCGATGCGCCGCACGGCGCCGCGATCCGCGCGGCGACGATCGCCTACATCAAGGCCGCGGTCGAACGCGATTGGCCCGCCATGGCGCAGGGCCGGCCGAGCCACACCGTCACGGTGGCGCTGACCAAGATCTACGATGCCGTGCTGAAATACCACAGCTTCGATGCCAACGAGGCCCTGGTGATCACCCAGATCCTGGAGAACGTCAACGAAATGAGCGAGACGCGGCGCGCGCGTCTTGTGGTGTCGACCGGCATCGTGCCGGGCATCATCTGGACGGTGTTGTTCACCGGCGCCTTTGTCACCGTCGGCTTTACCTTCTTCTTCGGCACCGCCAATCTGCGGGCGCAGATGATGATGTCGGGCGCGCTGTCGATCCTCACCTTTCTCGGGCTGTTGACCATCGTGGCCATCGATCATCCTTTCGCAGGCACGGTGCATGTCGGCCCCGAGGCGCTCACCGCTGTGATTGACGACTTCGCGGCGAGCGCCGAACATTAGCTTCGACGTGGCACGGCGCTCGGGGAAACATCAAATGGCCAAAACCTTCGTCCTTGTTCACGGCGCCTGGCATGGCGGCTGGTGCTGGCGCCGCGTCGCCGATCTCCTGGAGCGCGCGGGCCACAAAGTCTACACGCCGACCATGACCGGCCTCGGCGAGCGTTCGCATCTCATGGCGCCCGGCATCGGGCTTGCGACCCACATCGCGGACATCGTCAACGTGCTCAAATGGGAAGGGCTCAGCGACGTGGTGCTCGCCGGCCATTCCTACGGCGGCATGATCATCACCGGCGTCGCCGACGAGATGCATGCGGCGATCAAGTCGCTGGTGTTCGTCGACGCATTCGTGCCGCGCGACGGCGAGTCGGTGTTCGACCTGACCGGCCCGGCTGTGCACAAGGTGCTGAACGAGGCGCTGGAGAAGAAGTCGATCGCCGTGCCGCCACGCCCGGCGGAGGCCTTCGGCGTCAACATGGCGGACCGCGCCTGGGTGGACAGCCAGTGCACGCCGCAGCCGATTGCAACCTTCACCGACAAGCTCAAGGTCGCCGGCAGCCGCGACCGCGTCGCCAACAAGATCTATATCCGCGCGCCGAGCTACCCAAGCCCCGGCTTCGACCAGGCCTGGGCGCGCACCAAGGCCGATCCGTCGTGGCGCGCTTATGCCGCGCCTTGCGGCCACGACGTCATGGTCGACGCGCCGGAGTGGCTGGCGAAGATTTTGCTGGAGGCGTGAGTCCTCTCGACCGCCCGCCGCATACTCCGCTCATTCCCGCGGACGCGGGAATCCAGACTTTGCGTCGGCGCTTAGCATTAATTGCTCCTGGGTCCCCGCTTGCGCGGGGACGAGCGGGGGAAAGAGACTACTTACCGATGGCGGTTAGCCGCTCAGCTTCGCCTTCACCGCGGCGCTGGCCTTGGCCATGTCCATCTGCCCGGCATATTTGCCGCGTAGAGCGCCGATCACCTTGCCCATGTCCTTCATGCCGGCAGCGCCCGTTTCCTTGATGGCGGCGTCGATGGCGGCAGCCATGTCCGCGTCCGACATCTGCTTGGGCAGGTAGCCGGAGATGATGGCGATCTCTTCTTCCTCCTGCTTCACCAGATCGGCGCGGTTGCCCTTCTTGTAGAGCTCGACCGATTCCTGGCGCTGCTTGATCATCTTCTGCAGCAGCGAGAGGACGGCGGCATCGTCGAGCGCCGGCTTGCTTTGCCCCCGCGCCTCGATGTCGGCGTTCTTCAGCGACGAGTTGACCATGCGCAGCGTCGAGACCGCGCGCTCGTTCCTGGCCTTCATCGCCTCGGTCAGGGCTTTATTGATGGAATCACGCAGCATAGGCTTTCCCTTCCCATCGGATTGCTAGTGCGCATTTGGCTGACTAAGGTTTCCGAGTCTCCAAGTTGGAGGATATTCGCCAACTGTTATTCCGACTGACCCTCGTTTACTTTCGCCGCGCATTGCAGCAACCCGCCAATTCGCCAGATCTCTTCCTACCCATTGACGCACGATCTCTCGCGCGTCTGGTGGCAAGAAAGGTTGGAGCACTTCGAATAATTGCTGAGCGCACTGCTGATAGCCGCGCCTGTAAGACATTTCAGGATCATCGTGCTCTGCAATCATTGCAGCCTCCTTTTATTATTTTAACAAACATGCACCAGTTTGAATCACGACTCCGTCACTAATGGTGCTAGACGATAGGAAATGCCCATCTGCAAAAAACGCAAAATATTTCCAAGGAAACGCACTTCTGAAATTGTCGCCATCATCGCTGTACAGTGTCTCCTGTCCGCTCTTACTCTCAATCGTTGCTTGGTAGGGAAACTTACAATACGCCGCAATGTACAGAGACTGCTTTTTTGAATCGTCACAGGCAAGCGGGTCGGGCTCTTTAGCGCTTGTGACATCGACGACAAACGTCGCGTCACGCTCATTGGGCTTAAGCTGGAACGATGGCTTTTGATCGTTGTCTTGATGAATAGTCAGCAGCGTTGTGGTGCACGTAAACGAAAGCCCGACACGCTCTAATGAAAATGCTTGGGTTGGAAAGAAAAGCGCAAAAAGCAGTGACAATATGGTTCGCATAGAAGATCCTTTTTTGCCCGACCTTCGCCTGGGGGCTGTTGCCAGGCACCCCTTGCTTCGACACATATAATACGCAACTAAGAGGCCATGACCCAGCCGCCGCCAGGCCCCGCCGGAGCCGCCTCCGGCAGCACTTGGGCTGAGCCCAAGCCGACGGCGCTTTTGGTATTGGCCGACGGCACCGTACTCGAGGGCCATGGGCTGGGCGCCACAGGCCATGCGGTCGGCGAGGTCTGCTTCAACACGGCGATGACCGGCTATGAGGAGATCCTCACCGATCCCTCCTACGCCGGGCAGCTCATCACCTTCACCTTCCCGCACATCGGCAATGTCGGCACCAACGAGGACGACATCGAAACCGTCAACATGGCGGCGACGCCGGGGGCGCGCGGCGTCATCCTGGCGACCGACATCACCGCGCCGTCGAACTACCGCGCCACGCGGCATCTCGATGCCTGGCTCAACAGCCGCGGCATTATCGGACTTGCCGGCATCGATACCCGCGCG
>DATJXI010000390.1:0-8125 GCA_035500275.1 Roseiarcus sp. | reverse complement strand
GAAGCCGCGACGATTCGTGTTCATCGTATCCGCCATTTATTTATCCTCCCAAGTAGCTTGCTTATTGCGTGCAAGACGCCGAAGTATGGCAGCGGTGCGGGCGGGGAGCAAGAAGCGACGGAGTCCGACTGCGCCACGCGACGGTCAAATGTCAGACAATATTATAATAGGGGTGCGCAACCGGCCGATCGTTTCCGCAATTGCGAAAGGATCGGCATCGCCGAAGGCACGTGGAGGGGACGACAATGCTCATACTCGTGACCGGCGCCACGGGCAAGGTCGGCCGGGCACTCATCGCGGCAATACTCGCCGACCCCCGGTGGGGGAACGCACGCATCCGCGGGCTCTGCCACAACCGCACTCTGCCAGAGACCGATCGGCTCTCCGTGGTCAGGGGGTCGATCGCCGAGCGGAGCGTGGTCGAGCAGGCAATGCGCGACGTCACCCATGTCATCCACCTCGCCACCTGCAAGGAGACGCCGGACGATGTTATCGACGTCACCGTCAAGGGACTCTTCTGGCTTCTCGAGGAATTTCGGAGAAGCCCGGCCGCGCGCCAGTTCATCCTGGTCGGCGGCGACGCAGGGGTCGGCCACTTCTTCTACCGACATGACGCCCCCATCACCGAGGCGACGCCGCACATGGCCTACCCCGGCTGTTATGCGCTCTCGAAGGTGCTTGAGGAGGTCGTGCTCGCGCAGTTCGGCATCCAGTACGACCTCAACGGCTGCTGCCTGCGCGCGCCCTGGATCATGGAGAAGGACGACTTCAAATACACGCTCTCCTTCGGGGACGACGTTTTCGGCGGTCCAGACTGGAAGACCATCGTTCCCAGGGAAGACGCCGAGCGCTGCCGTCGGGAGGGCGCAATCCCGCTTCTTCGAGACGCCGACGGAGCTCCATTGAAGCGCAATTTCGTACATGTCGACGATCTCGTGAGCGCGATGCTCGCGGCCATCGATAATCCGCGCGCCAAGCGTCAGCTCTATAACGTCTGCATGGACCGGCCGGTCGACTACGGCGAGGTGGCCGCGTATCTCAAGCGAACAAGAGGTCTTGGCGCGATCAACATCCCCAGCAACTATCACTCGAACTGGATGGACAACAACAAAGCCAAGCACCACCTTGCCTGGGCGCCGGCGTACGACGTCGAAAGGCTTATCGATTCTGCCTGGGAATATCAGCGCTCGCCGGACGATCCGCGCAAGGTCTGGTACCCTGGCTGAACACGGAGCAGGCGTTATAGCCTGCCCGGCAAGGCGGAGAAGCGCGCTTCTCCACGCGAAGGACCAAAGCGGCTGCGTTGGCAGTCGTGCAAACGGGAGGAACTATGCAATGAAACGCATGCTTATGGCCGGCCTGTCGGCGGCGCTGGCGCTCGCGATCTCGTCCGCGTCAGCTGCCGACAAGAAGACGCTGGTCTTCGTCGTCAACGGCGCTTCGGATTTCTGGAAGATCGCGGAAGCCGGGGTGAAGAAAGCCCAAGGAGAGCTGCCGAACTACAATCTTGAGTTCAAGTATCCCGAGCAGGCCGCAGCCGCGGTCCAGCAACGCGTGATGGAGGACCTCGTCGCCGCTGGCGTCTCCGGCATCATGGTGAGCGCGGTCGATCCGAAGAACCAGACAGAGGGCCTGAACAAGATCGCCTCTCAGACCCTGCTTCTCACCACCGACAGCGACGCCCCTCAGTCGAAACGGGTCGCCTATATCGGGTCCTCCAACACCGATCTCGGCAAGGACGCCGGCAAACTGATGCTGAAGGCGCTGCCGAACGGCGGCAAGTGCATCGGCTTCGTCGGGCTGCTCGGCGCCGACAACGCCCGCGAGCGCATCGAGGGCGTCAAGGAGACGATCAAGGGGTCCAAGGTCGAGCTTATCGATGTCCGCGGCGACGAGATCGACCAGACGCGCGCCAAGCGCAATGTCGAGGACGCGCTGGCGGCCGACCCCAACATCAGCTGCCTGGTCGGCTTTTATTCGTATAACACGCCGCGCATCTACGAGGTGCTGAAGGAGTCCGGCAAGCTTGGCCAGATCAAGGTCATCGGCTTCGACGAAGACCCGATCACGCTCGGCGGCGTGAAGGAAGGCTCGATTGTTGGCACCGTCGTCCAGCAACCCTTCGAGTGGGGCTATCAGGGCATGAAGCTGATGGCCAACATCCTCCAGGGCGACAAGTCGGGCGTTCCGGCGAACGGCATCATCATCGTTCCCGGCAAGGTCATCGACCAGTCGAACGTCGACGAGTTCATGGCCTCGATGCACAAGATGCTTGGTAAGTAGGACAAGCCGGCTGGCGCGATACCATTCGCGCCGGTCTTTCTTGCCTGGACGGCGGCCTGCGCCGCTTCCCGGCGTCCGCAAACGATGGCCTTCCTCGAACTCGTCGAGATCGCAAAGCGCTATCCGGGCGTGGTCGCGCTTGATCGCGTCACGCTGTCCGTTGCGCCCGGCGAGGTGATCGGCCTCATCGGGGAGAACGGCGCCGGGAAATCCACGCTGATGAAGGTGCTCGGCGGCGTGATCGAGCCGAGCGCCGGCGCGATCCGCGTCGACGGGGTCGAGCGCAAGCCGTTCACGGTCGGCGACGCCATCAAGGCGGGCATCGCCTTCGTTCACCAGGAGCTCAACGTCTTCGATAATCTCGACGCCGCAGCCAACGTCTTCATTGGCCGCGAGCCGCTGGCCGGCGGCTTCCTCAAGCTCATCGACCGCAAGAAGCTCCACGCTGACGTGCAGCCGCTTCTCGACCGGCTCGGCGTCGATTTCGCGCCCGATACGCCGGTCGCCGAAATGTCGCTCGCGCAGCGACAATTGCTCGAAATCGCCAAGGCGCTGTCGCTCAGCGCCCGGCTCGTCATCATGGATGAGCCGACCTCGTCGCTGACGCTCTCCGAAACGGAGCGGCTGATGCGCGTTATCGCCGGGCTGAAGACGCAGGGCGTCAGCGTCATCTTCATCTCGCATCGCCTCAACGAGGTGCAGACCTGCGCCGATCGGGTCGCCGTGTTGCGCGACGGACGCATGGTCGGCGAACTCGAGCGCTCCGCCATTACGCACGACGCCATGATCCCGCTGATGATCGGACGGGAGCTCAAGGCGCTCTACATCGCGCCGGCGCCAGAGCGCCCAGAGGGAACGACCCTCCAGATGCAAGGCGTCCGCACGACGGCGTACCCGGATAGAGCAGTGAGCCTGGAGGTGCGGGGCGGCGAGATCCTTGGCCTCGCGGGGCTCGTCGGATCCGGCCGCACCGAGCTCGCGCGCGCCGTCTTCGGCATCGACCCGCTGCGCGGCGGCGCATTGAAGATGAACGGCGAGCCCGTCGAAATCCGCGGCCCGCGCGAGGCGATCGACCGCGGCGTTTTTCTCGTGCCCGAGGACCGCAAGCGCGCCGGCCTGCTTCTCGACTCCTCCATCGCCCGCAACATCTCTTTGCCGGATTTGCGCTCGTACGCACGCGGCCTCCTCGTGCGCAATCAGGCCGAGCTCGACAACGCGGTGCGGCAGAAAGAGCGACTCGACATAAA
The DNA here is from genome assembly GCA_035500275.1 of Roseiarcus sp. Lineage (GTDB taxonomy): Bacteria > Pseudomonadota > Alphaproteobacteria > Rhizobiales > Beijerinckiaceae > Roseiarcus. Next base: position 4,595 of record DATJXI010000390.1, on the reverse strand, counting down.
AGCGCCGTCGGTCAAGGCGGAGGTTGGGACGCTTTCCGGCGGCAACCAGCAGAAGGTCGTGCTGGCGAAATGGCTGTCGATGCGCCCGAAGGTGATCATCTTCGACGAACCGACCCGCGGCATCGACGTCGGCGCCAAGCACGAGATCTACGAAATCATGCGGGCGCTCGCGAATTCCGGCGTTGCGGTCCTCATGATCTCGAGCGACATGGAGGAGGTGATCGGCGTCAGCGACCGCATCGCCGTCATGCAGGAAGGCCGGATCAGCGGCTTTCTTGATCGCCCCGAGTTCAGCGAGCACAATGTGCTGCGGCTCGCGGTCGGCATGCGGCCAAGCTCATGAAAGGCGGCGATGTTCAAGAAAGACCTCGGGCTGCTTGTCCTCATCATTGTCGTCGGGACGGCGGTCGCGATCATCAACGACCGGTTCCTGCTGCCGGGGAACCTGTCCAACACCGCCAATCAAGTGGGCCTCTTCGGCCTCTTCTCGATCGGCGAAGCCTTTGTCATCATCACCGGCGGAATCGAGCTTTCCGTCGGCTCGCTCATTGCGCTCCTTGGCACGATCTTCATCGACCTCATCGTCAATCACAACATGAACTGGATGCTCGCGGTCGCCATCATCGTCGCGGCCGGCTGCATTCTCGGCGCGATCCATGGGCTGCTCATCACCAAGATGCACCTGCAGCCCTTCGTGGTGACGCTGTGCGGCCTGCTCATCTACCGAGGCGTCGCGCGCTATTACACGCAGGATGCGACGGCCGGCTTCGGGTTCGGCGTCAGCTTTCCCACCCTCGAATGGCTGACCGCTGGCCGCAGCGAGATCTTGTCTCCCTTCGCCCGGCTTGTGGGCTATCACGGGCATACCATCGCCATTCCGCACAGCCTGATCGCGCTCATCGTCGTCGCCGTCGTCGCCGGCGTCGTCCTGCACCGCTCGATTTTCGGCCGCTACCTCTTCGCTGTCGGCAAGAACGAGGAGGCGGCGCGCTATTCCGGCATCAATTCCGACCGCATCGTCGTCTCGGCTTACGTCATCTGCTGCGGGCTTGCCGCCGTCGCCGCCATTTTCATCGCCATGTACACCCGCTCGATCTCGCCGGCCGTGCACGGCAGCTTCTACGAGCTCTATGCGATTGCGGCGGCGGTGCTGGGCGGCTGTTCGCTTAGGGGCGGGGAGGGTTCGATCCTGGGCGTCGTTCTCGGCACGGTTCTCTTGCAGGTGTTGCAGAACCTTGTGAACCTCCTCGGGATTCCCTCGTCGTTGAACTTCGCGGTCATGGGCACGGTGATCCTCATCGGCGTCCTCGCCGACCAGCAGTTCCTGCGCTATCGCCAGCGCGCCGCTTCAGACCGGGGGCGCGTCCGGGCCGGGTCGCCCACGCCGGAAGCGGCGGAGTAGGCGGCGCTCGGGAAAAGACGAACCCCGCGGACGGGGCGCGACCGCGGGCGATATCAATCCTGAGATTCGGTTGTCAGCTACGTGGAAAAAGCGCTCACGCCGCCGCGGAGAAATCGAAATCGGCATAGCGAAGCGCCGCCGAGGCGCCGACCAGTATGATCGTCTCGCCTGACTCTTTCACGCGAATCCGGCAGCCAGACGATTTCAGGCCTTTCGCCAGCTTTATGATCCTTGGCCAGGCGGCTTTCGGGCTCATGAGCGGGATCGCTCGCTCGGCGGCGATCACGTCTTCCCCCTTCAGGATTTCAAAGTCATATAGATCCACTCACCGTCCTCCTCCTCATGGTCCGCGCAAACATCAAAGGCGCCGCTGAGCGCTCTTGATTTCAGGCGCCCTCCCAACCCACTAATTAATTTCGTCGGAAGAATACACCGCGACTTAGACCCGTGTTTCAAGAATGCAACAAGTCGCCTCACCGAGGTCTGTTATACTTTAGAGCAATACCTCCTTTGGCCATATCCGGGAAACTACGTAGTGCAGTGCACACGCTTCGTATGAAACGCAGTCTAAGAAAATAGATTGTCAAGAAAGTACCTCTCTGTTGTGATACTCTACGGAACGCAAACGCGGCGCCAAAGGCGGCGGACGTTTTCCCTGATCGTTCTGAATAGACGCGCCGAATCAAAGAGTTGGCTGCTATCAAGAGGGCCGCGGGAAGACCGAGTTCATGGCGCCAACACGCATACGAGGCCCGGCGCGTCAGAGCCCGCCTCGCGGCGGGTCGAGGCCGCCTTCATGACCAGCGGTTCCAGGCCGGCCCCCCGCGCTCCCGTTTCTACATAGGCTGGCGCGTGGGCGAAACGCATCGTCGTCTTGAGGCGGAAGCCTTCGCCTTCAAACGCCTCGACGGAGAAGGCGAGCAGCCCAGCTTTCCGAAGCGCCCGCCGGCAGGCGGTAAAGAGCCGCGTCAGATCGCCGAAGTAGCAGAAGGCGTCCGCCGCCAGGATGAGATCGAAGGCGCCCGACGCGGACGATTGCAGGAAGGCCAAGGCCTCGCTGACGACGAGGTCGTCATAGACGCTGCGCGCCCGCGCCTCGGCGACCATGCGCGGCGAGAGGTCGATGCCGGTCAACTGCCCCACTTTGTCGCGGATCACCTCGCCCATGAGTCCGGTCCCGCAGCCAATGTCCAGGGCGGAGGTGAATTGTCGCCGCCCTCGCTGAGGGCAGCCGACGCGGTCAACGACCGCGTTCCGAACGACGGCCGCGCGTGAAGCCTCGTCCAACGCGGCTGCGATAAGGGCGGGCCCGCGATAGGCGAGCGCTTCCTTGAGATGCGCGTCGAACCGGGGCGCGTAGCCGTCGAACAGGCGCGCGACATAGGCTGCGGGCAGCGCGTCTGGCCGCGCTCCTTCAAGGAGCGCCAGCCGCGCTGAGGCGCCGAGCGAGTCGGACGGATCGGCGGTCTGCGCCGCGCGGAACGCCGCCGCCGCGCCATCCTCGTCGCCCAGCTTCTCGCGCGCCTCGCCAAGCGCGAAGGCGGCCGGCGGCCAGTCCGGCGCGCGTTCGAGCGCCTGCTCGAACATATCCGCCGCGGCGCGCCAATGGCCGTCGTCCTCCGCCGCCTTGCCGTAGGCATAGCGGCGCTCGGCGAGGAAATCCGGGCAGGCCAGGGGGTCGTCAGCCATTCTCGAAGGGTAGGCAATAAAACCTCATTTCGCCCAACTCGCCTACCGACCGCAAGCGGCTATGATGGCGCTATCCAAGCAAATACAAAGCCATGCAACGCCGCCCTTGGAGCAGAAGAGTCCACCTTCGATGAGAGCAATGATTTTGGCGCTTATTCCTGCAATTATCGCCGGAAACGGCGGCGCCTCCGCGCAGCAGACTCAAGTCGGCCGCTACCAGATGATGACGGCGGCCCCGTCTCCGTCTCAGGCCTCTCCGGAAATCTTCCTGTTCGACAGCGCGACCGGGCAGACATGGAGGCTGGTCCATGAATCGGAGCCGGCGATCCACTGGCAGCCCGTTCGGTTTTCGAGCGGCAAGGATCGGCCGCTGACGCCGCTCCCGCCTGGACCGGACGTTGTTGGGGCGTCCCGTTAGGCCCGGCCCACGAAGAAGGCCATTCGCCTACCGCCCAAGCTCCCCGCCGTCCGCCCGCGCGCCGCACAGCGACACTTCGAGGCCGAGCTCGGCCGCCAGCGCCGCCTTCGCTGCGAGCGCAAGGTCCGCCTCCTCAGGAGAGTTGGCGTAGGCGACCTGGACGTGGTTGGCCTTGTGCTTGGCCATCATCTGGTCGCGCGTGACCCCGTGCAGGACGGCGTGCATGATCGGCCATTGCGGCGTCGTGTCCTTCCAGCGGCGTTCCGTCTCCTTGCGCGGCAGCTCCGCCACCCGGGCGCGGCCGATGTCCATTTTGAGCTTGCCCCCTTCGACATAGATGCGCGACCAGACGATCGGGCCGGGTTTGGCGACGCCGCGCACCGTCCCGCCGCCGAGGCGGAAATACATGGGCGGCTGGCGCAGGCTGTCGGTGCCCTTCCAGCCGCCGATATGGTGGGCGGGCGGCGCGGCGCCGGATATCTCGAACACCCAGACGTAATCCTCGGTGGTTCCGCTCTTGTCGGCGTCGCCCCAGCGGATGTCGTGCAGCGTCGTCTCGACCGGCTGGCCGAGCGCGCGGTGGACGCGATTGGTGAAGAGCGCGTCGAGCCCGGCGCATTCGTCCACCTCGTTGAAGTGCACGATCGCCCTCCCGTCCCGAATCGGCCGGCCGTCCGCGCCTTTGACCGGCGGGCGCTCGTCGTTGTTGAGGATGCCCTCGGCGAGGTCGGAAGCCGGCATGAGGTCTTTCAGGCCCTGCTGATACTGGATGCCGATCGCCTCGCAGCCGAACGCCTCGGCGATGCGCACGGCGGCGACATACATGCGGCACTGGTCGAGCACCTGCTCGCGGGTGAGCTCGGTCTCCGGGTCCTTGCCGAAATGGAAGGTCATGCCGCGCGCAACGAGCCAGCCGTAAACCGCCTCGGCCTCGGCCTGCGGCACTTCGCGTGCGGCGGCGTAAAGCGCCGATTGCGACAGGCGCTCCTTGAAGACGCCGAGCGGGAAGAGGAGTTCGTCCGGGATGATGGCGTTGTACATCCCCATGCAGCCCTCGTCGAAGACGCCCATGATCGCCTTGCGGCG
>DATJXI010000389.1:0-5292 GCA_035500275.1 Roseiarcus sp. | reverse complement strand
CCGGTGCTGGCCAAGGTCAAGGCGCGCACCGGCAGGCTTTGGACCTATGTCCGCGACGACCGTCCTTTCGGCGGCAGAGGACCGCCCGCGGTCTTGTTCGACTATACGCCCACGCGCCACGGCGAGCATCCGCGCCGGGTTTTCGCCGGCTGGACCGGCGTCCTGCAGGCCGACGCCTATTCAGGCCACAACGCGCTCTACGCCGAGGACCGCAAGCCCGCGCCGATCCTGGAAGCCGCCTGCTGGGCGCACGGGCGCCGGGACTTTTTCGAGCTCGCCAGGCTCACCAAGGCGCCGATCGCCGTCGAGACCGTGCGGCGCATCGACGAACTGTTCGCCATCGAGCGCGGCATTAGTGGCAAGCCGCCTGACGAGCGACGCGCGGCGCGCCAGGAACTCTCGAAGCCGCTCGTCGCCGCGCTCGAAGCCTATATGCGCGAGCAATTGCGCAGGCTGTCGCCCAAGAACAAGGTCGCCAAACCCATCCGCTACATGCTCTCCCGCTGGGCCTCTTTCACCCGCTTCCTCGACGACGGAAGAGTTTGCTTGTCGAACAACGCCGCAGAAAGAGCCTTGCGCTGCGTGGCGGTCGGACGGCGCAATTGGACATTCGCGGGATCTGACGAAGGAGGGCGTCGGGCGGCTGCGATCTATTCCCTGGTTCAGACCTGCCGCCTCAACGACGTCGATCCGCACGCCTGGCTCGCGGATGTCCTCGCACGACTCCCCGATCATCCCGCAAAGCGCGTCAGCGAACTGACCCCCTGGGCATGGAAGGCAAGCCGCGACGCTGACGCCCTCATCGCCGCTCAATAAGCCAATCACCAGCCGTCAACGCTTCCTTCAATCCCTCCACCGGGGCGCGTTCCGGATGCGTACTTGAGTTCCGCCCCGGCGGCGAATTTTCTTCGGCTGCCGGCCCGGCGTCGTACGCGGGCGCGTCATCGCCAGTAGCGCGGACCGCAAGGGCTTGAAAACATTGAATCCGCGCCCGAAAATGGCACCCCGCCAGGATCGTCAACCGCGAGCTCGCAGCCTGCCGCCTTCGATGGAAGGTGGAGAAGCCGAACGCGAGTCGCCCGGAAACGGTGCCGCAAGCCTTTGAAACAAAGGAATCCGCGCCCGAAAATGGCGCGGTCGGCCTGCGCGCGCGCTGTTGGACAAAGGGCTCGGCGGAAGGTCACCGCACTCCTCATTCCTGCAAGGAGGGAAGACGCAGATGGCGGTCAGGCCGGGCGGCGGCGCCCAGCACTACGCCAGTTTTCGCCTGTTACCTAAACCAAAGCATGAGTGCTCCTGTACCTCGATGCGATTTCAGTTTTGAAGACGTCTAGATGAACGCGACTCTTGCCCGTTAGGCTAGGCCGTTCTGCGGCACTAATGTCTGTGGCGAGGAACGGAGGACGACAGAGCACAATCACTTCAACTCCGTCAACCCGCAACCGCAACGGTGGTGAGAATGAACATGGCTTTGGCTATCGCCCTATCGACGCAAAACGCTCGCAGGCTGCTGGAACCCAGCCCAACGGACGTTGGGCCCTTCCTTGATAGCACACAGATCTATCGACGCACCCCAGCAACTGAGGCGGGGATCAATGCCTCAGGCATGGCCGCGATCATGTTTGGCGCCTTCTGCCTGCTGCCTACGCAACGCCTCCTCCTGGAGGCGGACGAGCCCGTTCGTCTCGGCAGCCGCGCCCTCGATATTCTGATCGCCCTCATCGAACGTCACGGCGAACTGGTCACCAAAAAGGACCTCATGGCGCGCGTGTGGCCCGGCATTACCGTGGTCGAGGCCAATCTCGCCGTCCATGTCTCCGCCTTGCGCCGGGCGCTGCGGGACGGTAAGGCCGGGAATCGCTATCTCATCAACATTCCCGGGCAGGGCTACCGCTTTGTCGCGCCGATCTCGATCACCCAGGAACTGCCGCCCGAGTCGTCATGGGTCCCGGCAATCGAACAAGATTTCGACATGCGGGCTATGCTGGCGCGACTGATTGGAAGCGCCGACGAGGTCCGGAGACTTGCCGCGCAGCTGCTCGAGGTTTCGGGTTCGGTTGGATAGCGACGAATGGAGTCCGATACGCCGGCGCTGGCGCGCTGAATTCGCTGCGGCGCGAAAGTCCGGGTCGCGCTGAGGTTTAGATTTTGAAGGATTGCTCGCTGAGCCGGGGATGGCGCTCTTCTAAAGAGAGACTACTGATCGCTATCGATTCGTGAAGGCGGGTACTATTCAGTTCAGCGACTGCTCGGGAACGTTCGTTGATGCGCGACCGCGGACAAGCCGTTCTCTCGCTTATACCTCCAAATCAGTCTGCCTGTTCAGCCGGTTGTGCGCACCGTGCAACGTGGCAAGTTACGTTTTATCCCTCGAGGTCTTCAACCTATCCGCCATCAACACCAGCTCAGCTAAAGATTTTGCCTCCATTTTTCGCATCACATTGCCACGGTGAATTTTGACCGTGATCTCGGTGACGCCGATCTCACCGGCAATCTGTTTGTTCAGGCGGCCAGCAGCAACGAGCGCCATCACTTCGCGCTCTCGGTCAGTCAGGGAATCAAAGCGAGCGCGAAGCACTTCAATCACCCTCTCCTTCTCGAGTTCGGCGCGGTCCTTCTGGAGGCCCAGTTGGATCGCATCCAGCAGGTCCTGCTCGCGAACCGGCTTGGTCATGAACTCGATCGCGCCGCCCTTCATCGCCTGGACGGACATTGGGATATCGCCGTGGCCGGTAATGAAAATGATTGGCGGGCAAATCCCGGCCTTCGACAGCTCGCGCTGGAAATCCAGTCCACTCTGGCCTGGGAGTCTCACATCCAGCACAAGGCAGGTTGGGCTCTGGGGGCGTCCTGCCTTCATGAAGTCGGGCACCGAACCATACAGATCTACCTGTAGGCCGACTGAGCGCAGGAGGCTTCCCAACGCCTCCCGGACGCCCGGGTCGTCATCCACAACAACTACTGTGCCTGCTGGCTCAGCCATCGCGGGCAACTGGCAAGGGCGGAGCGCTGCTAGCGACGATGGTCAGCGTAGACAACAGCGCTGCATCATTCCGATCGGCAAGGCACATTCGTTGCTTCGTCCCATCCGCCCTGCTCTGGCGAAGCCGGGCGACCTTGTCCGCCTGAAGCTATCCGGATCGACGCTATGCCCGCAAGTCGGATGCGTTCTGCATCGGCCATCGCAATCTTTGTCGGTGACACAGTCTCGGCCCTGGAAGTTTTTGTCGCCACCCTTTTGAGCAGCGTCTCCTACCGCCTCTCCCGGACGAGCTTCCTCATGAGGCGCCTCAAACTGCAGACAACGGGTCCGCCTCGGAACCGCTCCGCCAAAGGCTGGGGCGACCTATACTTAGGTATAATCGGCGGTCAACCAATTGGTGACCGCACCTCGGCAATGAACCGACGAATTCCGACACAGGTGCGATTGCCCGCGGCGCCTGAAGAGAATAGTCTTTGCATAGCAGGAAGGGGCATGTGGCGAAGATTGAGATTGCGATCGTCGATGACGATGAATCGGTTCGGGAGGCAATGTCCGGCCTCATGCGATCGCACGGCTTCTCGGTAGAGGCGTTTTCTTCCGGAGAAAGCTTTCTGAAATCGAATTGTCTTCTTCGCGCTGCTTGCCTGATCGCAGATGTGCAAATGCCCGGGATGACGGGCCTCGAACTGCGTCACCAGCTTGTTGCGTCCCGAAGACCCATTCCGACCATTCTGATCACCGCCTATGTCGACGAGAAGGTTCGGGCGCAGGCGCTGAACGCCGGTGTATGTTGCTACCTGCCCAAACCTATCGACGAGAACAAATTGCTCGCCTGCATCCGCTCAGCTCTCGGGGACCAAAAGACCGACACAAGGGAACGATGATCGTCGCCGCCTCGACATGATCCGCAGCGCCCGCGTCGCCGACGCGGACCTCTACCACATGGTTCCAGCGCCGCCTATCCGATTCGGACACAGCGCGTTTAAGCACGCATCGACGAAACTCCTGCGAACTGCGATGATGGACGCGTCGCGACTAAGATTATTGTTGGTTGATCCGAAGACGGAATGTCATACGCCGAAGTTTGCGGTGTGTTCGATTTGGAAAAACTTGCTGAAAATTGGTCCGGTTCACTTGGCTTGACGAGCGAGTGAAATACTAATCATACTGGGGAAATTTATTTTGAATGTCAATCAAATTTAGTCTGGGCATATAGGAACGACATGACAGTCGTCAACTACTACGAGAGAATATATATATATATATATATGGCTGTACAATGAGAGAGTGGTTTCGGTAGAGTCTTGGCGTTATCGTTCCGATTCGTGGCAACAGGCATGTCCGACGATCCCCTAGACTGATCTTCGACAGTCGGCGAAACGAAGTCTTTGATCGCGCACGCAAAAGCGCGCTGCGGCGCGGGCGTGGCACTATATTACCGGCTGCGGCTGTTGATTAGGGGTCGGCGATCTGGCGCAACGTCGGCGGCAGGGCGACGCCGAGGGCGGCGAGCGCGAGGCTGGCTCCGGGGCGCGGGGCGGAGCGCAAGAGGAAGCGCTTGCCGTCCTGCTCGATCTCGGTCTCGGTGAGCGAGTCGAGGTCGGCGATCACGGCGGGCCAGGAGGCGCGGGCGCCCTTGTCGGCGGCGGCGAGGCGGTCATCCAGCTCCTTCTTCAGAACGAGCGCGAGGAAGCTGCAGGCGACGTGGCCGCGGATCGTTTCATCGAGCTTGTGATAGATCGGCCGCGTCTCGAGCAGACTTTTTGCCGTCCGGAACGTCCGTTCCACGGTCCAGAGCTGTTTGTAAACGAGCATCGCCTCGAGCGGCGAGAGATGCGCATTGGTCTTGAGCACGAACACGCCGTCGAACTTGGCGTCCTCCTCGACCTTGGCGCGGTCGATGGAAAAGCCATCGCCCTGCGGGTTCTTGAGAAAACGGCGGTATCCCTTGTTGCCGACGAGGCTCTTGTCGCCCTTCTTCAACTGCCGCTCCAGCGCGGCGACGATCGTCGCGCGGTTGGCGGCGTCCTTCGTCATCTGATCGAGGTTGCGGCAGACGACATAGCGCCGCCCGGCGAGCGTGACCGCCTTGGCCTCGTAATCGACCTCGCGCCTCGGCTTCGTCAGGACGAAGGGCACGAACGGCGCGGGATCGCCGAGCACGAGCTCGCGCACGAGCTTGTCGGTCCGTTCGCGCACGCCCAGAACGTAGAGGAGTCTGCGCGCTTCGAGTTCGGCGATGGTCTCGGCGCTGATCATGCCGCGGTCGGCGACGACGCAGACGCGGTTGATGCGGAAGCGGCGCTGCA
>DATJXI010000388.1:0-9511 GCA_035500275.1 Roseiarcus sp. | reverse complement strand
GAATTGGTCTTGATGGATCCGGCGACGGGAATCACGCCCACCGGAGGACCAAGGTCGACGCCGGTCGCTTTTCCGTGCAGCTGGATAAAGATCTTCTTCACGTCGACGAAGACGCCCCAATTGCGGGTGAGCATGTAGTCGAACCCGCCCTGCAAAACGAGGCCGATCGACGGATCGAACGAGCCGCCCGTTTCGAAGCCTTTCGCCACGGCGAGAGCGATCGCCGGCGCGACGCCGGCGCCAAGATAAGGTTGGAAGGGGCCGAACCGGGTGAAGTGATAGACGCCCGTCAAAGGCGGGGCCGCGGGCAAGACGCGCGCCAAAACCGTCCCTGGATAGGGCGGCGTAGCGGAATATCCGGTGACCCTGACCGGCACCCAAACCGGAAATACGGCCGATATCTCTAGCGACCAGTTCGGCGTAAGAAAATAGCCGACCTGGACGTTTGCGCTTATCAGGTTCGAATAGGCCGCGCCGCGCCCCGCGACGAACATCTGCGGGCCAGCCCCGCCGACGGGAACAAATCCAATCCCTGGGGCGACGACGCCGACGATCGGCTGGGCATAGAGATTTGACGAGGTGTCATTCAGCACGCCGAGCGCGCCGAACCGCAAGAACCAGCCCAAGGGGGCTTGAGGAGCGACGACATTGGACGCGGCCGGCGGCGCGACCGCCGCAAGATCCGCCGCCTGCGCGCCGCAAGACAAGAGCGCCAATATGGCGACGGAAGCGACGGCCTTGACGTCCGTTTTCGGCCTCGACCGAGCGGTCATCGATCTCCCCCAGATTGGGTCGGCCATTCCTTCGGGGCGGCTGTCTGGACACTCGACGATCGGCTCATTGTCTCCCGCCGTCATGTCGGAACCAAATGGCGCCGTAACCCATTGAAAAGTCCCGATTCGCGGACGGAAGCGGCGCCGGGCCGCTTAGCGCCGCCCGCCGAGTTCGTCGATATGGTTGAGGAGGTCGGCCGGGTCCTCGTAGACCCGGAAGGCGGTCGCCTTCTGCAGTTCCTCCTCGCCGTAACCGCCGCAAAGGAGGCCGACCCCGAGCGCCCGGGCGCGCGCAGCCGCCAGCATGTCCCAGATCGAGTCGCCGACCACGAAAGCCGTCTCGATCGGGGCGCGTAAGCGCTGGGCCGCCGCAAGGAACAGGTCCGGGTCGGGCTTGGCGTGTTTGACTTGGTCCCGCGTCACGACCGGCGTGATCTCGGGATCGACCCCGAGCGCCTTCAGGTTGACGGAGGCCGTCTCCATCCGCCCGCTGGTCGCGATTGCCCACGGGATGCCGGCGTCGGTCAGCCAGGCGAGAAGCTCGCGCGCGCCGGGCAGGGGGCGAATGCGCTCGCCCATGCGGCGATAGGCGGCGGCGTGGGCCCGGCGCAGGCGCTCACCGCGCTCCTCGTCGATCGGCGCGCCCGTCTCCCGGACGAGCTGGTCGGTGAACAGGCCGCCGCTCATGCCGATCTTGCGGTGGATGCGCCAGACCGAGAGGTCGATGCCCTCGCTATCCAGCGCCTCCTTCCAGGCGAGGACATGCTCGTAGACGCTGTCCACCAGCGTGCCGTCGAGGTCGAAGAGGAAGACGGGCTGGATCTGCATGTTCGCAACGGAGCCTATGCTTCCTTCCAGGCGACGACGTGCTGCTCTTGCCGGCCGAGGCCGTCAACGCCAAGGGTCATCGTGTCGCCGGGCTTCAGGAACACCTGCGGCTTCCGGCCTGCACCGACGCCGGGGGGCGTGCCGGTCGTGATGACATCGCCGGGCTCGAGGATCATGAATTGGGAGATATAGGAGACGAGCTGCCTCAACGTGAAGATCATGGTCGCGGTCGAGCCGGTCTGCATGCGCTCGCCGTTGACGTCGAGCCACATATTGAGCTTCTGCACGTCCTCGATCTCGTCGGGCGTGACGAGCCACGGGCCGAGCGGCCCGAAGGTGGGCGCGCTCTTGCCCTTCACCCATTGCCCGGACCGCTCGAGCTGAAACTCGCGCTCGGAGACATCGTTGCAGATGCAGAAGCCGGCGACGCGCCGCAGCGCCTCGGCCTCGCTGACGTAGCTCGCGCGGCTCCCGATGACGACGGCGAGCTCCACCTCCCAGTCGGTTTTCTGCGATCCCTTGGGGATGACGACGTCGTCGTTCGGACCGACGATGCAAGAGGGGGCTTTGGTGAACAGCACCGGCTCCTTGGGGATGGGCATGCCGGATTCCGCGGCATGGTCGGCGTAATTGAGGCCGACCGCGACGAAATTGCCCACACGGGCGACGCAAGGCCCGATTCTCGGCGTCCCTCTGACCGCCGGCAGCGATTCAGCCTTCAGCTTGGCGAGTCGGGCCAAGGAGCGTGGGCTCAAGACATCAGCGTCAATGTCGGCGATGGTCTCGCTGAGGTCGCGCAGCTTGCCCGCGCTGTCTACAAGTCCCGGCTTTTCCTTCCCCAGCCTGCCGTAGCGAACGAGCTTCATGCCGTCTCCGTATTCGAACGCGGAGGACATCCCCTCCCGCGCCATCCGGGCTGTTGAAAACGCCGCCTTTAACACGGGGCGCGAAGCTTTCGAAGCCAGTCGCGTGTGGACCGTGTTCGGGTCGTTCAAGAAGATTAATTTGCGGCCTACCCATAGCGGTTTTCGCCAATGTTCCTATGTCGGTATGCCGGGGGAGGTCCGCCGCGGTTTCTGTGGAAGCAGGTCGGGCGAACCCCCCTCGTAGTTGTGGTCGCCTCAAAATGATGCTTGAACTCCTTTTGAGACAATGGCTTGCTAATCGGCGGCGGTTTGGTTGAGCCGGCCATGTTCGGGACCTATTGGTCAATCAGCGAGATAAGGTAAAGAAGCGCGAATATGTCATCCTTGGAACGGATCGCCCTCTTCATCGACGGCGCCAACCTGTATGCGAGCGCCAAGGCGCTCGGATTCGACATCGACTACAAACGACTGCTCAAGGAATTTCAAGCGAAAGGGCGGCTCATCCGGGCTTTTTACTACACCGCCCTGGTTGACGATCAGGAGTATTCCTCGATACGCCCGCTGGTCGACTGGCTCGACTACAACGGCTATGCGGTCGTGACCAAGCCGACCAAGGAGTTTGTCGATTCGACCGGGCGGCGCAAAGTCAAAGGCAACATGGACATCGAACTCGCCGTCAACGCAATGGAGATGGCCGAACGCGTCGACATGATGGTGCTGTTTTCCGGCGACGGCGATTTCCGGTCGCTCGTCGAGGCGGTCCAGCGCAAGGGCGTGAGGGTGGCCGTCGTCTCGACGATCTCAACTCAGCCCCCCATGGTGGCTGACGAATTGCGGCGCCAAGCGGATGAATTCGTCGACCTCGCCCATCTGATGCCGCGCATTGGCCGGGATCCGGCCGAGCGGCTTGCGCGCGCTGAGAATCATCGTCGCGCCCAATATGTCGCCGCCCAGCAGACCGTCGAGGAAACGGTCCGCGAATAGATCCCGGGCGGGGCCGATGGCTTTCGACGTCAGTCCCTCGCCCGACTGCCCCGATTGTGCGCGCCTTGCGACTTTTCGCGCCGCCAACCGCGCGGCCTTCCCAGACTGGTCGAACGCGCCTGTCGCTTCGTTCGGCAAGTCGAACGCGCGGCTATTGATCGTCGGGCTTGCGCCTGGCCTCAAGGGCGCGAACCGGACCGGCCGGCCCTTCACCGGCGACTACGCTGGCGATCTTCTGTATGGCGCCCTCCTGAGCTTCGGGCTCGCGTCCGGACAATACGATCGCCGGGCCGACGATGGGCTTGAGCTCGTCGATTGCGCCATCGTCAACGCCGTCCGTTGCGTTCCTCCGCAGAACAAGCCGACCCCGCAGGAGATCGCCTCCTGCCGGGTCTATCTCAAGCGGTCGATCGCCGCCCTGCCTGACTTGCGCATCGTGTTGGCGCTCGGGCGGATCGCGCATGAAACGGTCCTGCGCGCGTTCGGCGCGCGGACGGCGTCGTTTCCTTTCGCGCACGGGGCGCGAATGAAAATTGGGCCCAGCGGCCCCATCCTCTTCGACAGCTATCATTGCTCGCGGTACAACACGAACACCGGCGTTCTGACCGAAGCGATGTTCCGCGACGTTTTTGTCGCAATTCGGAAGGAACTCGATCTTCATTAGTTCGAAGGCGCGGTTTCATGGGGCGCCAAGCAAGGAGAGGGGCGTTGAGCGCACATGTCTTCGGGAAGATCGCCGGCGCCCCGGTCTTCGAGGTCGATATCGCCTCCAAGGCGGGAGCAAGGGCGAAGATTCTGACCTGGGGCGCCGTCCTGCGCGACCTCATCGTGCCGACGCCGCGGGGTCCGCGGCGCGTCGTGCTTGGGCTGAACACGATCGAGGACTATATCGCCCATTCGCCGCATTTCGGGTCGGTTCCCGGCCGCTTCGCAAATCGGATCGCCAACGGCGGCTTTACGCTCGATGGGGTCGAATACCGGATTGAGCGAAAGCCGGGCGAGAAGCATGCCTTACATGGCGGCCCCAACGGCTTCGGACGGAGGCTCTGGAAGCTTGGCCCCTACGACCCTTCCTCCGTTTCATTGTCGCTCGAGTCGCCGGACGGCGATGCAGGCTTTCCCGGCGCGCTGACCGCGACCTGCGTCTACAGGATGCTGGAGCCGGCCACCTTGAGGGTAGAGCTCTCCGCCGTCACCGACAAGCCCACCATCGTCAACCTGACGCAGCACGCCTATTTCAATCTCGACGGCTCAGCCGAGATCCTCGATCACGAGCTGACCCTATTTGCGGCCTTCTACACGCCGGCCGACGCAGAACTTATTCCGACTGGTGAAATCCGCGCCGTCGCCGCCACCCCGTATGACTTTCGCGCGGCGCGGCCAATCCGCCATCCTTCCGGCGTGACCTATGACACCAACTTCGTGGCTCATCAGTTTCTTGGTCCGGACGGGCTTGCGCCGATCGCGCGGCTGCGTTCGCCGGTCAACGACCTGACGATGTCGCTATTCAGCACTGAGCCCGGCGTCCAATTCTATGACGCCGCGAAGCTCGACTGCCCGGCGCCAGGCTTGGACGGCGCGCGTTACGGCGCCCACGCCGGGCTCTGCCTCGAACCCCAGGCTTTCCCTGACTCGCCAAACCGTCGGCATTTCACCGACTGCGTGCTGCGGCCGGACTCGCGATACCGGCACGTGAGCGAGTTTCGCTTCGCCTAAGAGGGAAGCGGCGGCGACGATTGTGCGCTACTGCCGCTCGAGGCTCGCGGTCGGACCGGCCTCGGCCAGCGCCCGGCCAACTTCGAGGCCGAGGTCGTCCATGGTGGTCTGCTCGCGCACCGTGAGATCCTCGCCCTTCGCCTGCCGCTCGGCCTGCTCAGGCGACCGTGCGACGTTCACCGTCACCTTCGCTTCGACCTCCGGATGCAGATGGATCGGCACCGCATGCAGGCCGAGCGCCTTGATGGGGTGATGGAGGGCGACATGCACCCGCTGAACAGGGTGCCCGGCGGCCGTCAGCGCCTCGGCGATGTCGCGCGCCGACACTGAGCCGTAAAGCTGCCCAGTCTCGCCCGCCTGCCGAATGATGACGACCGAAGCCCCGTCCACTCTTGACGAGACCTCGTTGGCGTTGCGCCTCAATTCGAGGTTACGCGCCTCGAGGTCGGCCCGCTGCATTTCGAATTTCTTCTTGTTCGCCTCGGTGGCCCGCAAAGCCTTGCCGCGCGGCAAGAGAAAGTTGCGGGCGTAGCCGTCCTTGACGCGAACGGTGTCCCCCATATGGCCGAGCTTGCCGATGCGCTCGAGCAGAATGACGTCCATGATGTTCTCCTACTTGTGAGTTGTGGGTTTCGCCGTCGGAAGAAACCCCGCGCGGGACCGCAGCCTGGCGAAGGCGTCCGCGACACCCAGCGCGGCCACGACCGGAATCGTGTATTTGGCCCGCAACAGGCAGCAGGCGTAAAGCGCGATGAGCATCACCGTCCGCAGCTTCAAGCCTCGCGATAGCGCATGAGCGACCGCAAGACCCTGAAGGACGAACGCGCCTCCAAGACCGCCGACGACGATCAGCGCGTATTGCGACGCGGGGGCGGGGAGGGCGTAAGCGCAAGCGGCGCAAGCCAGCAGCGCGATCGCAAAGGGCCAAGGCAGATGCAAGGACGTCGGAACATCCGGCCACGGCCGCGCCAAGCCGTTCGACATCTGGGTCGACCGCGCCGCCGCGTAGAGGTTGACGCACAGCATCACGAGCGTCGAGGCGGCGATCGCCGCGGGCGCGAGAAGAACGAGGCTATTGGCGAACTCCGCCGCCAAGGCGGCTTCGCGCTCGTCCTCGAACGCTGCGCGGGCGATCGCCGTAAGGGCGGCGGTGATTTGCTTGGCCCCTTCAGCGTAGCCGCCATAGAAGACGATGACGGCGACCAGAGCCGCCAACGCCAGGGCCATTCCGATGAAGGACGCGAGCGCGACGATCGCGCCGACGGAAGGGTAGGGGAGCGCGCCAGGGGGCCGCCGGGAAAAATATCGCGCGATTGGGGTCGCCGAGAACGCCGCTAGAACCCAGGCCGGCGCGGCGATCGAGGCGGCGAACAAGAGCCCGGTCGGCAATCCGGCGAGCAGGCCGAGAGCCAGCACCGAAACCGCTCCGGCGAGCCCGCCGCCGTCCAGGCCCCAGCCGAGGCTCACGATCATGATGGGGAGGGGGGCAAGATAGGCGAGCGCCATCGCCAGCGGGCTCGTCTGCGAGCTCACCGCGAAGAGGAGGGCGGCGGCGCATCCCGCGCCGATTGCGATGACGAAGCGATGGAGCATGGCGCTGTCCCGCTTGACGTGCGGTTAGGAGGCGAGACCCGCACGCCTCCAACTTGCCTCGCGGCGATTTGAGGCCGCGAGGTCGGCCTTAACGAGACCTACCGGATGACATAGGGCAGAAGGCCAAGGAAGCGGGCCCGCTTAATGGCCTGCGCAAGCTCGCGCTGCTTGCCGGCGCTGACCGCTGTGATGCGCGAGGGGACGATCTTGCCGCGCTCCGAGATGTAGCGGGACAGCAGGCGCGTGTCCTTATGGTCAATCTTCGGCGCGTTCGGGCCGGAGAAGGGGCAGGACTTCCGCCGGCGGAAAAATGGGCGACGGGGTGCGGAGGCCATCAGCTTGCTCCAACGTTCGACTCATCGCGCGGACGACGCGGGGGGCGATCGCCGCGATCGCCGCGGTCGCCGCGCGGCGGGCGGCCAGGCCGGTCGTCCCGGTCGGAGTCTTCGCGCTTGCGCAGCATCGCCGAGGGTCCGACCTCATGCTCGTTGACCCGGAGGGTCATGTAGCGAAGCACGTCCTCATTGATGCTGAGCGTGCGTTCCAATTCGGACACCGCCTCGGGCGGGGCGACGATGTTGAGCAGGGTGAAGTGCGCCTTGCGGTTCTTCTTGATCCGGTAGGCGAGGGACTTCAGTCCCCACGGCTCGACCTTGGTGACCGCGCCGCCGAGCGACGCGATCTTCGACTTGACCTGGTCGGTCAGCGCTTCGACCTGTTGCGGCGTGACGTCCTGTCGCGCCAAAAAAATATGCTCGTAAAGAGCCATGGAAGCCTTTCCTCTGCTGTCGTCGTCGGCACCGCGCGAAGCCCTTCGAGCCCGAGAAAGGCCCGAATCGGATCGTTCGAAGGCGGGAACACGGGAAGCCGGACTTTTTCGTCCTGCCGCCGCTTTAAGCGCGGCCTTCCGTTCAGCCCCCGGCGGGACGCAACGAAGGCGCTCTCATACGCAAAGGCTTGCGCATCCGCAAGTCAAAACCCAAAGCAGCCATTGGCGGTCGCAATGAAGGCGTTTCCCGGCGCCGACCGGAAAGGCGTTCCCCTCCTCTCCGCCCAAAGCGGTCTTACGTCAATTGTGATAGCAACACTTGCGCCTCGGCGATCTCCGGCATTTCCGGCGTCGGCGAAAAGCCTTCGAGACCCGGCGCGAGGACGGCGTGGGCTTCGTCGGGGCGGCCGGTCGACTGGTAGAGCTTCGCCAGCGACGGCGCCGCGCGCAGGGCGAAAGCGCGCGACCCTTGCTCGCGGGCGACGGCGATGGCGGTGAAAAGAGCTTCTTCCGCAGGCGCCGGGTTGGCCGGGTCGCGCATGAGCAGGATGTCGCTGAAATTGACGGAGCCGAGGTCTCCTCTCCCCCCAAGCGGAAGTCAGTGCGTTGCGAGCTTGCACGTGGCCTCGATCGTGGCGCCGCCCATATACCTCCGCAGTGATAGCCGCGTCCTTATAAAAGCCAGGAAACTGTGCTGGCGTTAACGGTAGCGAGGTGACCGACGAAGCTTAATTTATCGGGAAGGAAGGCAAAATGATTTCCCGCCGTCTTTTCCTGCAATCAGTTGCCGTTGCTGCATATTTCGCTCAAGAATCGCGCGCCTCAAGAGCCGGCGACGCGCCCGGCGTCACGGACACCGAAATCAAGATCGGCCAGACCATGCCCTACAGCGGGCCGCTGTCGTCCTTTGGCGTGATCGGCCGCACCGAGGCCGCCTACTTCAATATGATCAACGAGCAGGGCGGAATCAACGGGCGCAAGATTACTCTCATCAGCCTCGACGACGGCTACAGCCCGCCGAAGACGGTCGAGCAGGTCCGCCGTCTCGTCGAGCACGAGCAGGTGGCGTTTCTTTTCCAGACCCTCGGCACGCCGACGAACTTGGCGGTCCGGCAATATTGCAACGACAACAAGGTGCCGCAGGTCTTTGTCGGCGGAAGCGGCTCCGTATTCAGCGACCCGCAGCATTTTCCTTGGACCATTGGTTTCTCGCCGAGCAACCTGACGGACGCGCACATCTTCGCCAAGCACGTCCTCGCAACGAAACCCGACGCGAAGATCGGGGTACTCTTTCAGAACGACGCCACCGGCAGAGACTACCTGATCGGACTGCAGGACGTGCTCGCCGCCAAGTATTCGAGCATGGTTGTCAAGGAGGTCTCGTACGAGGTTTCGGAGCCGACGGTTGACTCGCAAGTCGTCACCCTGCAAGGCTCGGGCGCAGACGTGTTCCTGATAGCCGCGGCGCCAAAAGCCGCCGCCCAGGCGATCCGCAAGGCTTATGACATCGGCTGGACGCCGCTGCGCTACTTGGACTACGTCTCGGAGTCGATCGTCGCCGTCATGAAGCCGGCGGGGGTCGAGAAATCGAAGGGCGTGATCGCCGCGACTTTCATCAAGGACGTGACCGACGCGCGCTGGAAGGACGATCAGGGGATGAAGGAATTTCAGGCGTTTTGCTCGAAATATCTCACCCCAACCGATTTCATTGACTGGAATGCGGCCGTTGGTTTCAGCGCCGCGCAGACGATGGTGCAAGCGCTCAAGCAATGCGGCAATGACCTGTCGCGCGACAACATCATGAAACAGGTGGCCAATCTCGAAGACGTCGAACTGCCGCTCTTGCTGCCGGGGATCAAGGTCAACACGTCGCCGACCAATTACAGCCCGATCCGCCAGATGCAGCTTGCGAGGTTCGACGGCGAGAGCTGGGAGCTGTTCGGCGACTTGCTGACAGGCTGATCGACTGAGGCGACAGAACC
>DATJXI010000387.1:0-3627 GCA_035500275.1 Roseiarcus sp. | reverse complement strand
GAAGGCGGCGTGTGGAAGACGCGCATCGCCGAACCCGAACCGGCCAAAGGCTATCTGCGCTGGCATGGCGACGACGCGGCGCGCAAAGCGGTCTACGTGAGAAAGTTTTAACTTAATCTGACGGACGGTGTTCCGAACACGGACGTGAGCCGTGGCGGGGGCGAAGCTGGTCGGGGTTGCGCAGCCCCCGCCACGGCGGCTCCAGGAGACACTGTCATGACCAAGGACCAGAAAATCATTCGCGCCAAGGCCGGCCTGCTCGAGCTGGCCAAACAACTCGGCAACGTCAGCCAGGCGTGCAAAATTATGGGCTACAGCCGGGACAGCTTCTATCGGTTCAAGGATCTCTACGACAAAGGCGGTGAGCTGGCGCTTCAGGAACTGTCGCGCCGCAAGCCGATCCTGAAGAACCGGGTGTTGCCTGAGATCGAGGCTGCCGTGGTGGCGATGGCGATCGACCAGCCCGCGTGGGGCCAGACGCGGGTCTCCAACGAACTGGCCAAGCAGGGAATGGCGATCTCGCCATTCGGGGTGCGCTCGGTTTGGCTCCGCCATGATCTGCAGACCATGAAGCACCGGCTCAAAGCGCTCGAGGCCAAGATGGCCCAAGAGGGCCTGATCCTGACCGAGGCGCAGGTCGTAGCCCTGGAAAAGGCCAAGGCCGACAAGGAGGCCCACGGCGAGTTCGTCTCCGAATGCCCCGGCTACTGCGGCGCCCAGGACACCTTCTATGTCGGGACCCTGAAAGGCGTCGGGCGCGTCTACCAGCAGACCTTCGTCGACACCTACGCCAAGGTCGGCTTCGCCAAGCTTTACGATCGAAAGACGCCGCTGACCGCCGCCGATCTCCTCAACGACCGGGTGATCCCGTTCTACGAGGAGCACGACATTCCCCTGCAGCGCGTGCTGACCGACCGAGGGACCGAATATTGCGGAACCCACGATCGCCACGAATACGAGCTCTATCTCGCGGTCGAGAACATCGACCACACCCGAACCAAGGCCAAGAGCCCGCAGACCAACGGCATCGTCGAGCGCTTCCACAAGACCATGCTCGACGAGTTCTATCGCATCGCCTTCCGCAAAAAGCTCTACGGGACGATCGAGGACCTCCAGGCCGACCTCGACCTCTGGATGCGCGAGTTCAACCAGGCCAGGCCCCATCAGGGCAAGTGGTGTTTCGGAAAGACCCCCATGCAGACCTTCCTTGACGCGCTCCCGCTCGCGCGCGAAAAATCCCTCCAGGTCGCTGCGGCGGAGCAACACAACGCCGCATGACCGTCAACGGCCAGCCATCACCGTCCGTCAGATCAAATAGAAGCTTATACAACTGAGAGAACGGTCGATCGCAACGCCGCTGCGGGCGTAGATGTCGGCCTGACGATACAGCGGCAGATGATCGCAGAACTTCGATGCGACGACATGGGCGAGTAGCGCCGGGCCCGGGCGCCCCTTCTCGATCGGCAGCGTCGGCATCGGCGCCTGGACGACGGTCTCGCAGGCCCGGCAGCTCATCTTCGGCCGCACGTGCACGACGCGCTTGAAGTGGGAGGGGACGTATTCGAGCACCTCGCGCTCGTCCGCGCCGATCCGGCCGAACATGTCGCCGCCGCAGGTCGGGCAGACGCACGGCGCTTCGTGGACGATCGTCTCCGCCGGCAGATGGTCGGGCAAGGAAGCGCGGGTCGAAGGCTTGCGCTTCTTCTTCGACGAGGCGCCGGTTTCGGTCGCCTCGGCCGCGTCCGACTCCGCGACGCCGGCGCGCGCGAGCGTCTCGGCGACGCCCGCTTCGATATCGTCGATCAGCAGCTCGAGCTGCTCAACTTGCGAATCGAGCTTCTCCGACTTGCGGCCGTAGCGGGCGCGACGAAGAACGGCGAGCTGGGCGCGCAGCTTCTCGATCATCAGCGCCTTGGCGTGGACCTCGGCCCTGAGCCAGACGACGTCGCGGCGCAGATCGTCCGCCAAGCGGCGCAGATCGTCAGGATCGCGAGGCGAATCAGGCGTCGACGGCGACATGACCACGCCTACCACAATCGCGCCTCCGGCGCAGCCGCAATCTCTCGGAGTCGCCTGATTTTTGTGGCGACTCGCGGCGCTCAAGCAATCCGCGGACGATCCGCCTGCGGCGGCGCCACCGTGCGGCGCCAGTCGATGCCTTCCAGCAACAGAGCCAGTTGCGCCGCCGTCAATTGCAGTGCGCCTTCGACGATCGGCGGCCAGACAAACTTGCCTTTCTCCAGCCGCTTGGCGAACAGGCACAGGCCGGAGCCGTCCCAGGTCAAAATCTTCACGTAGTCGCCGCGTTTGCCGCGGAAGACGAAGGCCGCGCCCGAATAGGGATCAGCGGCGAGAATCCGCGCCACGTCCGCCGACAGCCCGTCGAAGCCGCGCCGCATGTCGACCGGCTGGCAGGCGAGATAGACTTTAACGCCAGGCGCGACGCGCAGCATCACAGATCACCCAGCGCCGAAAGCACGAGACGCAGGACCTCGCCATCGACGCCGCCTTCGATGCGAACTTGCGCGCCGTTGGGAAGGCCAATGTCCATCACCCAAACCGCGCGGAGCTCTGCGGATTACCCTGCCGGCTCGGCGCGTCCTCCCCGGTGACCGCATCCTTCAGCGCCGTCGGCTTCGGCTCAATAAGACGAGCGGGGAGGAACCACGGGGCCGTCTCGGCCCCGGGCGACCGCCGCAATGCGCGGCGGCGATCGCGCCAGCCTTCCCGCGACCGACGGATCCATTTGAACACCAGGTTCGCACTGACGTCGTGCGCCCGCGCCACGCCTGCAACCGAGGCGCCCGGCGTCAGAGCCGCCTCCACGATCCGCTGTCGCTCCGCCATGCTCCACGAGCGGCGCTTCACCCGCGGGCCGGCCTCGACGCCACCAGATTCAAGCCCTCTCGATCTCTTCGCCGTCGTCATTAGGTGTCCACCAAATCGCAGGTGCACACCTAACCGACGCTAACCGCCTCCGTAAGGCGGCCGTCACATCACGCTTACCCTGCGCCTTCGCGTTCGCCGACAGAAGCCGATTGAGTTCGTCCGCCCACGCTCCGAGCTTCGGCCGCGGCTGGACCTCGCGCTCATACGAAAAGGACGTCTCGCCTGATCGCAGGATCCGCCGCACCGTGTTGCGCGACAGATGCAGCGTCCGCGCGATCTCCCGGATCGACTTCCCCTTGTCCAGATGCTCGCGGCGTATCCGCCCGATCGTCTCCACAATCAGAATCCCCCACCACCCGCTTCGCGCAAAAGCGGGCAGCCGATCAAACCGCGAATAGGGAGGTCAATTTTTAACGCCGATGACGCCCCTCAGGCGGTCAATCTTGAACGCCGAAACACACCGCCCCACCGCGGCGTCGGTCTTATTCATATGACGTTCGCCCGTCGACCACTCTTCCGACGCTTCAGCCCAGATTGCGGGTAGATGGACTCGACTCGGGCAGGAGAGCGAACGCTTCTCATTATTGCCTCATCTTCGCTCACATTAATCGGCCTGTTCCAAATGGCGATGTTGAATCTCTCCAAGCGGGGACGCTGCCCAGTAGCTTCGCTCCTGTCGCAATTTCGATGTCGATCGGAAGGCGGACTCGTCGATCCATCATTTCGATGCCGAACGCA
>DATJXI010000386.1:0-12510 GCA_035500275.1 Roseiarcus sp. | reverse complement strand
CCGAGAACCACCAGGCGCCGGCGGCGACGATCAGAGTGACGGGCAACAAGACGAGGGCGTAGCGGTCGGCCATCCGCACAAACGGCGCCTTCGCGGTTTGCGCGGCGCTCGCCATGCGGACAATCCCCGCGTAGGTGCTCTCGCCGGCGGTCGCAGAGGCGCGAAGCTCGAACGTGTCGCCTGAGTTCACCGCGCCGCTTCGCGCGAGTTCGCCCGCCTTGCGGCTCACCGGAATCGGCTCTCCGGTGACCGCGGCCTCGTCCAGCATGGCGACGGAGCTCGTGATCACGCCGTCCACGGGCACGACCTCCCCGGCGCGCACCAAGATCGTGTCGCCGACTGCGACCTCATCGACCGGCGCGTCCTCGATGGTCGAGCCGGTCCTGCGGTGGGCGATTTTCGGCGCGCGATCGATGAGCGAGCGCAAGTCCCGCTCGGCGCGAGCGACGGCGAAATCCTCCAGAATATTGCCGCCGGCGTACATGACCGCGATGACAATCCCGGCGAGATACTGGCCGAGCGCCAGCGCGCCGGACATCGAGACTAGGGCGACCGCGTCGACGCCCATGCGCCCCGCGAGGAGGTCGCGGATCATGGAGACGAGCAGCCCTGCCACGACAGGCGCCGTGCCGAGCGCCCAGCACCAGTCGGCCCAATCGCTGCGGCCAAAGCCCCAGGCGAGCAAGCCGAGCACAAGGCCGGCCGCCGCGATAGCAAGGAGTCCGCGACGAAATAGTCTTTCGCTCAGGACTGCTGCTTTGCTCGGGCCAGCGACGCGGGCGGGAAAATTCGACGGAGCGCGGGCGTCCAGCATGAACGGTCTACTGCTTGTCCTCTTTGAGAATCCCAATGCGATAGGCCGGAAGCAATTTGTCAGCCGCTTTGGAGTGCTTGCGCCCTTTCGTCTTGGTTTCGTAAGCCTGGGTCGCCTCCTTGCCGCACCAAGCTTCGATGATTTCGGGACGCGAGGGGTGATCGGGCAGATATTTCGTTATGTCATAGACGCTGCCGCGGATCGCCACCCAACAATCGTCGGGGCGCGCGTGTTTGGCGAGTTCCTCCGATGAAATGACGCGCTCGCTGGATCCCGCCGGGGCGCGGACGGGTGCCGTCGCGGCTCCGATCGCAAGCGCCGCGATGAGTCCCCAAAAAGCGAAAGTCGAAACCAGAAACGCCGGTCGCATCACAGCACCTGCAGATTCTCGGAATGAACGCGGCGCGCTGCGACACCGCGCTTCCGCAGGGCGCGTGTCATGCCGCGGACCATCGCCGGCGGGCCGCTGAGGTAGCAATCGCGCCCGGCAAGCGGGGCTGAGTCCGGAAGGACGGCGTCAAGGTCGGGCAGATCGAGGCCCGTCGGGATGGCGCAGAGGCGTAAGCGGTCATCCTCTCTTGCGAACGCCTCCAACTCGGCAAGAAAGGCGGCGTCGACGGGAGTCTTATACAAGTAGAGCAGGATCGTCGGCGCAGTCAGATGTCCCGAGCGCAAAAGAGCGAGGAACGGCGTCACGCCCATGCCGCCTGCGACCCATAGCTCTGGAGCAGCCGACGCCTCCGCGTGCAACTCCCCGAATGGGCCTTGCACGCGCGCCGCCACCCCGGTTTCGATGGCCTGCATGCGTCGGGTGCAGTCGCCGATCGCCTTCACGGCGATGCGCAGGTCGCCGCTCGCATCGCCGGCGCTGACGGTGAAAGGATGGAATTCTCCGCATCCGCGGAAGCTGCGCCCGGAATGGAAGGCGACGACGACAAACTGTCCGGGCCTGGCGGAGATGGCGTCCGCGAGCGGCTTCAGCGTGATCTCCACGACGCCTTCGGCGACCGGCTTGACGAAGCTCACAACGAACGGGAGAGCGCCGACGCCCCAGTCCTCCTTGATGGCTCGCCACCCAAGAAGGAGCGCGGCCGCCGCAAGGATCGGCTCGACCGGCTCATCGATGCCGAGAAGCATGAGATGAACGAGCCCGAGCAGGACGCCCGCGCCCATCGCTGCATGCAGAATGCGCCGAGTTCGATAGGCGAGGCGCTCAGCGAACGTCGCGCCGAGCCCGACCATCAGCACGATCAAAGAAAGCCAGCCAGTCCATACTGGCCAGCTCTCCGAGAGCGGCGACACCGTCTGCCAGGCCTCTTTCGGCGCCGCGGGCAGGAACCCGGAAGCCAGCGCAAGCGGATGGGCGAGCAGCGCCAGATAGCCGGCGAAGCCGCACCACTGATGCCAGAAGACCATCGCTTCGATTCCGCCGAGCCACGACGCCAGTCGCGGCTCGCGCAGCGCGAGCGCCAGGCTCGACAACAGGAGGCCGCAGCCGATCCAACCGAGCACGACGCCTGCAGCCCGCATGGCCGGCAAGTCGTCCGGAAAAGCCCATGTCGTAAGACCGCCCGTAACCGCGAGGGCGAGAAGAGCAGGCAGGAATCGGCGCAATCTCGCGGGCACGGGAACTCTCGTAAACTCACTCGGGACCTGAGCCCCTCGTCGGTCGCAAGCGCGCGCAAAAATCGTGTCCGCCGCCAGGGGGCGGCAAACCGCGTTGCTGCGCCCGCTCCTCCATCAGTCGGTGGTGCGCGATCTGGTAGGAGCGGCAGGCGTCATAGCTCGTGAATTCGCGCACGGTCGCCTGGTGCTCGACGCGCTCTTCCGGGGTCATGAGCGCCCAACCGGGCGTATTGCCCTCGTTGGCCCGCCACGGCCCCGCTAGCGCCGCCTCGGGTGTTTGCAAAGTCGCCGCGGCGGCCAGGAGGAGGAGCGCGCCGTTCCGGAAGAACGCCAATCTGGCTGATGCTCGTTTGTAAAAAGCACGCTGGCGCATGACGACCACTTCTTTGATCGGGCCGACCGGGGCCAGCAGCACGATAGCATTCGCCGCCGTCCCAAGTCAGTTCGCTGCGAAGAGCGTCGGCGAAAGAACTACCAGATATGCGTGCATCCCGCAGGAGAAATCCGGCGCATCCCTCCCACGTCAGCCGCCCTCCCGAAGGGCGGCCGCAGCGCCGCGCAGGCGAGTGGGCTAAGCCGCCGCCTTCAGCGCCTGATCGAGGTCGGCCAGGATGTCGTCGATGTGCTCGATGCCGATCGACAGACGCACGTAGTTCTCCGACACGCCGGTCGCGAGCTGATCTTCAGGCGAGAGTTGTGAATGCGTCGTCGTGGCCGGATGGATTGCGAGCGAGCGTGCGTCGCCGATGTTGGCGACGTGGTAGAAGAGCTTGAGCGCGTCGATAAACTTGCGCCCCGCCTCCTTGCCCCCTCTGATCTCGAAGCCGACGAGGCCCCCCTCCCCTCCGCGCAGGTATTTCTCTGCCCGCCGGCGCGCTTCCCCCGTCTGCTGCGACGGGTGGATGACCCTGGTCACTTCCGGCCGCTTGGCGAGCCAGGCGGCGACGGTCGCCGTGTTCGCGCAGTGACGCTCCATGCGCAGAGGCAGCGTCTCGATGCCCTGCAGCGTGAGGAAGGCGTTGAACGGCGACATGGCCGAGCCAAGGTCGCGCAGGAGCGTGACGCGCGCCTTGATGATGTAGGCGACGGGCCCGAGCGGCTTCACCGCCTCGGCCCAGACCGCGCCGTGATAGCTGGGATCGGGCGTGTTGAGCGCCGGCTGCCGCTCCTTATGCGCCTCCCACGGGAAAGTCCCGCTATCGACAAGGACGCCGCCGATCGATGTGCCGTGCCCGCCGACATACTTGGTCGAGGAATAGACGATGATCGCCGCGCCGTGTTCGAACGGCCGCGTGAGAATCGGCGCCGCGGTGTTGTCCATGATGAGCGGAATGCCGAAGCGCTTGCCGATCTCCGCGACCTCGCCGATCGGGAAGGCGATGAGCTTCGGGTTGGGCAGCGTCTCGGCGTAATATGCGCGCGTGCGATCGTCGGTCGCTTTTGCGAAGTTCTCCGGATCTTCGGGATCGACGAAGCGCACCTCGATGCCCTGGTCCTTCATCGTGTTGGCGAACAGGTTCCAGGTGCCGCCGTAGAGATCGGTCGACGAGACGACGTTGTCGCCGGCGCGCGCGAGATTCTGGATGGCGAAGGCCGAAGCGGCCTGCCCGCTCGACAACGCCAGCGCCGCCACGCCGCCCTCAAGCGCGGCGATGCGCTTCTCGAGCACGTCGTTGGTCGGGTTCATGATGCGGGTATAGATGTTGCCGAGTTCCTTCAGCGCGAACAGGTTCGCCGCGTGCTCGGCGCTCTGAAACTGATAGGACGTCGTCTGGTAGATCGGCACCGCGACCGCGCCGGTCGCCGGGTCGGCGCGCCAACCTGCGTGCAGCGCGAGGGTTTCAGGCTTCTGAGGCATGGTTTCTCCCGAGGATTCTCATTCGCGCGATCGAAACACCCAAGCCGTCGGCTTATTCTTTATGCGCGAATATTTCTTGTTATTGGTCTTTTACCCTGGTTTCAGATGGTGAAAAACTGTAGCCGCTGCCTTCGGCGTCTTCAACAGAAATTCCGCCATGGCCAAGGCCGGCGCGTCTTTTGCTATGCTCGCGATCCTCAGGAGGATCGGTCGCCCTCGTGCAGGAGAATCATATGAACACGCCAGAGGCCGCGGCGAAGCACGCGCACGTGCGCCGGTTTCATCTGCCGCACGCTCATCTCGAATCGGTTTTCGGCAACGACTGGTTTGGCCTGAAAGCAGAGGGGTTTGCGCGATTCTTCGGCACGCCGACCTTCCTCGTCGCGCAGACGATCCTCGTGTTCGTCTGGATCTTCGTGAACGCGGTCGGCTGGACGACTTTCGACATCTATCCCTTCATTCTTCTCAATCTCGCCTTCTCGACGCAGGCGGCCTACGCGGCCCCGTTGATCCTGCTTGCCCAGACCCGACAGGCGGATCGCGACAAGGCGCACGCCCTTGCCGACGCGCAGCATCGCGAGGAGCTTCATCAGGTCAATGTGGAGCGCCAGGGGCAGATGCAGAGGCAGGCCGCCCTGCTGGTCGAAATGCTGCAGCAGAACACCCAGCTCACCGAAAGCGTCGCGACGCTGCTCAGGCAGAATACGGAGCTCACCGAAACGGTGCATGCGCTTGTCGCGCGCATCGAAGCGATGACCGCCGAGGTCCACATGCGCGTCGCGCCGCATACGTGAGGCTCAGCCGTCGCGCGGGCCGGACGAAGCTGGACATTGCGCCGAGTCCCGAGATAAGCGCTGGCCATTCATCGAGGGAGGCGAAGCAGGGATGCGTTCGGGCTTTCATAGGAGTCTAATTCGTATGCCGGTTTCTGGAATATGAACGATCTCGTGTCGGACACGGCAAAGTCGAGCGCCCGATCCGCCGGCTCCGTCCGCGGCTGCGCGATTTTCTCGCCGGGCAATCCGCGTCTTCCCAGCAATCCATTCGGCAAGGACATTGCCAATTTTGAACTCTACCGGGCGCTCTTGCTGCATTCCGGCCTGGACGAGTTGTGTTTTCTTCTTCCGGTTCCACTCGAGCCCCAAGCTCTGCGTCAGAGCTTGATCGGAGCACAAAATTCGCCGACGAAAATCACGAGCGCGGGTTTCTTCAATGTCGGCGCAGTTGAGCGATGCGGCGTCCTCCTTCGCGGGAAAGCGGATCTGGCGGACCTGGCCTGGCAGCGCAGACAGACGAAAGGCGAACGCGCCTACAGCCTCGTCGGTCTCATTCATACGATTGCGCCGCCCGCCCTCCGCCAATACATCGGCCAGTGCGCGATCGCGCCGGTCGAGCCATGGGACGCGCTGATCTGCACATCTCCGGTCGTTCGGAACAACCTGGAGCAGATGTTCGAAGCCTGGAATGACTACCTTGGCGCGAGGCTCGCCGGACCCATCAAACCCCCGCGCGCGCCGATGCTCCCGGTCGTGCCGTTGGGGGTGGACTATGGCAGATTCGCCGCCGCCGGAGATGACCGTCTGACCCGAGCCGAACTCCGCCGGCGACTTCGGGTCCCCGACGACGAGGCGTTGATCCTTTGGGTCGGCAGGCTCGACCCTTTCGAGAAGACGTTTCCGCAGGCGATGTTTCAGGCCGTCGAGGAAGCTGGCCGGCGGGTGAAACAGCGCGTCCATTTCGCCATGGTCGGTTGGTTCCCCGATCCGAAGGCGGGGCCGCAGCTCTACGAGGAGGCCGCTCGCCTGCACGCGCCCTCGGTCGCCGTGCATATGCTCAACGGCAACGACAGGAAACTGGTGAACGCGATCTGGAGCGCCGGCGACGTTTTTCTGTCGCTCGTCGACAACATCCAGGAAACGTTCGGCATCACGCTGCTGGAGGCCATGGCGTCAGGCTTGCCGGTCGTCGCGAGCGACTGGGACGGCTATCGCGCCACCGTCCAACCTGGCGTCGAGGGTTTCCTCATCCCAACCTTAGGCGGGCCGCCCGGTTTGGGCCACGCCATGGGCCTGCGCCACGTTTTGGGCATGGACAGCTATCAGCGCTACGTGGGAGCGCTCGCCCAATGCACGGCGGTCAACGTGGCCCGGGCGGCCGAGGCGCTCGCCGCTTTGATCAGCCAGCCGGAACTGCGCCGAAAGATGGGCGAGGCAGGACGCAAGCGTGTCCGGTCGATGTTCGACTGGCCGATCGTCGTGGGCAAGCTGACGGACTTGTTCGATGAACTTGCCGAAATTCGCCGCCGCTCCACCGCCTTTGGTTCGCCGGGCGCCGCAGCGGCGAAAGGCGATCCAGTGAAGGACGAACCATTCTCGAGTTTTGCCGCCTTCGCCACGCAGCCTCTCACCGAAACCATCGTCCTTCGGATCCGCGCGGGCATTGGAGCGAACCCCGCGAGCGTCTTTCGGGGCGCTGCGCTCAACCGTTTCGGCGCTGCCTGGCGGGCGAATTTGCAGGAGACGGAGACGGCCTACGCCCTCTTGCGCCAGGAGGGCGAGCTGACGGTCGGCCAGATTCTCTCCCGGTTCCCGATTTCCAGACGGGCGCCCCTGCAAGCGAGCCTGTTGTGGATGTGCAAGCTAGGTTTGCTTGATTGGAACGTCCGTGAGGCTGGCGTCGGCGGGGAAGCGTTGCGATGACTGTGGAGACGAACGCCTGACTTGGCGCGAGCGAATCGTGGATGGCAAATCGATCAAGGAGAACCGCACGCAACCCGAGGCCGTCCCGCAACAAGATGCGGAAGGCCCTACGGTCCGACGAGACCTCCACATCAGCGCCCAATATCTGCGCCGGTTTAGTGGCCCAAAGAAAACGCGTGATGTCCGATGGCGGCTAACCCTTGACCCCGCAGCCAAAACCCATCTATCTGCGGATGATTTTGTTGCGGGGTCGGCTCCGGCGGGGACCCGGATCGATTGGCATGACGCCTGTGGCTTGACCTCGCTAAAGAGAAGAACAATCACCCTTGATTCAATTGCGGACCACGCGGACTCGGTGGGGCGACTGAATGCCTGCTGAAAAAATGTTGGGCAAGGGCCCTTCTGAGGCGAATGCGCCTGGCGAACCGACCGACTCGGGTTTGACAGCCCTGACGATCATCGCGGCGTTTCACCATATCCCGTCCGACGTTCGCCAGATCAGCCACGAGCTTGGGCTCGGCCAGCGGATCGCCACCCCGACCGATTTGGTGCGCGCGGCAAGAATGGTCGGCCTCAAGTCGCGAATCCTGACGGGACAGAAGGCCGCCCGGCTGGGGACCGCCCCCTTGCCGGCCATCGTCGGATTGAAGGATGGAACTTTCGCCGTCGTCGGGCGCAAACAGGCCGACGGAACGTTCCGCGTCCTGAACCCGATCGATCGTCAGCTGCGGATCGAGAAGGAAGAGGACCTAGTCGACACCTGGGACGGCACGATCGTCCTGTTTACACGACGCCCGCCCAAGGATGGTCTGCCGGGACAATTTGGTCTCAGTTGGTTTAAGCCCTCAATCTGGCGTTATCGCCGCCCGCTCAGAACTGTCCTTGTTGCGTCGTTATTTGTTCAACTTTGCGCATTGATAACTCCTGTATTTTTCCAAATAACCATTGACAAAGTCCTCGTACACAAAGGCTACGAAACGCTGTATCTCGTGGTCGCCGGGTTAGTGATCATCGCCCTCTTTCAATCCATCCTTCAGTACTTCAGGACGTACATCCTATCGCATACGACGACCCGTATCGACGTTGAACTCGGAGTCAAGTTATTTGATCATCTCCTGCGCCTGCCGCTCAGCTATTTTGAGACTCGCGCCGCTGGCCAAACCGTGGCGCGGGTGCGGGAAATTGAGACGATCCGGAATTTCTTGACCGGCCAAGGGCTCACGTCGGCGATCGACCTTTTGTTCACAGTGATATTTATCCTCGTTTTGTTTATCTATTCGGTGACGCTTGGACTCATTGTGTTGATATCTTTGCCTTGCTACGTGATTGTTGCGACGTTCTTGCGGCCCATGCTTCGGGAGAAAGTCAAAGAGAGATTCAATCGAGGCGCGGCGAGCAACCAATTCTTGGTCGAAGCGGTCATCGGAGCGCAGACGATCAAGTCGCTTGCGGTCGAGCCCGTTTTTCGCACCCAGTGGGAGGAGAGGCTTGCGGCCTACGTCAGGTCGTCCTTCGACGCGGTGATGATCGCGAGTCTGGGCCAGAACTCCATTCAGTACGTCAGCCGCCTCACCACCGCCGCCGTTCTTTTCTTCGGCGCCAAGGCGGTCATCAACGGCGACCTGACCGTCGGCGCGCTTGTGGCGTTCAATATGATCATGGGGCAAGTGACGGCGCCGATTCTTCGCCTGTCACAGCTCTGGCAGGATTTTCAGCAGGTCAAAATTTCGGTCGATCGGCTCGGAGACATACTCAACCACCCGGCCGAAAGCCGGGCGATGGCCCAGGCCAATTTGCCCGCTGCTCGCGGCGCGATCCAGGTTCGGGGAGTCGTCTTCCGCTATCGTCCGAACGCACCCGAAGTTCTCAACAACGTCTCGATCGACATTCCCGCCGGTCAAGTCCTCGGCATTGTCGGTCCCTCCGGCGCGGGCAAATCGACCTTCACAAAACTTCTGCAACGGCTCTATCTGCCGGAGAAGGGGCAGGTTCTCGTCGATGGAATCGACATCGGGCAAGTCGAGCCGGCGTGGCTACGGCGACAGATCGGCGTCGTTCTTCAGGAAAACTTTCTCTTCAATCGAACCGTGCACCAGAACATCGCGCTGGCGAATCCGGGAATGCCGCGGGCGCAGGTGATCGCCGTCGCCCGGCTGGCCGGGGCGGACGAATTCATCAACCGGATGCCGCTGGGATACGACACGGTCATCGAAGAGCGCGGCGCCAATTTGTCAGGCGGCCAGAGGCAGCGGCTTGCCATCGCACGAACGCTCGCGACCAATCCGAGGATTTTGATCTTCGATGAGGCGACCAGCGCTCTTGACTACGAAAGCGAAAGAGTCATTCAGGAAAACATGAAACAGATTGCTCGCGGACGGACCGTCATAATCATAGCGCATCGGCTCGCCACCGTGCGGCACTGCGACCGAATAATTGCCATCGATAATGGACATATCGTCGAGGACGGATCGCATGACGCGTTGCTTTCCAGCTCGACCAGCCTCTACGGTAGGCTGTGGCGGATCCAGGCGGGCACGGAAGCGGACACATGAACGTTCCGATCAAGCACGCCGGGACGGGCCCGGCGAGAAAACTAGGCCGGGTCGACCGTCCGACGAAATCGAAGTCGCTGATTCGTGACTCGCACGATCGGGAATTTCTGCCCGCGTCGCTTGAGATTCTCGATACGCCTGCATCGCCGCGGCGGGCGGCGTTCGTTTGGCTTCTCTGCCTTCTCCTGGTGAGCGCCCTGGTGTGGAGCTGCATAGCTCAGATAGATATTTACGCCGTTGGGACCGGACGCGTTGAACCGACCGGACGCTCGAAGGTCATTCAGCCGTTCGATCCAGGGAAGGTGACACAAATAGCCGTTCGAGAAGGGATGAAGGTGAAGGCCGGAGACCTCCTTCTCGAACTGGATCCAACCGAAGCCGAGGCGGAACGCGACGCGACGGCGCGCGATCTTGCCTCCTATAAGGCCGAGATTTCGCGCCGGCGCGCCGAGATCTCCGCGGTTCTCTCGGACGCACCCGACGCGCCGCAAGTCATATTCGACGTGGACATCGGCCCTGAACTCCGTGCGCGAGAGCGGAATGTCTTTACGGCGGAGCTCGCGCAATATCGAGCCACGCGAGACAGTCTTCGCGCCCAGATCGCCGAAAAGACCGCGACAAACGCGAGGCTCAACGCGAGCATCGAAGCAAGACAGCGTCTTGTCGGCGTGCTCCGGCAACGTCTTGATATGAAGAAAGAGCTCGTGTCAAAAGCGGCGGGCACTCAGAAAGATGTGTTGGACGCCGAGCAGCAAGTCTATCAGGAGTTGACCAATCTTGCCTACGATCAGGGGCAGCTCAAGGAGACCGCGGCGGGGATTGAGTCGCTGCAAAAGAAAATCGAAGAGAGCCAGAAGCAGTTTGTCGCGGACCAGGCGCAGAAACTATCAGACGCGGAGTTCAAGGCGGACCATCTGAAGCAGGATCTGATCAAAGCGGCCGCGAAGGCAGACCGGACCCGCATCGTCGCCCCATTGGATGGGACGGTTCAACAACTAGCCGTCACCACTCTCGGACAAGTCGTAACAACAGGTCAGCCCCTTCTTGTGATCGTGCCGAACGACCTCCCTGTAGAGATTGAGGCGCTAATCCAGAGCAGCGATATTGGATTTGTCGCTGTTGGCCAGGACGCCGTCGTCAAAGTCGATGCCTTTCCATTCACCCGCTACGGCACGCTCAACGGCAAAGTCGACCGAGTTTCCGGCGACGCGATCTATGACAAAGACGCCATGTCGAGGGACGCCTCTACGCCAATCCAAAGTCAAAATGGATCATCGCTGGATACGACGCCAAAAACACAGAACCTTGTCTACGAGGCTGGCGTTAAACTTGAGAAGCAGTCTTTGTTGGTGGAAGGGAGGGAGGTGCCTCTTGCGCCGGGCATGACGGCGACGGTCGAGATTCGCACCGGAAAACGGCGTGTGATCGAGTATCTGTTGTCGCCGCTTCGCGAGATGGTGTCAGGCGCGGCCCACGAGAGATAGCGCTTAGCGCAGGCGAAAAGTTCCTACCAACCTGTCAGGGAAATCGAATGGCGGGAACGAGCGGTCGCCTGCCTGAAATGGTTTGCGGCGAATGGCGAGAGTTTTGTTTGCCTATGAATTCGGCG
This sequence comes from Roseiarcus sp., assembly GCA_035500275.1. Lineage (GTDB taxonomy): Bacteria > Pseudomonadota > Alphaproteobacteria > Rhizobiales > Beijerinckiaceae > Roseiarcus. Next base: position 1,352 of record DATJXI010000386.1, on the reverse strand, counting down.
CCGGATTGGGACACTTAAATCGCCTTCTCGCCGCAGCAAAGCGTCTGCTCGAGGGCAATGAGTTGGTTTTCGCTCTTCCTCAAATCGAGCTTGGCTCGGTCGTTCGTCGCGCTCTGGGCCCAGGGGTAAAGATCAGAACAGGATTGTTCTGGAGTCCGCCAAGAGACCCGAAAGCCCGAGCCGCTCCAACCCGTACATTTGCGGATGTGATGCAATTGTTCGGCTATCATCAGGTTCGGGACCTGGAACGCGTGGCTCAGAACTGGCGCCAGGTGCTTACGGAAATCGAGCCACGGGTGATCGTCTCCGATTTTGCGCCGACTCTGCGATTGGCAAGCCGCACCCAAATCCCGACCGTCGTCCTGGGCAACGGGTACACAGTCCCGCCAGCGGGTAAACTCCTCCCCCCAATGCGTCCGTGGGATCTCGCCGTGCCGCCTGAGAGTCGAATCCATGAGTTCTTGTTGCTCGCGGCCGTGAACAGAGTTTGCGCGACTTTCAAAAGGCCTCGCGTCGATTTCTTTTCAGATTTGTTTCAGGGGGAGCGGACTTTCGTCAGCACCCTCGCCGAATTCGATCCTTACGGCGAAGCGCGTTCGGATGTCCCTTTGTGGCCGTTCAATGTTCCGGACATCCCGGAAGCCAACGAATCGCTTCGACGCCGAGGTCCGGCTGTCTTCTGTTACATGCAAAAGGACCATCCGGCCCTTGACGTTCTGCTTGACGCCCTGACGGCCTTGGATTGCCAGTCGGCGATTTATGTCGGCGGCGTAGACCCCGCGCGCGTAGCCCAAAAATGTGGGACGAATGTCCATGTATACGAAGCGCCCGCGGACTTACGTACAGTCTTGCCGCGGACTTCGGTGCTAATCCACCATGGAGGACTCGGCACGGCCTACGCGGGTTTGATGGCGGGCGTTCCCCAAATCATCCTCCCGGTCAATCTCGAGCATTCGATCACCGCACGAGGGCTCGATCAGTTCAAGGTCGCGGTGCCCGTTCCGACGACGCCGCCCCCTCCTGCGCAGGCGCTGCGCGGGCTGATCGAAGCGACTTTGCGGGATTCGGGCCGGAGAGAGGCATCAATGAGAGCGGCAAGCGAGCTCCGCACACGTCGCGACAGCCGATCGCTGGACGTTATCGTTGCCGCCTGCCGAGAGTATCTTTAATCGAAACCGGCCCGGTGACGAATCCGCTTCTTTTTAACTGAAGGTCGTGATGTTTTATTTCAAGGTGGAAAATCGAAATAATGTTGCCTTTCTACGAGAAAGCATAGAACGATTCAAAGAAATGTTTTATACCGTTTTCGCCGACGATAACGTCATAATGTTCGATAGAAACCTCGGTTTTCG
>DATJXI010000385.1:0-7331 GCA_035500275.1 Roseiarcus sp. | reverse complement strand
CTGGATGCGGCGCGGGTTTTCGTGCAGGAAAATCCACGCGAGGGCGATGGTGAAGAAGGCTTGCGCCTGGATGACGAGCGAGGCGAGCCCGACCGGAAAGCCTTCGTGGATGGCGAGGAAGAGAAGGCCGAACTGCCCGAGGCCGATGAGAAGGCCGTAGAGGGCGACGGTCCAAACCGGGGCGTTCGGCGGCTTGATGAGGAAGACGAAGGGAATCGCGGCGAAAAGGAAACGCAACGCGGAGAGCATGAGCGGCGAGGTTTCCCCGACGCCGACCTTGATGGCGATGAAGGCGAGGCCCCAGACGACGGCGACGCCGATCGCGGCGAGGATGTCGCGCGGCCTCATGCCTCGGGTTTTTGCGCCGGGCCGGGGAGGTGTTAGCATCGTCTCAATTATCAACGGAGAAACCTTGTCAGCGACATATTCGTCTCGACTTCCCCGGGGAAAGAACACGCGGTAAGAACTGTCTATGGCCGAGCCCGAAAGTCTAATTCTGCGGATTCTGCGGGAGATGCGCGCGGAACTTGGGGAGGTTCGCGCGGAGGTCAAAGAATTCGCAACCAAGTCCGATGTCGATGGGCTTCGCGCCGAGCTCCGGGCCGAGATGAACAGCCTGCGAGCCGACGTCGCCTCCGACATCCTGACGACGCGGAAGGATCTCAGCGAGCAGATCGTGGGGCTTCGCCGCGCGGTCATCGACTACCACACGACCGTCGTCGGCCATGGCGTGCTCATTAGCGACCTCGAGGCGCGCGTGCGCCGGGTCGAGCAGCACCTCAACCTCCCTTCGCTGACGGGCTAAATCGGCTCAGGTTCCGGCGTTGGACGGGGCGGCGGCTGGGGCGTTGCGACGCCTTTCCACGAACCGCACCGCGATCACCGCGCCCTCGTAGAGCGCCAGCATCGGCAGCGCGAGCGAGCACATGCTGATGAGGTCGGGCGGGGTCAGGATCGCCGCGATGCCGACGACGGCCACGATCGCGTAGCGCCGCATGCGCACGAGATAGGCCGAGTCGATGATGCCGACATGGCCCAATAGGGTCAGAATCACAGGCAGTTGGAAGGCGATTCCGAACGCAAAGATGAGCGTCATGATGAGCGACAGATACTCGCTCACCTTGGGCAGAAGCTCGATCGTCGCCTGGCCCGGCTGGTTCACCTGCTGCAGCGACACAGAGAAGCGGATGAGGAGCGGCATCACCGCGAAATAGACGAGCAGCGCGCCGAAGAAGAAGAAGACGGGGGTCGCGATGAGATAGGGCAGAAACGCCTGCCGCTCGTTCCGGTAGAGGCCGGGCGCGACGAACTTGTAGATTTGCGTCGCGATGATCGGGAAGGCGATCACCGCCGCCCCGAACATGCTGAGGCGGATGTTGGTGTAGAATTGCTCGAGGAAGTGCGTCGCGATCAGCGTCGCCTTCTCGGGCCCGACCACGTGCACATAAGGCTCGGTCAGGATGTTGTAAATCGTGCGCGAGAAGTAAAAGCAGACCAGAAAGGCCGCAAAGAACGCGTAGAGGGAGCGAATCAGCCGCGCCCTCAGCTCGATCAGATGGTCCATCAACGGCGCCTTGGTGGCGTCGATGTCCTCTTGGCTCATTCGGCCGCGCTCTGATTGGCTGGCGACGGCTCGGCAGCGGGCGGCTGCGGCTCGAGCGGAAGCGCTTGCGGCTCGGCGGCGGCTTCAGGCCGGGGCGCGTCGAGCGCGACCTCCGAGCTCCCGATGGCGGGGCGCTCCTCGTCGGCGCGCCTCACTTCGTCGCGGATCGCCGCGGCGGGATCGAAGGCCGCCTCGCGCTTCGCCTTCTCGTTGATGGCCTCAAGCTCCTTGCGGACGCTGTCGAGATCCGCCTCAACCTTGGCCTTCTCGTTGAGCGCCTCAAGCTCCTTGCGCACGCCCTCCAGATCGGCCTCGCGCATGGCGTCCATGAACTGGCCCTGGAATTCGGCCGCCATACGGCGCATCTTGCCGACGACCTGCCCGACGGTCCGCATGACGCGCGGCAAGTCTTTGGGCGGAATCACCGCAAGGGCGACGATCGCCACCACCATGAGCTTGCCAATGTCGAAGTCGAACATCGAGGGTCCGGCGAAACGAAAGTCAGGGGAGCCGCCGAACGCGCTCCCCGCTCAGGTCAGGAAGCCTTGAGGCTCAGCCGACCTTGTGAACGTCGTTGGCCTCGACGCCGACCCGATTCTCGATCGAGGGCTGGGGATTGGCGGCGGGCGTCGGGGCGGGTTTCGCCTCGTCGTCGTCAGCAAGCCCCTTCTTGAACGACTTCACGCCCTTGGCGACGTCGCCCATGAGGTCGGAGATCTTGCCTTTGCCGCCGAACAAGAGCAGCGCCACCGCGCCGAACAACATCCAGTGCCAAATGCTCAGGCTACCCATGGCCGTTTTCCCGGATTTGAGGGCGCCGTGTGACCTTGGCCCTGCGGCGCGTCTTCAATTGCCGCAGAACCTAAGCGTCGGGGGCGGCAAAAACAAGCGCGCGATGGGGCGAGCGCGTCGCGATAACGTGAAAGTTCGGGCCGGCGGCGAAGGAATGGCGGCCGGAGAGGGCTCGCTGGAAGCGCTGAGCGAGAGTACAACTGCAGCGTTCTAAATTCGAGCTTGAAACGACCCTGCCCCAATGAGCCAGACCGCCAAGCGCCTCGCCGAACTGGGCATCGTCCTGCCGAAGCCCGCCGCGCCGGTCGCCAACTACGTCCCCTTCGTGCGGACGAGCGGCATGGCCCCTGGCGCCCTGCCCCAGCTCTGGATCTCCGGACAGCTTCCGTTAGGGCCGGACGGAGCGCTTGCCGAGCGGCACACGCGCAAGCTCGGCCCGGAATCGCCGATCGAGCCGGCGCGCGAGGCGGCGGAGCGCTGCGCGATCAACATCCTCGCCCAGGCGCAGGCGGCGCTCGGCGATCTCGACAGGATCGTGCGTGTCGTGCGGCTCGGCGGCTTTTTCGCAGTCGACTCGAGCTTCGACGCCCTGCCCCAGGCGATGAACGGCGCCTCGGACCTCATGGCCAGGGTCTTTGGGGAGCGCGGGCGCCACGCGCGCACCACAGTCGGCGTCGCGCATCTGCCGATGAACGCATTGGCCGAGGTCGAGGCCGTGTTCGAGACGTCGTTTTGAGACGGCTTAACGCGCCCGAATGGCTCGTCGCGCGGCCGATCGCCCATCGCGGGCTGCACGACGCGGCCAAGGGCCGCATCGAGAACACGCTCGCCGCCGCTGAGGCCGCGATTGAGGCCCGCTTCGCCCTCGAGTGCGACGCGCGGATCAGCGCCGACGGCGAGGCCTTCGTCTTCCACGACGAGGCCCTCGACCGCCTCACCGACGCAAGCGGCGCGTTCGCCGATAAGACGGCCGCCGAGATCGGCAAGGCGCGCATCCGCGGCGACGGCGCGTCGCCGCCAACTCTCGCCGAGTTCTTGGCGCATGTCGCCGGGCGGACTCCGGTCATCTGCGAGCTCAAGAGCCGGTTCGATTTCGACTGTCGTATGGGCGACCGCGCGGCGGCGCTCGCGGCAGCTTACGACGGCCGGCTCGCCTTCAAGAGCTTCGACCCGCGTCTCGTCGCCTATTTGCGGCTGCGCTGGCCGAACCTCGGCCCCCCCGGGCGCCCCTGCCCGGTTGGGATCGTCGCGGAGGGCTCCTACGACGACCCCTACTGGGATTTCCTCACGGCCGAGCAGAAGCGCGGCTTCGCCGACTGGGAAGAACTCATGCGCTGCGAGCCCGACTTCCTCTCCTTCAACGTGGACCATCTGCCGCACGCGACGCCTTTCTTCGTGAAGGAGCTGCACGGCCTGCCGGTCATGGCCTGGACGGTGCGTAACTCCGCGCAGCGCGAGGCGGCCCGCAAATGGGCCGATCAGATCGTGTTCGAGGGCGCTTCGTGACCTAAGGGGGATCGGCGTTTTTCAGATTGTTCGCTTCGCGCGCGTCAGCCGTCGCAAAGGCCCTGTAATAGTTCGTGGTTCCGTGTCGTGATCTCGTCGAGGGCCTTGGTCGCGGCTGCGTAGTCCTTGCCGGCGCCCGAAAAGGAAGCCGAAGGTGATCGCGCAATTTGCGAAATCCGCGCCAGCGCCGGTAAAATTCGGAAGAATCAATTCTAAGAAAAATGGCAGTCAACAAAGGTTGTTTTTCGCCGTAAACAACCTATGACGATGCGATTTCGAGGGGAAAAGTCTGTCCAGCCTTTGGCGAATGGTTGACAATCGGGTTGTGGCGAGGTATCATTAGAGTAAAATGGATAGGTGCGAAGCGCTACACTTCAATATTGGTCACGGTGTAGCGGCGTTTTTTTGTCTATACTTCGGCTCACGCAAAAAATTGCGCCGAGCGCGACGAGTTGGGAGGAAACGCAATGGCCAGCAATCCAAAGGACGCTGCCGCGGCTAGCCTCAGCGCGCAGTGGTGGCGGATTCCGATTTACGATCCCGGTCCGCCGTGGTGGTTCGAGGCGGTGGACGAGCAGATTAAACACCAGCTCATCCTCGAGCAGATCAACGCGCAGAAGGAAATCCTTCAGGCGCATCTGAATTCGCTCAACCGCCAGGCGGAAATACTGGCGCGCAAGCGCTGAGAGCCGGAACGCGCGGCTTTCGGGCGGGGACATAGGGGCGGGCGGGGCGCGCCGCCCCCGGTCCTTCACTCTCAGGACTGGGGGCGGTTTGCGCTCCGATTTATCTTTCCTGACCGCGCCGTCCGCGCTCGCCGAGCGCGGCTATGAGCCTCAAGGAGGGATCCGATGACCGGCGCTCCTTCAACTTCATCGAGCACCCAGTCGAAGGCGGCCAGCATCGCCGCCTATCGCGCCGCGCCGCGGGACGCCTCGCGGCCCGTGGCGCTGATCGGATTCCAGGAGCAGTCGAACCTCGGTCTCGGCTACCTCTCGGCGGTGCTGAAGCAGCATGGCTATAGCGTCGACGTCTTCGACTTCGACCAGGACCCGGACGTCATCGTGGCTCACGCGCGCGCGAGCGCGCCTGTTCTCATCGGCTTCTCGCTCATCTTCCAGTTCTATGTCGAGCGCTTCGCGCGCCTCGTGCGCATGTTGCGCGACGCCGGCGTTTCCTGTCACTTCACCATGGGCGGGCATTTTCCGAGCCTGAGCCACGCCCACGCCTTCCAGCTTATCCCCGAGATGGACAGCATCGTGCTCTTCGAAGGGGAGCTCACTCTGCTGGAGCTGACCGACGCGCTGAGCCTCGGCGCCGAATGGCGCGGCGTTCAGGGCCTTGCCTTCCGGGACGGGCCGAAAATCGTCGCCAATCCGATGCGCCCCCTCCTCCACGATCTCGACGAGCTGCCCTACCCCGACCGCAACGACATCCGCCCCATGACGATGGTCGGGCGCAAGGCCATGCCGATCGTCGCCAGCCGGGGTTGCATCCGCACCTGCTCGTTCTGCTCGATCCACGTCTACTACCGCACCGCGCCCGGCAAGATCGTGCGCACCCGCAAGCCGCGCGCGGTCGTCGAGGAGATGCGCGCGCTCTACGACGAGCGGCAAATCCGGGTCTTCCTGTTCCAGGACGACGACTTCCCGCTCTACGGGCCGAAATGGCGCAAGTGGGCGAACGATTTCGTGGACGAGCTCTACGTCCAGAACCTTGTCGGCAACGTCATCTGGAAGATCAATTGCCGCGCCGACGCGGTCGAGGCCGAGCTCATGGCGCGCATGCGCGACGCCGGGCTCTGCGTCGTCTACATGGGCCTCGAATCCGGCAGCGAGAACGGGCTCGAGACGCTCAACAAGGAGATCACGGTCGAGGAGAATCTGAAGGCGGTCGCGACGCTCAAAAGCCTCGGCCTCCACTTCGAATACGGCTTCATGCTGTTCGACCCGTCCTCGACCTTCGAGACGATCGCGGATAGCCTCAAATTCCTCCGCACGATTGTCGGCGACGGCACGGCGCCCGCCTCCTTCTGCCGCATGGTCCCCTATGACGGAACGCCAATCAAGGAGACGCTCATCCGCCAAGGGCGTTTCAAGGGCGACATCGTCAACCCCGACTACGATTTCCTCGACCCGCGCATCGAGGAACTGTTTCATGCGCTGAACCGGATGGTGCATGTGTCCGGCTGGATCCACGGCGTCGAGGCGCTGACGCCGCAACTGCAATGCGCCAACACCGAGATCGCGGTGCTTGAGCGGCTCTTTCCGCCGCTGCCGGGCTTTCGGGCCTACAAGAAGGCGATTCGGGACGTGACGCGCGTTGCCAACGCCAAGCTCTTCGAAGTGGTTGAGAACACGTTGGCCGCCTTCAGGGAGGACCGCGACCCGGCCTGGACGGCTGAACTCGTTCGCGAGGAGACGGTCGGCTACCGCGAGCGCCTGTTCAAGCTGCACGACGCATTTTTCGACGCGAACCGCGGCGCGCTGATCGAAGCGCTCGCGCGCGATTATCCCGAGGCGCAGGTGGCTTAGGAATACGCTCAGCTCAAGCCTGCTTTGACGCCCTACCGCCCCGCCGCCTCGGCCACGTCGACAACCCTCAGCTGCGCCCGCTCCCGTCCTCCGTAGAGGCTCACGCCCAGCGTCCCCGCAAGATGGACCGGCGCGCCCTTCATGCGCATGAGCGCTTCGCCGAGCTTCTTGCCGGCGGCGCGGAAGGCCATCGCCTCGACCGCCGCGCCGTCGGCGGCGACCGCCCGCACCCTCAAATGATCGGCGCCGACCGACATGACGTCCGCCACCCGGTGGCGCGGCAGGACGAACACGGGCTCGGGATTGCCCGAGCCGTAAGGACCCGCCGCTTCCAGCTTGTGGGCGAGCGCTGGCGTCACGGCGGCCGCGGTCATGGCCGCGTCGACCGCGAGGCCGTTGGCCGCGCGCGCCTTCGCCACCGCGTCGCCCAGCCGCTCCTCGAGGAAGGCCCGAAGCTCGCCGAGCCGGTCCTTCTGGAGCGTCACCCCCGCCGCCATCGCATGGCCCCCGCCCTTAACCAGCAGCCCCGCCTCGACCGCGGCCCGCACCGCCTTGCCGAGATCGACGCCGGCGATGGAGCGGCCGGAGCCGGTCGCGTGGGTCCCGTTAAGGCTCAGCGCGAAGGCCGGCCGCTCGAAGCGCTCCTTCAGCCGCGCGGCGAGGAGGCCGACGACGCCCGGCGGCCACCCGTCGCCCGCAACGACAACCGCCGCGCCCTTCTCTTCAAGCCCGAGCGCCAGCAGCGCCTCGGCCTCGGCTTCCGCAAGCGCGGCGATCTCGATCTGCTGGCGGGCGCGGTTGAGCCGGTCGAGTTCCTCGGCGATGGCGCGCGCCTCTAATTCGTCCGCTGTGGTGAGGAGGCGGGCGCCCAGGGCGGCGTCGCCGATCCGCCCGCC
>DATJXI010000384.1:0-20014 GCA_035500275.1 Roseiarcus sp. | reverse complement strand
TGTAGCTCGGCTTCGGTCCGATGAACCGGGGCAGCAGACGGTCGTCGAGCGGGAAGACGTTGTATTTCGTCGCCTGCATCGTGAACAGCTCCTTCATGTCGCGGAGCTTGTCCGGCATTTTCGCAGCAAGATCGTCGGCCTGCGTCCAGTCCCTCGTGAGGTCGTAGAGCTGCCATTTGAAGCCGTTCATGACGTCCGCGGGCGGCGGCGCCAGCGTCAGCGCCCAAGGCGCGATGACGGGGGGCGCCGAGGCGATCCACCCGTCGTGGTAGATCGCGCGGGAGCCGAACATCTCAAAATATTGCGTCGTCCGCCGGCCCGGCGCGGCGGCGTCGGCCTTGTCCCAGGTGTAGGCCATGCTCACACCTTCGATCGGCTTCTGGGCGACCCCGTTGACCATTTCCGGCGCCGGAATTTTGGCCGCTTCGAGGATGGTCGGCACGATGTCGATCACGTGGTGGAATTGATTGCGGATGCCCCCGGCGTCCTTGATCCGGGCGGGCCAGGCCATGACCATGCCGTTGCGCGTGCCGCCGAAATGCGATGCCACCTCTTTGGTCCACTGATAGGGCGTATCGAGCGCCCAGGCCCACGGCACCGCGTAATGCGGATAGGTCTGGTCGGTACCCCACGCGTCGTAGAACTTCATGTTTTCGGCGACCGTCGGGTGGACGCCGTTCAGAATCGCGAACTCGCTATAGAGGCCGTTCAGCGTCCCTTCCGGGCTCGCGCCGTTGTCGCCGCTGATATAGATGACGAGCGTGTTATCGAGCTTGCCCGCATCGTCGATGGCCTGCACGACCCGACCGATCTCGTGATCGGTGTAGGCGAGATAGGCCGCGTAGACGTCGGCCTGGCGGATGAACAGTTTCTTCGACTCGGGATCGAGCGTATCCCATTTCGGCAGGCTGTCCGGCCAGGCGGTCAGTTGCGCGTCCTCGGGGATCACGCCGAGCTTCTTCTGGTTGGCGAAGATCGTGTCGCGCAGCTTGTTCCAGCCGTCGTCGAACAGGTGCATGTCGCTGATCTTCTTCACCCACTCCGGCGTCGGATGGTGCGGCGCATGGGTGCCGCCGGGCGCGTAATAGATCACGAACGGCCGGTCCGGCTGGACCTCGTTCAGCATCTTGATGCGCTGGATCGCCTCATCGGCCATCGCGGTGGTCAGGTTCCAGCCGGGATGGCCGAGATAGGGTTCGATCGGCGTGGTATTGCGGAACAGGTTGTTGGGCTGCCACTGGCTCGTGTCGTCGCCGATGAACCCGTAGTAGTAGTCGAAGCCCTTGATCGGTCCGGTCGGCCAATCGGTGAAGGGGCCGGCCTGGCTTGTGACCCACTGGGGCGTGTTGTGGTCCTTGCCGAACCACGACGTGTCGTAGCCGTTCAGCCGCAGGATCTCGCCAATGGCGACCGCGTTGCTCGGAATGACGCTGTCGTAGCCGGGATATCCGGTCGCCTGGTCGACGACGACGCCGGTCCCGACCGAGTGGTGATTGCGGCCGGTGAGCAGCGCCGCGCGCGTCGGCGAGCAGAGCGCCGTGGTGTGAAACCGGGTGTAGCGCAGGCCCATGTTGGCAATACGATCCAGCGTCGGCGTCGGGATGACGCCGCCGAAGGTCGACGGCGCGCCGAACCCAACGTCGTCCGTCATGATGAGCAGGATGTTCGGCGCGCCCTTGGGCGGCGTCACGAGCTCCGGCCAATAGGGCTTCGATTGTTGGGCGTTGGTGTTGATCTCGCCCCGGAATGGCTGCGGCTGCGGCGGCAGATATCTGCCGTCGATGGTGGTGGTCGCTCCGGGCGCGCCCGGCGTTCCTATCGTCTGCTGCGCCGATGCTTCGGCCGCTCCGAACGCGATGACAGCGACCAGCGCGGCGATGATGGGGAAGGGTTTTAGGCGACACTTCAACATCGAGCCTCCTCCTCTGCTGAACACATAAAAAAGGGAGCAACTTAAGCCTACGTCCCGGCGTCATCCCGGTATTGACAATTCGTGCCATGCGTGGCGGCTCGGTTCGAACGATCTTCCGTCTGCGCGAGGCGCTCATGAACGGGACGGCGACGAGCCACACCACAAGCTTCCGAACCGGCTCGTCTTATTCCCTACCCGACGTCATACGATCTCATGGCCAATCGGCCGAGGCGGTTTTCGATGCGGCCGAAGTCGATATCCGGCTTTACAGCCACCCGGAAAATCGGATCGGCGTCGCGGATCTCGGGAGGCTTTTCACTCACGCGGCGCGTGCGACCGAGCGGGAAGACATAGGCCTGCTCGTTGTGGCCAATTTCCGACCGGGCGGCCTCGGCCTCGTCGGCGAACTTGCAGCGGAGGGTCCCGATGTCGGCACGGCGGTCCGGAACCTCGTAAGACTGCTTCAATATAACACCCTGGCGGGTTATCCGACCTTGTCGGTGCATGACAGGATCGCGACGTTGGGTTTCGATCTTCGCAACTCCGACTTCGCTGGCGCGAACTTCGTCCTCGAGGGCGCGACAGGCATCATCTTTCGTTTCATGCAATGGCTCTGCGGGAAAGACTGGACGCCCGAAGACGTTCATCTCAGCCGGCGGGCGCCTGCGGACCCGCGGCCGTTCAACGATTTCTTCGGCGCGCCGGTGAGGTTTTCGGCGACCGAGGACGCGGTGCTCTTCTCGGCGGACTGGCTGACGAGGCAGGTTGCGCGCGAGGAGCATCGCCGTCAGTCGCGACGCCTCGAGATCGCGACGGCGCCCTTTTCCGAACTCGTGAGGCGGCAGGTCGCTATTCGATTGGGATTAAAACCGGTGGACGCCGCGGCTCTCGCCGACGCGCTTGGCATGTCGCGCCGGCAGTTGTTCCGCCGCCTCAAGTCGGAAGGCGCAAGCTGCAGGACGGTCGTCGACGATGTGCGGTTCTCGCGGGCGCGCCACTTTCTCGAGGTTGGCGACGCGCCGATCGCCGATATCGCGTTCGCATTGGCCTTTCCCGACCAGAGCTCGTTCACGCGGGCGTTCCGGCGGATGTCTGGTCGAACGCCTGCCGAGTGGCGAAGTCGGCGCTGACGGACTTATAGAGCAGCGCCCACTGGTCTCGGGACGCCTGGAAAGTTGCGAAGCCCGACGACCGGTTCTGGCGATTCTGGGGCATTCGCGGCGTGGCGAAAGCGGTCATCAACCGATCGTGGCTTGTCAGTCGCGTTCCTCCCCAACCCACCAAAACAAGAGCCCCGGCCAAACGGCCGGGGCTGTATCGGACATAAGGTCGAGCGAGCTTCAGGCGACCCTCAGGTTGCTCGCCGCCGAGCGCCCGGTGCGCTTATCGGCGACGATGTCGTAGGCCAGCTTCTGGCCCTCGTTGAGGTCCCGCAAGCCAGCCCGCTCGACGGCGCTGATGTGGACGAAAACGTCCTTGCCGCCGTCGTCGGGTTGAATGAAGCCGAATCCCTTGGTCGCGTTGAACCATTTGACGGTTCCGGTAGCCATAGAAAGTTCCTGTAGTGGGGAGGTTAGTCGAACGGTCCCGGGAGGCGGGCGCCGCTATCGGTGCAGAAGGTTTCGCCGGCCCGCATCTAGAGACACGAAACCAAATCGTCGTCCGATCACATCGATGTCGTCGCCCCTACCCCTTGATGGTGGTGAAATCAAGACGGGCGCGTCAGGGACTTTTGTTTTCCCGCGTCAACAAATACGACTTTCCAAGGTATTTTAGCGCTTGTCTCTACAGATTCAGCGGTTTGTGAGCAGCGTCCACGAAAGCGTAAGGACGAAGGCTTTACAGCCGCGCCCCGGCCAGATGCGCGATCTGCGCGCCGACCTCGTAATAGGCCTCCCTCAAAGACGGCAGCGCGGGCTTGTCCGGGGCGGTGACCGGCAGCGGCAGGTCCTTCTCCGCGATCCGGCCCAGGATATGGTCGGCGAGCACACGGCCGAAAACCGTGCCGGTCCCGATGCCGCGTCCGTTGTAGCCGCAGAAGGTCACAACTCTCTCGTCCAGGCGATGGAAGCGGGGCGCCGCGTCCTTCGTCATGCCGATCATTCCGTACCACTGATGCTCGAAATGAGGCTCGCCGATCGCGGGGAAGAGTTTTCGCAACGCCCGCCTCGCCCAGGCGCGATGGACGGAAAGACCCGTCCCGCGCAAAGCGCCGGGGCTGCCGAATACAAGCCGCCCGTCGCGATCGAGGCGGAAGTAGCTCATGATCTTGCGCGTGTCCCAGCAACCCTCGCGGCCAGGCAGGATCGAGGCCTTGAGATCGGCGCCGAGCGGCGCGGTCGCGAAATTGAAGTACGGCAGAAGGATCTGCTCGCGCCTGCCCTGCGGCCATGGGGCGCCGCCATAGGCTTCGGTCGCCACCGCCACCCAGTCGGCGACCACGATTCCCGCGCCCGCCTCCAAAGTCCACGTCCTGCCCGTCCGCTTCGCCGCCCGCACCGGGCTTTGCGTGTGGATATCCGCGCCGGCGGCGATCGCCGCGCGGGCGAGACCGCGAGCGTAGGCGAGCGGCTGGATGGTCCCGGCGCGCATATCGAGGAGCGCGCCCCGATATGCGTCGGAGCCGACCCGCGTCGCGGTCTCGGCGCGGTTGAGCGCACGGACCGGCGCGCCGCGCTGAAGCCATTGCCGCTCGCGCTCCTTGATCTCCTCGACGCCGGCGCTATCGGCGGCGCAATAGAGCGTGCCGTTGCGCACCGGATCGCAGTCGATGGCGTGTTTCTCGATCGTCTCCCAGACGACGCGCGGCGAATCGCCAAGCAGGGCCAGCGCCCGCTCGCCGTAATCGGGGCCGAGCGCCTTCAGCATGACGCTTGGCATCACCCACATGCCGGCGTTGACGTAGCCGACATTGCGCCCCGCCGCGCCATAACCGATCTCGACCGCCTCAAGCGCGACGACTTTCGTCCCCGCCTCGGCGAGTCTCAGCGCCGTCGAGAGGCCGGTATAGCCGCCGCCGACGACGGCGACGTCGGCTCTGACTTCGCCGGTGAGCGGCACAGTCGGCGGCGCCGGCGGGGCCGTCGCCTCCCAGAGGCCATGCGACAAGGGGTCGTTCTGCATGGCGCCCGTCTATCACGGGAGGAACGGCGCGCGGCAAGGGCGTCGGCGGGCGGCCGATGTGGGGCAAGGGGGAGCGATGTGCGGGAGCGGCGCGCCGGAAAGGCTGTAGTCATTCTGAAACACTGTCAACTCGACTTAAAGCTTTACCCGGAATGGCGAATCGGTTCTGTCGAAGTTGCCTGTCGGCGCGCAGTTTTAATACCCGATTTGCCGGCCGAAACCGCCTTGAAACGAGCGGCTCCATTGACTTGTACTTAATCGTTTGCGATAAATTAGAGCTTAAGTGATCGTTCAAAGTCTGTTTCACAAGGGGAAATCAAAATGAACGCAAACTTTCTGCGCGGCGTCATCGCGGCTGCGACTCTGCTGGCGGGACCGGCGGCGTTCGCGGCCACGAACCTGATTTCGGACGGGGACTTCTCGACCCCCGATCAGGCTGGAACCTGGAACGTCTACTCTCCGGGCATCAACGGCTGGGTCAGCGCCAACGACGGGATAGAGATCGGGAATTCCCCAAACAACTACGGACTGCCTTGCGCCAACGCGGGCTGCCAGAACCTGGAGGTGAACGCAAACACTTTTGGCGATGACTACCAGGACATCAGCGGACTGACTCCCGGCGCGTGGTACAATCTCGCTTACCTCTACGGCGGACGCACGAGCGGTGGCCCCGACTTTCTCGACGTCTATTTCGGCGGCCAGCTCCTCACCACCAACGGCGACTCGATCGGTTCTTGGACGCCGAATTCGTTCCTCGTGCAGGCGACATCTTCGACCGAAAGACTCGAGTTTGTGTCGCAAGACACGAGCGGCATGGGCGGTCTTCCGTCTTACGGCAACGAGATCACCAATGTGTCGCTGATGATGGTCCCGGAGGCATCTACCTGGACGATGATGATCGCTGGTTTTGTTGGCCTGGGCGTGATCGGCGCCCGCGCGCGCCGCCGATTGGCGACCGTTTAGCCCCCAAACAAAGGCCGAAAAAATGGAAAGGCCGCTTTCGCGGCCTTTCTTCTTTCCGGCCGCTAGAGGTTCGCTATGCCACTTTCCCCCGACATCCCGCTGAAAACCATCGACGGCAAGGACGAGACGCTCGCCGACTTCAAGGGCAAGGCGCTGCTCGTCGTGAACGTGGCGAGCAAATGCGGATTCACGCCCCAGTACGCGGGGCTCGAGGAGTTGCACCGGCGGTTCAGTTCGCGCGGGTTCGCGGTGCTCGGTTTCCCGTGCGATCAGTTCGGCCATCAGGAGCCGGGCGACGAAACCGAGATCGCCAATTTCTGCAAGCTCAAATACGACGTGAGCTTCCCCATGTTCGCCAAGACCGACGTCAACGGCGAGAATGCGCACCCCTTGTTCAAGACGCTTAAGACGGCGGCGCCGGGGCTTTTGGGCACCCAGGCGATCAAGTGGAATTTCACGAAATTCCTTGTCGACCGCAAGGGCAATGTCGTTCGCCGCTACGCGCCGACCGACAAGCCCGAGTTGCTCGCCCTCGACATCGAGGCGGTCCTCTAAAGGTCCCCGTTTACGGAATTTCCTTTCGAGTGATAGTCTGCTCGCCGGGGACGGCTCAGGCGCCTTGCGTATCCACGGGGCGCGGCCGAAGGGTTGAAGACGGCTCGGACATGACGCCGCAAGCGGGGGGAAATATGCGGATCGCGTCCCAGAACGTGGCGACGGCGCTCCCGTGAACAACCAGGCAGCCAAAGCTCTCCTCGTCACCGGCGCCTCGCGCGGCATCGGCCGCGCGATCGCGCTGCTGGCCGCCAAGCGCGGCTGGTCGGTCGGCGTCAATTACCGCGAGGACGAGGACGCGGCGGCTGAGGTCGTCGCGGCCATCGCCAGGGACGGGGGTCGGGCGGTCGCGCTCAAGGGCGATGTCTCCAACGAGGCGGACGTGATCGCGATTTTCGACCAGGCGACGCACGCGCTGGGGACGCTGACCGGCGTCGTCGGCAACGCCGGCATCGTCGCCCCGACCGCCCGCCTTGTGGACATGACGGTTGAGCGCATGCGCCGCGTCTTCGAGGTCAACGTGCTCGGCGTCTATCTCACCGCGCGCGAGGCGGCGCGGCGCATGTCCGAGTCGGCGAATGGGATCGGCGGCGCGATCGTCCTCATGTCGTCGGCCGCTTCCCGCCTCGGCTCGCCCAACCTCTATGTCGATTACGCCGGCTCGAAAGGCGCGGTCGACACGCTGACGATCGGGCTCGCCCGCGAGCTGGGGCCCGAGGGGGTCCGGGTCAACGCCATCCGGCCCGGCCTCATCATCACCGAAATCCATGCGAGCGGCGGCGAGCCGGAGCGAGCCCACACGCTCGGCCGCACCTCCCCGATGGGGCGGCCGGGCGCGGCGGAGGAAGTGGCGGAAGCGGCGATCTGGCTGTTGAGCGACGCCGCGTCTTACGTGACCGGCGCCATTCTCGACGTCAGCGGCGGGCGCTGAGGGCTTGCGGCCTTCAGGACGTCCGCCGCGTCAGACTCGCGACCACGTTGCTCCTCCCGCTTTAGCGAGCGGCTCAGAAGCCAAGGGGAACGGCGAGGCCCCTGAGCCGCTGCGTCGCTTTCGCGTGACGCGATCGCGATGACCGCCTTATAGAGGCGCATGGCCCCGCGCGCGTTGATTCAGCGCAACTCCGCTACTTTTGTCTCGGCGGCAATCGACTTTCGTCCTGTTGAGTTTCGCCGTTCAGCTTGTGACAACCGGTCACATCGCAAGCGAAAGCGGCCTGCGTTTATTGTTGGAAACGTCGGCTAATCGCTTCCTTCTGAAGCGCCGCCGCTCGAACGAAAACTCTGGGAGGAAATCATGCGGACGGTTCTGGGAGGAGCGCTCGCCGCCATTCTTGCCTTCGCGGCGCCGGCTTCGGCCGACGATCTGATGAAGAAGGCGCAGGAGAACTTCAAGCCGATTCCCTCGATGGTTCCGTCGGTGAAGAACAACGCCGTCACGCACGAGAAGATCGAGCTCGGCAAGTTCC
Source organism: Roseiarcus sp. (assembly GCA_035500275.1). Classification (GTDB taxonomy): domain Bacteria; phylum Pseudomonadota; class Alphaproteobacteria; order Rhizobiales; family Beijerinckiaceae; genus Roseiarcus. The sequence continues at coordinate 11,995 of DATJXI010000384.1, read as the reverse complement.
TATTCTTCGATCCGCGCCTCTCCGCAAGCGAGATCATCAGCTGCAACACCTGCCACAACCTCGCGACCGGCGGCGTGGACGCCGGTCCCACCTCGGTCGGCCATGGCTGGCAGAAGGGACCGCGTCGGGCGCCGACCGTCTACAACGCCGTCTTCAACATTGCCCAGTTCTGGGACGGCCGCGCAGCCGATCTCAAGGCGCAGGCGAAAGGCCCGGTGCAGGCCAGCGTCGAGATGAACGCGACGCCGGATCATGTCGTGAACGCGCTGTCGTCGATGCCGGCCTACGTCGAGATGTTCAAGAAGGCGTTCCCGGACGATTCCTCCCCGGTCACTTTCGACAATGTCGCCAAAGCGCTCGAGGCGTTCGAGGCAACGCTCATCACGCCGGCCTCGAAGTTCGACCAGTATCTCGAGGGCGACTCGAACGCGCTCAACGACCAGGAGAAGTCCGGACTCGCGCTCTTCATGTCGAAGGGCTGCGTCGCCTGTCACAACGGGATCAATGTCGGCGGCCAGGGCTATTTCCCGTTCGGCGTGGTAGAGACGCCCGGCGCAGAGATTCTCCCCCCCACCGATAAGGGCCGCTTCACCGTCAGCAAGACGGCGAGCGACCAATATGTGTTCCGCGCGGCCCCGCTGCGCAACGTGGCGCTCAGGGCGCCCTATTTCCATTCCGGGCAGGTCTGGTCGCTCAAGCAGGCGGTCGGCATCATGAACTCGGCCCAGCTCGGCTCCACGCTGACGGCCAAGGAGGAGGACGACATCGTTGCGTTTTTGGAGACGCTGACCGGCGAGATGCCAAGAATCGAATATCCGATCCTGCCGCCGCGCACGGATTCGACGCCGCTTCCGTTGCTCGCGAAGTAAGCGAGGCCGCTTGAGATTAGGACACTGAAAGGTGTCCGCGCCCCGAAAAGGGGTCGCTTTCCTGCTCAGAAGAGGGGCGAGACGAAGATCGTCAAGGCGACCAGTTGGGCGACGGCGAATGCGGCGGTTCGCAGCGGCTGCCGGCCGCCGATATAGGCCGCCATGTGCCCGATGCGCACAAGGACATAGACGATCGCGAGGACGTCGGCGGTCCGGCTCGGGCCGCCCACCATGTGCGCCACGATCACGGCCGACGCGAACCAGGGAAAGGTCTCGAGGCCGTTCAAGTGGGCGCCGTAGGCGCGGATCGACTGCCCAGCGAGGTCGCCCACGCGGTAGCGCGGCTGGTTCGGGTCGAGTCCCTTAACGAAACTGAACGCGACATAGGGCAGGGTCGCAGCGATGAAAATGCACCAGATGGCGATGGTCATGGAGGCGTCTCTCCGCCGCGGCGGCCACATGCGGCTTGCGGCGGAGGTTCGCCGTCCGCCCCCATCCTGTCAATGCCGGCGCCGCCCTGGCGCCAAATGCGGCGACGCCCCGTCCCCGGAGCCGCGCTCTAAGCGCCTAACATCTTGATTTTCCTTCGGAACATCCCCACTTAGATCAGGTGTTGCAACTGGCGCGGCGGGCCGAAATCGGATAGACCCTGGCCCGTCCCCTTCCGAGGTAGTGAATTGTCCGACACCCGCGACGACCGGCCCGGGCCCGAGGGGCCGGCCGACATCCGACCCGTATCCATTCTCGACGAAATGAAGCGCAGCTATCTCGATTACGCGATGAGCGTGATCGTGAGCCGCGCGCTGCCCGACGTCCGCGACGGCCTTAAGCCCGTGCATCGCCGCATCCTCTACGCGATGCACGAGCTCAATTTCACGCCCGACCGCCCCTACAACAAATCCTCGCGCACCGTCGGCGACACGATGGGCAAGTATCACCCGCATGGGGATCTGGCGATCTATGACGCCCTCGTCCGCATGGCGCAGGATTTCTCGATGCGCGCGCCGCTCATCGACGGGCAGGGCAATTTCGGCTCGGTCGACGGCGATCCGCCCGCGGCCTCGCGATACACCGAGGCGAGGCTCGACCGGCTCGCGCTCGAGATGCTCGACGACCTCGACAAGAATACCGTCGATTTCAAGCTCAACTACGACGAGAAGGAGCTGGAGCCGGTCGTCCTGCCGGCGCGCTTCCCGAACCTGCTCGTCAACGGCGCCGGCGGCATCGCGGTCGGCATGGCGACCAACATCCCGCCGCACAATCTCGGTGAGACGATCGACGCGCTCGTCGCGATGATGGAGCGGCCGGACATCACGCTCGACGAGCTCATCGAGCTGATCCCCGGCCCCGACTTTCCGACCGGCGCCTCGATTCTGGGTCGCGCCGGCATCCGCGCCGCTTACGCCACCGGCCGCGGCGCGATCGTCATGCGCGCCAAGGTGAAAGTCGAGGAATTGCGCAAGGATCGCGAGGCGCTCATCGTGACCGAGATCCCCTATCAGGTCAACAAGGCGACTCTGATCGAGCGGATCGCCGAGCTCGTGCGCGACAAGCGCGTCGAGGGCATCGCGGATTTGCGCGACGAGTCCGACCGCCAGGGTATGCGGATCGTCATCGAGCTCAAGCGGGACGCGGTCGCAGATGTTGTTTTGAACCAGCTCTGGCGCTTCACCGCCATGCAGTCGAGCTTCGGCGCAAACATGATCGCGCTGAACGGCGGCCGGCCTGAGACGCTGACGCTGCGCGACATGCTGCGCGCCTTCCTCGACTTCCGCGAGGACGTCGTCACGCGCCGCACGAAGCATCTGCTGGCGAAGGCCCGCGACAGTGCGCATATCCAGGTCGGGCTCGCCATCGCCGTCGCCAATATCGACGAGGTGATCCGCCTCATCCGCACCTCGCCCGATTCGGCGGCGGCCCGCGCGGCTCTCATGGAGCGGTCGTGGCCGGCGCGCGACATGGCGCCGCTCATCGCGCTCATCGCCGATCCGCGCCACGTCCTCGACGACGAAGGCGCGATCCGCCTCTCGGAGGCCCAGGCGCGCGCGATCCTCGAACTCAGGCTCTCGCGCTTAACCGCGCTTGGCCGCGACGAAATCGCCGAGGCGCTGGAAAGGCTCTCGGCCGAGATCGCCGACTATCTCGACATTTTGGGCTCGCGCGCGCGGCTTATGGGCATCGTCCGCGACGAGCTTCTCAAGGTGAAGCAGGACTTCGCCACGCCGAGGCGCACCGAGATCCTCGAGAGCGAAGCCGACATGGACGACGAGGACCTCATCCAGCGCGAGGACATGGTCGTGCTGGTGAGCCACGGCGGCTACATCAAGCGCGCGCCGCTTTCGACCTATCGGGCGCAAAGGCGCGGCGGCAGGGGGCGCGGGGCTATGGCGACTCGCGACGAGGATTTCGTCGCGCGCCTGTTCGTCGCCTTGACCCATCAGCCGGTGCTGTTCTTCTCCTCGGCCGGACAGGTCTACAAGGAGAAGGTGTGGCGCCTGCCGCTCGCGGCGCCGCAGGCGCGCGGCAAGGCGCTCGTCAATCTGCTCCCGCTCGAACAAGGCGAACGCATCACCACCATCATGCCGCTGCCGGAGGACGAATCGACGTGGGAGTCGTACGACGTCATGTTCGCCACCACCCGCGGCACGGTGCGGCGCAACAAGCTCAGCGACTTCGCCCAGGTGAACCGCTCCGGCAAACTCGCCATGCGGCTCGACGAGGGCGAGCGGATCGTCGACGTGCAGCTCTGCTCAGAGAAGCAGGACGTGCTTTTGACGACGGCGCGCGGGCAATGCATCCGCTTTCCGGTCGGCGACGTGCGCGTGTTCAAGGGCCGCGACTCGATGGGCGTGCGGGGCGTTGCGCTTGGCGAGGGCGACAGCGTCATTTCGCTTGCGATCCTCGACTCCTTCGACGCGACCCCGGCCGAGCGCGCCGCCTATCTCAAGCAGCGCCGCGCCCAGATCGGCGAACCGGTCGAGGAGGGAGCGGACGCCGTCGAGGCGGAGGCCGAGGCGGCGGAGGCGAACGGCTCGGCCTACCTGTCACCCGATCGGTTCGAGGCCATGCGCGCGGCCGAGCAGGTGATCCTCACCGTGTCCGAGAAAGGCTTCGGCAAGCGCACCTCGTCGTACGAGTATCGGGTCACGGGCCGCGGCGGCAAGGGCATCGTCGCGATGGCGATGAGCGCCCGCAACGGATCGCTCGTCGCCTCCTTCCCGGTCGAGGAGAACGACGAGATCATGCTGGTGACGAACGGCGGGCAGCTCATCCGCGTGCCGGTCACGGGCATTCGCATCGCCGGCCGCGCGACGCAAGGCGTCATCGTGTTCCGCGCCGCCGAGGGCGAGCGCGTCGTCTCGGTCGACCGCATCGGCGAGGCAGAAGAGGACGAAGAGGCAGAGTGACCGAACTGAGCCGCGCTTGCCGGACGCGGCTCAAACGGTCAGCGACCGGCGCGCAACTTTACCCGCGCCAATGGTTTCAGGGCGTTGGGACTTCCTTTGCGCACTCTCCGGCTCCTGGGCGCGAGACCCTAGTCGCTAAATTCTGACGGTCGGTGCCTGAGCGGGATGTCGCGGAAGGGCGGGACGCGGACATTTTTGCACTAGGAGCCTGTCCGAGTAACCGGTTTTTTCAAGGAAACATACAATACTCGGTGGGTGTTTTGGCTATGTAATACTATATGTTGTGCCAAATACTCAGGTTCTGTATTACTCGGACAGGCTCCTAGCCGTTCGTGATAGCTGGGTGGAGAGGCGGCGAAAACCCTGCCGCGCATGAACGCGCGGCGGGGCCACGTGTAACGCTAGATCGCCGTTGCCTTGGCAATAGGCGCCTTCGCTTTCACCATTCACGCCCCTTGCTCTAAGTCCTCGTAATCGCAGGCGCTACTCTTATGTGGCTCAACAGCCGCGTTCGTCGTGATCGCCGGGAATTTGGCTAAAGATCATTTGAGTGATTAGGTTTAATCTAAGATGCATTCCATATAGTCTTGCGTCAATAGTTACGATATGAAGAATTACAACGGCGAGCCCGACAGCTATTGTCCATTTAATATCTCCGAAATAGGCCGCAGCGAGTGGCGCTGTTGCATACACCCACGTTGCAATTTTGTGTCCGCTTTTGGATATCTGTTGATCGTGTTCAATGTAGGCTTTGGTTAGGGTGGTTTTTGAGAGTTCTGTTATTGTCACGATGAGCTCCTTGCGTACCTTCAGTCGTCGAGGTGTGGCCTAGGACTCATCGTCTTCTTGAGGTACTTGAAGTTCGGTCTTGCCGGCGGAGTCCACTTTTGTTGAATCGACCTCCAATTCTGTTTCATCGATTACCGTTCCGTTGATCAGCTGTATGTATTACTTTGTTCCCATTCGGTTTGCTATCTTGTCATAGCCGGTAACTGGATCGAGTATCTTATATTTATATACCCTGAGCTTGCTCATGGTGCTCTCCACGGGTCAAGTGTATTCACACGCTTGACGAAATCGTGATCGTCGCAGCAGTTGGTGTGCCAAGAGCAAGGATGGCAAGAAACCGGGCAGCGGACAATAGACTTCCCTGGAATAGGCCTGTGTGCCTGCCTGAGCGGAGAAAACCCCTCAATCGGCCATTCGTCAAAAATGGCTTTGTCGATGCGTTTGGTTTGATTGGCGTTGAACGAGCCAGTGGCGAGGCTAAGACGCTCGCCCTTGGGCAATCGCTGGTGCAGGCCGCGGGGCCTCCAGCCAAAATTTCTTGGGGCGCGTCAGTGGCCTCGCCAATTGTGATCGAACCGAAAATCGGGGTTTTTCAACACAATCGATCGAACTCGCCCCTTCCGCCGAACGCGCGTTCCGGAAGCCTATGGTCAATTTGAAGCGCCAGCCGACGCGCACGAACGTAGCTGGCGCCTCCCTCTCCTTCTGCTCCAACGACAAGGCTAGGATGCCGGACGGGCGGTTGCCCGCCTGCCACGCGACGCGCCCGCGACGTTCCGCTCGACATCCTGCGCGACAAGGCGCCCGAGCGCCGTTCGAAGGGTTGGCCTCAGGATCGCTCAGGCGTAAGCTTCATGCTCGGAGACGACCTATGGCCGAAATTCTCGAGCGTCCGCTCGCGCCGACACGGCACAGGCTTGACGTCGACGCCTATTACAGAATGGCGGAGGCCGGCATTCTGACCGACCCTCACCGCGTCGAGCTGATCGACGGGGAGATTTTCGACATGGCGGCCATCGGCAGTCCGCACGCCGCGATCACGAACAGGCTCGTGCGCAATTTCGCTCGGGCGGTGGCGGATGGTTTACTGCTCGTGAGCGTCCAGAATCCACTGCGCCTTGACGCCTACAACGAGCCCCAGCCGGATCTCATGCTTTTGCGGCCGCGAGACGACGGCTATCGCGCCAGCCATCCGAGCGCGGCCGACGTCCTCCTCCTCGTCGAAGTGTCGGAAAGCTCGCTCGCCTACGATCGGAGCACGAAGCTTCCGCTCTACGCGAAATTCGGCGTCCCCGAGGTGTGGATCGTCGATCTTTTCGGCGCCGCGGTCGAGGTTTATCGCCAGCCCAAGGAAGGCGCCTATGCGTTGCGCGAGCGGCTGACGGGAGGGCTGCTCTCCCCGGCGCTCCTTCCTCGGGTGACGATTGATGTCACCGGCCTCATCGCGTGAACGCGAGCGACGAGGCTGGTCACACCGCCCGCGTGAGCTTGGCCTCGATTGTCGGCGAGCGCCTCAGCGTCTGCAAAACAACGCAATAGCGCTCGGTGAGCTTGAGGAGCGCGTCGAGCTGATCCGGGCTTGCGTCCGTGTCGAGCTCGAAGCCGAGGCGGATGTCGGTGAAGCCCACGGCTGCGTCCTTGGCGACGCCCAGCGTGCCGCGAAAGTCGAGGTCGCCCTCCGCCCGCACGGCGCCCGAACGCAGCGCAATCCCCATCGAGGTCGCGACCGCCTTCAAGGTCACGCCGGCGCAGGCGACCAGCGCCTCGAGCAGCATGTCGCCCGAGCAGAGTTCGGCGCCGCTGCCTCCCGTCGCGGGATGGAGGCCGGCCACGACCAGCGCGCGCCCGGTGTCGACCTTGCAAGCGATCGCCGCCGAATCGAGCTCGCCGCTTGCTTTCAGCGTGATGCAGGCCGCTTGAGGCTCGGCGCGGTAGCGGTCTTTCAAGGGCGTCTGAAGCGCGCGCAATTCGTCGGCGTTCATAGGGGCGGTTCCGTCGTTCGATCAGGCGGCGACCGTAAGCGCTGCGCCCGTGGGCCGGCAAGCCTAAGCCCTTGCCGCGGCCCCGAGGGCGGGCTACGCGTGCGAGGCAATGGCGCGCACCGGCTTCTTCTCGGGCTCCTTCGACCCGATGACCAACGGGCATCTCGACGTCATCCAGCACGGCGCGGCGCTCTGCGACCGCATCGTCGTCGGCGTCGGCTCCAATCCCGACAAGGTCGGGCTCTTCACCGTCGAGGAGCGGCTCATGCTGATCCGCGAGGCGGCGGCGCCGGTCTTGAAGCGCGCCGGCTGCGCGCTCGAGGTGATCAGCTTCGAGGGCCTTGCGGTTGACGCGGCGCGCCGCGCCGGCGCGACGCTCATCCTGAGGGGCCTGCGCGACTCGACCGACTTCAACTACGAGATGCAGATGGCGGGCATGAACGGCGCCATGGCGCCGGAGCTGCGCACCGTCTTTCTGCCGGCCTCCTCGCCGGTGCGGCCGATCACGGCGACGCTCGTGCGCCAGATCGCCTCGATGGGGGGCGACCCCTCCCCCTTCGCCCCGCCCAATGTGGTCGAGGCGCTGAAGGCGAAGTTCACGGGCCCAGGGTAATCCAACGGGGCGGCGAGCTTGCGCGTTCGGGGCGCGTGGACTGTAGTCGGGCGCGGCCAGGCCCGCGCCTACAATTCCCCTCGCCCCCGCCCCTCTCCCGAATGGGAGGGGATGCCGCCGCTTTTTGACCATGCGCCAGTCGAAATCCGAAATCACTCCCTTCGCCAGCGCCGGCGTCCGCGGCTTCCTGCACAGCCCCGAAAAAAGCATCGGGCGCGGGATCGTGCTGACGCACGGCGCCGGCTCGGATTGCAACGCGCCGCTCTTGGTCAAGCTCGCGAACGCCCTCACCGCGGCGGGCTTCACGGTCCTGCGCTGCGACCTCCCCTTCCGCCAAGAGCGGCGGCGCGGCCTGCCGACGCCGGCGAAATCCGCGGCGGATCGCGCCGGGTTGAAGGCGGCGGCGACCCTGCTCGGCGCCCTCGTCCGCGGGGACACTCTTCTGGGAGGCCATTCCTATGGCGGCCGGCAGGCGAGCATGCTCGCGGCCGACGAGCCGGGGCTCGCCTCGGGTCTCCTCCTCCTCTCCTACCCCCTGCATCCGCCAAAGAAGCCCGACGAGCAGCGCGTCCAGCATTTCCCGCGGATCGGGACTCCGTGCCTCTTCGTCCACGGGACTGCCGATCCGTTCGGCTCGATCGCGGAGCTGGAAAGCGCGACCGCGACGATCCCGGCGCCGAAGCGGCTCGTCGCGATTGAAGGCGCCGGCCACGATCTCGGCGGCGCGCGGTTCGATCCGCGCCTTGTCATCGACGCCCTGCGCGCGGAAGCGGCGCTCCGCTCATCGCCGGCCGAAGGATAAGGCTATATAGACCGCGATTTGCAGCGGGAGAAACGCGATGAAGATCAAGCGCAGCGGGTCCGAGCCTTCCGCGAAGGGGCCGGCGGACTGGTTCACCGGAACGGTCCGCATCGATCCTTTGTTCAGCCCGCCCGATCCGGCGCGCGTAGCCGGCGCGAGCGTCACCTTCGAGCCCGGCGCGCGCACGGCCTGGCACACGCATCCGCTCGGCCAGACGCTGATCGTGACCGCCGGGCGCGGCTGGGCGCAGCACGAAGGGGGGCCGGTCGAGGAGATCCGGCCCGGCGACGTCGTGTGGTTCGCGCCGGGCGAGAAACACTGGCACGGCGCGACGCCGACGACGGCGATGACGCACATCGCCATCCAGGAGAAGCTCGACGGCAAGGCCGTCGAGTGGATGGAGCATGTCAGCGACGAGCAGTATCGGCGAGGAGACGGGGCGCCTTAGCGCCGCTACATCGCCATTGCGTCCTTGACGCATTTGGTGACAAAGGAGGTCTCGGCCGCGCCGTGCAGTTTCTTGTCGGCGGCCTGGGCCTTGCAGGCGTCCATCTCGCACTTCTTCATGAAGCTCGTCTTGGCGGCGCCCGCGAGCTTCTTGTCCATGGCCTGGGTGGCGCAAGCGTCCGCGGCGAAGGCGAGCGTCGGCGCCCCGGCGAGACAAAGAGCGAGGGCTGCGAGGGTGAAGGTTTTCGTCATGGGCGCTTCTCTCCAATCTGGCGATAGCTTGAGGCCGTAACACCATAGCTGCGGGATGTCCCGCTGGCGAGAGGCGGGGCTTGCGTCCGCGGCCCCATCTAGCCCGCAGGCCCCCGCCTGATTAAAATCACGATCCTGCGGAACGCTGCGACGCGGATCCGGCGGGGAAAACGCGAGCAGCGATGAGACGCGCGTTCAACTGGCTCTTGCTTCTTTTGTGCGTGGCGGCGCTTGCGGCCGGCGGAGCGGCGCGGCTCGGCTATCTGCATGCGCCGACGAACCCGATCGGCTTCTGGGCGGCGGCCGCGGTGTTCGCCCTTCTCCTCGTCATCCGCCTGCTGCCGCTGAAAGCGAGGCGGCCGGTCGTGTTCGTAGTGACGCTGGCGGCGCTCGCGGCGCTGACCGGCGGGCTCGCCTACTTCCAGTTCGTCATCAAGCCGAACATGGTGAAGAGCTTCATGGCCGCCGCCTTCGCGCCGAAGCCGACGGCCGTATCGGTCGAGGAGGCGCGGATCGAGAAGTGGCCGCCGCAACTCACCGCCATCGGCACGCTGCGCGCGTATCAGGGCGTCATCATCGCTCCGCAGGCCGCCGGCGTCGTGACCGCCATCCGCTTTGAATCCGGAGGCGACGTCAACGTGGGCGACCTCATGATTAACCTCGACGATTCGGTCGAGCAGGCCGATCTCGCCAACGGCCTCGCGCAGCTCAAGAACGCGGACTCGACGCTGACCCGGCAGAAGATGCTGGTCGCCGGCGGCAACACGCCGCAGTCGACTCTCGACCAGGCGATGGCGGCGCGCGATTCGGCGGCGGCGACGGTTGAGCGCACGCGCGCGGTGATCGCGCAGAAGGCGATCCGCGCGCCGTTCTCGGGACGGGTCGGACTCCGCAACGTCGATCTCGGGCAATACGCATCCGTCGGCATGGCGCTAGCGACGCTGCAGAAGCTCGATCCGATCTACGCCGACTTCCCCGTGCCAGAGGAGGCGCTGGCGACGCTCGCGCGGGGTCAGGACGTCAGCATGACGGTGGACGCGATTCCCGGCCAGACCTTCGTGGGCAATGTCAAGGCGATCGACGCCCGGGTCGTCATCGAATCGCGCAACATCACCGCCCGGGCCGAATTCGCCAATCCCGACCGCAAGCTCCTGCCCGGCATGTTCGCCAACCTGACGGTCACGACGGGCGAACCCAAAGAGGTGCTCACCGTGCCGCGCACGGCCATCGTCTACAGCCTCTACGGCGACAACGTCTTCGTGGTGAAGGCGGCCCCGCCCGCGGGCGAGATTGCGCAAGCTGGTCCCGCCGGCGGCGCCGTCCAAACCGCCTCTCCAGGGCTTGTCGTGGAGCGGCGCTTTGTTCGGACCGGCGCGGCGCGGGGCGAGCGCATCGTCGTCGAGGAGGGCCTCAAACCCGGCGAGCGCGTGGTGACGGCGGGGCAGATCAAGCTTCAGAACAATTCGCCCGTCACCATCGACGAGACTCCGGCCCTGCCGCCGCCGGCGGCGACTCCGAAGCCCTGACCCAAGTCAGATGAACGCCTTCACCGATCTCTTCATCCGCCGCCCGGTGCTCGCGAGCGTGGTGAGCCTGCTCATCCTGCTCGTCGGGGCCATGGCCGCGTTCAAGCTCCAGATCCGGCAGTTTCCCGAGACGTCGAATACGACCATCACCATCACCACGACCTATCCCGGCGCGTCGGCGGAGGTCATCAAAGGCTTCATCACGACGCCGATCGAGCAGGCGGTCGCCAGCGCCGACGGCATCGACACGCTGGTGTCGAGCTCGCAGCAGAACGTCTCGACCATCACCCTCAATTTGAGGCTCGACGCCAACCCCGACCGGGCGATGGCCGACACGCTTTCCAAGGTCAACCAGGTGCGCGCGCTGCTGCCGCGCGAGGCCAACGACCCGGTCGTCGTCAAGCAGACCGGGCAAGGCTTTGCGCTCATGTATCTCTCGTTCAATTCGAACGTGATGAACGCCTCGCAGATCACCGACTACCTGACGCGCGTCGTGCAGCCGCGTCTGCAGACGGTCGAGGGGGTCGCCAACGCCCAGATCCTCGGCGGGCAGGTTTTCGCTATGCGCATTTGGCTCGATCCCGTCCGCATGGCTTCCTTCAACGTGAGTCCCAACGACGTCCGCGCCGCGCTCGCCGCCAACAACTTCATCACCGCCGCGGGCGAGGTGAAGAGCGACTACACCCAGATCAGCGTCAATGCGCTGACCTCGCTCGACAGCGCCAAGGCCTTCAGCCGTCTCGTCATCGCCACCCACGGCGACGCTCTCGTGCGCCTCGGCGACATCGCCAAGATCGAGCTCGGTCCGCAGACCTCCAACTCGTCCTCCGTCTTCGACGGCCTGAAGGCCGTGTTCATCGGCATCTACGGGACGCCGGAAGCCAATCCGCTCACCGTCATCGACGGCGTGCGCGCCATCATGCCGAGCATTAGGGACGAGCTGCCGACCGGCCTCAACGCGACAATCGCCTACGATTCCACCCAGTTCATCCGCTCCTCGATCTACGAGGTGGCCAAGACCCTTCTCGAGGCGGCGGCGATCGTCATCGCGGTGATCTTCCTCTTCCTCGGGAACCTGCGCTCGACCTTCATCCCGATCGTCACCATCCCGCTGTCGCTGATCGGGGTGATGATCGCGCTGCTTGCTCTCGGGTACTCCATCAACCTCTTGACGCTGCTTGCGCTTGTGCTCGGCATCGGCCTTGTGGTGGACGACGCGATCGTGGTGGTGGAGAACATCTACCGCCATATCGAGGAGGGGATGAAGCCGTTCGACGCGGCGATCCGCGGCGCGCACGAGATCGCGCT
>DATJXI010000383.1:0-10233 GCA_035500275.1 Roseiarcus sp. | reverse complement strand
CCGACCTGACGTTACGTCACGCTGAGAGGCTTGACTCGAACAAAATAAGAACATATGCTGCTCTAATCGTGATCGAGGAGGCAGTTATGCACAGGTCTGCTGCGGAAGTCGCAAATGAGTTTGTGGAATTGATGTCGCTTGCGGCGTTCCTGACGATGATTGCGCTGGCCGCGAAAGCATTCGGAGCTTAGCCCACAGATCCGCTTCGGGGTTGTTTACGGCGGTTACTTCGCCCTCGCCCCCGTCGGAGGCTTCACGCCGGAGCGGATCGCTCCCTATCGCAAAGCCGGCGCGGCTGCCTTCGGGATCGGCGGCGCGCTCGACAAGCCGCGCCTGACGGCGGATGAGGCCGCGCGGCGAAGGCGTTCGCTGCGGCGTGGGCGGAGGGTGAGGGAGCCCAGCCGCTGGCTCGCTCAAAAACCCAGCCGATGACGCGCGTCATCGAGTTGTGGATAACCTTCACCGCAATCGTTGCGAAGTGCGAGGAGCCGAAGCGTAAGGGCAAAAGAGTTGTAAACTGATGTCCGTTCGAATCGCATTGCGTTTGTTTTCGATCGCGTCGGTTCACAGGGTGTCCTGAAGTCAATCGCGTTAGGTTTTATGTAGAGCGACGTCCGCTTGCGCCACCGGATCGTACAATGGACATGACGATCGAGTTCCCTGACATCTCGATCCTCATTTCAATTAAAGTCCAAATGGGATTGGCGCTCGGGTTAACCTTCGCTCTCTGCGGTTGCGCTTTCATTGAAAAACAAAACCAGGATGGAACGACAGAGCGCTCGATCGCGCTCGCCGCGCCGCTCGTCGTGTCTCCCCCCTCAGCCGCCCCAAGCAATGCCGTGCGGATCGTAGGCCTCGGGTTCGCAGCGGCGAACAACACGGCGACCCTCGGCTTGTTTGATGAGACGGTCGCTACGCTGGGCGCAGATTGCCGGGTCGTTCTCGTCGGCGGCGCCGAGGATCAATTCGCGCGGATCGCCGCGGCGCGCCGGCTGTGCGCCCCTCCGATATCGAAGGAGTCAAACCAATGACCAAGCTTGCAGCGATCCTCCTTGCCTCAGGGTCGGCGGGGGTCCTGGCGGGATGCAACGCGGCCGGCAACACCCCTCTCGTATTCGTTCAGGCCCATACGTTGGGCGTCAGCGCGAACGCAACCACCACGACGCCCGAGATCACGCTCGGTTATCGCGATCTGGATGCGGCCGTCGTTCCTGTCCAAAGCAACAATGGCCAGCCGCTCAATTCGACAGCCAGCGCAGGATTCTCCGACGCTCTTTCCGTGCTCGGTCAATTCAACGCAAGCGCGGCCACCGGAATTGGGATCGGGACCAATCTCGGCACCATGTTTGCGACTGGGACGGCAGCCAAGGTCTTGGCCGACGGATACAAGGCCCGTCTCAAGAGCGCCAACGCCCAATAGGCGCAATCGATGCGTTTCTTGCCGACGCCGAAAGCGTAGCCGATGGCCGATACCGCAAGAGAATCGTCCGCGAAAAAGGCTGCAGGCGGCGCAGGCTCCTCGAGCCCAAGAAGAGGGCCCGGCGCCTCCGACACGGGCGAGACGCCAGGGAGTCCCGAGACCTCTGAGACTGCGGAGACCCCGGAGACTCCGGAAACTCCGGAGACCCCGGACACTGCTCAGACGCCAAAGACGCCGCCGACGCCCAAAACCCCAAAGAGTCCGAAGAGGTCCCCCATGCCGAGGCGGCCCGGACACTGAGAGCTACAGGACGCCTGCAACCCGCCCTACTTCCCCCTTCACGTAGGCGATATACTCCGGCGTCCTTGGCCGCCTCGCAGCAGCCCCTCCTAAAGCCTGAACAACCGCTCCGCGTTCGCGTGCGCGATTCTCTCTTTGTCCGCAGGGCTGACCGGCAGCCCGTCGAGAAAGGCGCGGCCTTCGGCCATCGCCCGATAGGGATGATCGGTTGAGAACATGATGCGCTCGACGCCGACCTCGAGCAGGAGGTTCATGAAGGTCGGCAAGAAATTGAAGCCGGAAAACGTGTAGTGGACGTTCTCTCGAAGGTAGGCGCTCACCGGCTTTTTGAGCTTCGTCATCGACTGTGGCATCGCATCGACGCGTTGGATCATAAACGGCAGCGTCTCGCCCATGTGGCCAATGACGATTTGCAGGTCGGGGTGAGCGTCGAAGGCGCCGCCGAGCGCCATACGCAAGACGTGCAGCGCCGTCTCGATATGCCAGCCCCATCCTGCAATCGCCATCATCTCGCTCACCATCGGCGACAGCCCGCCGTACCAGGCGTCGACAACCGGCTGAGGCGAGCGGGTCGGATGGATGTAGATCGGAAATCGCAGCGCCTCCGCTCGCGCCAGCACCGGCCAGAAAAACCGATCGTCGAGATAGCGGCCGCGATGATGGCCGTTGATCATGACGCCCTTGAAGCCGTCATCCGTGGCCACGCGCTCGATCTCGGCCACCGCGGCTTCCGGGTCGCCGATCGGCAGGGCCGCAAGACCAAAGAATCGGGTCGGATGACGCCGAATGGCTTCGGCGAGAGCCCCATTCGTCGCGCGCGCGAGCCGGTTCGCGTCCTCGACGTCGAGCTGCTCGACCCCCGGCGACGTCAACGACAGCGCCTGAACATCGACGCCCGCGGCGTCCATCGCGGCCACGCGCGCGTCGCCGATGTCGATGAGCCGGTCAATGAGATCCGCCGGCATGTGCTCTTCCAGCGTCCGACCCGGCCCGCGCAAGAATTCCGGCGTGGCGAAATGCTCCTCAAGGGCGATCGTCCGCATTGCTTGGACTCCGTCAATGACGAAGGCTCGGCGAAGCAACGCGCCGAGCCTTCGATTGTTCGCGCGAGTTGAGTCTTTGCGCTTCCTACTTCTTCCCCTTCACGTACGCGATATAGCCCTCGACGTCCTTGACGGGCTCGGCGTAGGCGTCGCCGAGCGCCTTGGCGACATTCTCCATGTAGGTCTTCGTCCAGTCGGGGAAGGCGTAGTCGATCGCCTTCAAGAACTCGAGGCTGCACGCCAGCCGAATGTCGGCGATCGAGACATGGTCGCCGCCGACGAATTTCATACCCTGAAGGAAGAACTTGTGGAACGCCTCGAGCGTCTCGCCGACCGCCGCCGCGGCCGCCTTCTGCGCGTTCTCTTTTTCGGCTGGGGTGGCGTCGCTCGCCCCAACCTCGCCCGCATATTGTGGGAAGCCCAGCGCTTCATAGGTCGAGCGCACGATATAGGGATAGATCGTGCCGACGACATAGAACATCGCGCTGTCCACCATCGCGCGTTTTTCCGGCTCGGCCGGATAGAACTGGTCGAGACGATGCTTGTTGCAGAGATACTGCATGATCGCGCAGCTCTCCCACATCACGCCCTTCGGCAGACCGGGCGCCTCCATCATCGGCGTCAGATGGGCGGGATTCCTGCCCATAAACTCGGGCGAGCGCGTCTTGCCGTAGACGTCGTCCTCGCTGAAATCGAGCTTGGCGGCGCGGACGAACACGCGCGCCGTCATGTTGTTCACGCTCGGCTTGATGATATGCAGCTTGATCTGAGACATGGGTTTTCCTCCTATTTGGCGTTCGCCAGCGCGGGCTTGCTGCTTTGGTAAGGGTCTTTGGGCGAGCGGTCCTCCGACAGGCTCTTGGTCGAGCGCGCGACGAGCCGCTCGATCGCGTCGGCGATATGCACTTCCATGATCGCGCGGTCGCCGCGAGCGACGCGCAGGTTGTGCGCCTCAAACAGCACGTCCGCGCGCGCGAAGCCGACCGGCGCCTCGAACTTCCAGCACGAAAGCTCGATTAAGAGCCCGAGCGGGTCCTGAAAATAGATCGCGTCGAACATCATCCGGTCGCGCACGCCCGTGTGCTTGATTCCGCGCGCGTCGAGCCGCTCGACGGTCTGCATGAAAACGGCGCGCGAGACGTTGAAGGCGATGTGGTGCACGCAGCCGGTGTCGGTCGGCGTCCGGCGCTGGATCGGCTTCCGGTCCTCGCGGGTGAAAACGGTGACGAGCCGCCCGTCGCCGGGATCGAAATAGATGTGGCTCTCGGCGCCGTTGTCGAGATTGGGCTGCTCGAACACAAACGGCATGCCGAGCACGCCCTCCCAGAAATCGATCGACGTCTGCCGGTCGGCGCCCACCAGCGTCACGTGATGCAGTCCCTGCGTCTGAAGCTTCTGCATGGGAACGACCTCCTTTTAGGCCTTTTCGACGAGTTTGGACTTGTATTCGCTGCGCGGCAAACTCCCGGCGGCGACAAGCTCGATTTCCGTCGTCACCAGAAGCTGGGCCCGCAGGCGCGTCCGAATGCGCTCGGCGAGCTCCTCGAAATTCGCTCCGGGCGCGACCTCGACGCGGATGGGAAGCGGCGGCTCCTGCCGCACGCCCGCCGCGCGCGGACGGATCATAATGACGCCGGTCACGGCGGGAGCGAATTCGTTGACCACCTCGCGCACCGCGGAGGGAAAGACATTGACGCCGCGCACGATCAGCATGTCGTCGGTGCGGCCGATGCAGCGAATGCGCGGCGAGGTCCGCCCGCAGGGGCAGCGCCCGACGCCGACGCGCACATGATCGCGGGTGCGGAAGCGTACGAGCGGGGCCGAGCGGTTGACGAGATGGGTCAGCACGAGCTCTCCCTCGGCGCCGTCCTCGACCGGCCTTGCCGCGCCGGTCTCCGGATCGATGAGCTCGAAATGGACGAAGCCGCGCCCGGAAAAATGCATGCCGGCCTTTTCCTCGCACTCGCCCCAAAGCGAAACGGAGATGTCGCCGATGCCCATGGCTTCCGTGACGCTCGCGCCCCATCCGGCTTCGAGCTTGGCGCGCATGGCCGATTCGCCGCCGCCCGGCTCGCCGGCGACCATCACGCGCTTCACGCTTGAGCGGGCCAAGTCCATGCCGCGCTCGCGCGCCCACTCCACAAGGTGCGACGCATAAGACGGCGTCATCGCGACAACGGTCGGCTTCAAGAGATCGACGGCCATCATGAGGCGCTCGGTGTTCCCCGTCCCCACGGGTATGTGACAGAGGCCGAGGCGTTCGAAGGCGTCGAGCGTTACGCCCGCCACGAATGGTCCCGCGTTGTAGGTCGAGACGATGCGATCGCCGCGCTCAACGCCCGATGCGGCGTAGGAGCGCGCGGAGATGCGCACCCACACGTCGAGATCGGAAGCGGTGAGCGGAATGTAGCTCGGCGTCCCTGTCGTGCCGCTCGTCGAATAGATGCGAACGATGTCTTCCGGCGCGGCGGTGAGATGCGTCCCAATCGGCTCCTCGCGCGTGCGCGAGGCGCGCAGCTCGTCCTTCTCGGTGAACGGCAGCGCCTCGATGGCGCCAAGCCCGCCGACGGCGCCCTGCGTGGCGAAGCCGGCGCGCTCAAGCTTGCGCCGATAGAACCGCGAATGGTCGAACAGGTATTCGATCTGCTTCAGGTAAAGCGGCGCGTCCGCGCGCGCCTGTTCCTCCCACGGCGCGCTCTCGATCTTTGGATCGACCATCGGCATCAGGCGCGCTCCGCCTCGGCCGCGTGGGCGATGGCCTCCTCTCCCTTGGAGGCGAGGTAGAAGCCGATCGGCGTTTCCTGCTCCTCCATCAGATGCGCGATAAGGCCGGCGGTGCGCGCGAGAATCGGGAGAGCGCGGATAAGGCCCGGCGGAACGTCGGCGTCGCGCAGGGTCGCGGCGATGGCCATGGAGACGTTCATCGGCAGCGCCTTGGCCCAGACTTCGGCCGCAGCTTGAGTCAGCGCCGTGGCCGCCGCGACCGACGATCCGGCGACGCCCTTCTCCCTCGCGAGCGCCATCATGCGTTCGGCGCGGGGATCGACCGGCTTGTGCAGCGGATGGCCGTAGCCGGGCAGCGGCCGTCGGGCTTCGCGATGCTCGCGGGCGACGGCGAGCGCCGCCTCTTTCAGCGAGCCGCTGATGGAGACGCGCGCCAGCACGTCGTCAACGAGCTCGCGGCATTGGTCGGCTGCGCCGAGGATGACCGTCCCGCAGCCGAGCACGCCCGCCGCCACCGCGCCTTGCAACGCCGCGGGATCGGCGGCGTAAGTCATGCGCGCGGCCTGAACGGAAGGCGTCAGGCCATGCTCGGCGATGGCGACAAGCGCCAGATCGAGGAAGAAGCGCTGGGTCTCGTTCGGCGCACGCCCCGTTGCGAGGAGAAAGAAGAATTCGGTGAAGCTTACGCGACCCATGAGGTCGTTTGCGAGATCTCGGCCGCGCACCGTAACATGGTCGCTTAGGGCCGCCGCGATCGCCGTTTTCGCTGCGCCCGGCTTGCCGATCAGCATGCGTTTCCTCCGGCTCCGGCTTCCCAGGGCCGGCGGCTTCATCTATATTGTAGGACAATATCAGGGTGGTGAGCCGAGTCAAACTTGCATGGCCGTTCGGGCGGATGGGACGCGCAAGAGCCGGGGCGAGGGCAGGCCGAAGAAGCGGGGCGCCGCGAAGCCCGCCGCCCACGGCGCCACCGTCGGCTTCATCGTCGAGAGTGTGCGCGAGGACATTCTGGCCGGGCGGCTCGCGCCGGGAGAGCGGCTCGTCGAATGCGACTTGACCGCTCGGTTCGGGGTCAGCCGCGGACCCGTGCGCGAGGCGCTGCGTCGACTTTCCGCGGAGGGCCTCATCGAGCACTGGCCCAATCGCGGCGCGCTCGTGCGACGGCTCTCGCAACGCGCGATCGGCGAGCTTTTCCAGATTCGCATCGAGATAGAGGCGCTCGCCGCGCGGCTTGCGGCCGAGTCGAGCGACGAGGCGGCGCGCGCGGCGTTCACCCGCGCGATTGTGCGGATTTTCGATGACGGCGAACGAGAGCCTTGCGCCTACTTGGAGGAGAATTCGGCCTTCCACGACGCGATCATCGCGCTCGCCGGCAATCTGCATCTGCGGGGCGTTTCGACGCAACTGCGCTTGCCGCTCATCATGGCGCAGGTTGGCGATGCGTTGACCCGGGAAGCACTGAAGCAATCGGTCGCCGAACATCGCGACGTCGCTAAAGCGATTCTCGCCCGCGACGCCCGTGCCGCAGCAGCCGCCATGCGCGGTCACCTGGAACGAGCCGCCGCGCTGGCGCTCGCGCGTCTCGACGGCAAACGACTTGAGGCGCCATAGCCGTAAGAAAAGGAGAAGCGTGTCCGCCGTTCAATTGGCGAGGCGACTAGCGTTTCGCTTGTTCCCTCAGAAGAAGGAGGCCATGATGAGCTTGGGAACGAACGCAAGGGGTGGCGGAGATGGACGATCATCCTCTCGCGAAAGGCGCCATCGCCGCTCGTGCGCCCGACTTCCGTGTTTTCTCGGCTGATCGCCAGATTCCCCACGCTCGGTTCTATTTCATCGAGAGCACCGCGCCGGACAACGTCGAGGAGCGCGCCCACCCTGGAGGCGAGACGCCCTCCGTCCTTGTTCCGGTCGATACGAACCAGGCGGTCAAGGATATCGCCGAGTTTCTGACGCCCGAAGGAGAGCCCGAGGTCGACGCCAATCTTGTCGTCATGGCGCACGGGTTCAACACCCCGCGCGACAACGCAATCGCTTTCTACGCGAAGGCGCTCGCGGCGATCGAGAAGGACAAGGACAAGCTTTTCGGCGATCCCAACCGCAGGACCGCGTGCGTGGCTTATCGCTGGCCGTCCGAGCGAATTGGATCGGTTCTGTTCAGCAGCATCAGCGCGTTGCCTGCGCTTCCGCTCTTCCTTTTGACGACGTCGCTCGCGCTCATTGGGCTCTGCGTCTGGGTCATTCTGGCCGCCCTGAAATTTGTGACGCCGCTTCAGCCCGATCTTGCCCGCGATCTGCTCCTCGCCGCCGTGGCGGTCTGCGGCTTGCTGATCGTCATTGTTGTCATCCTCGCGCTGCTACGCGCCATTGTCTACTTCCGCGATGTCTATCGCGCCACCAACCATGGCGTGCCGGATCTCGTCGAAGTCATCCGCCAGATCGACCGGGCGGCGATCGAAAGGCTTCAAGGATTGGGTGAGGCGCAGGAGCGCTTGCGCCCACGGATTGCGCTCTCCTTCGTCGGTCACAGCATGGGCGGGCTGGTCGTCACCAACGCGATCCGGGTGCTGTCGGACGTGTTCGACCCCGCCGCGATCCGCACCCAACTCTCCGGAGAAACGACGCCCAAGGCCACGGCGGAGCCGCCGGAAACGGAGGACATCGTTCCCCGGGGAAATCGGTCACGTCTTCTCACTGATGCGGTTCGTCCTCGCTTCGCCCGACATCCCCGCCGAGACGCTATTGGCGGACCGCGCGAATTTCCTCGCCTCTTCGCTCAGGCGCTTTCGCGAGGCCTACCTTTTCAGCAGCGAAGGCGACGAAGTGCTGCGGATGACTTCGACGACGGTCAATTACTTCACCTTTCCGACATCGAGCCGGATCTACGGGTATCGGCTCGGCAACGTCGAGATTCTGACCAGCGATTTCGGCGCGCCGATCGAGGGCCATCTGCTGGACGCCCTGCGGGTCGGAACGAAGAAGCTGTCATATCTGGCGGGCGAGACGAACCGTCAGGGACACCCGGCCGCGGTGGCGCGAGCGTTCACCTACTTCGACTGCACCGACTACAAGGACGGCTCGCCGCCGCGCGGCATGCTCACTCAGGCCTTGAACTTCAAGCGGAACGATCCCCTTGGCCATATTCCGCTCTGGCGGCACGTCTGGCTGCTGGTCCTTTACCTTCGTGGCCGCATCGACGTGCATGGCGGCTATTTCGACGGCGCCGTCACCAACCGATTGATCTACCGTCTCGCTTGCCTGGGGTTCCAGAAGGCGGCGAGAGCCTACGGAGACGATGCGCAATTGTTAAACGAGTGCGCCGATGCGCAAATTCGCGTCATGCTCTCCAGCCGGCTGGAGCCCCGGCGCCAAAGGGCGCGCGAATATATGAGCGTCTCACTCAAGTAAACGACAGCGGGGCCGGAACGATTCGCATCGACTCCGTCGAGGCGCTGGCGCCGTTCGTTCATGACGCGGTCGAGATCGCGCCGCTGGAGAGTTGCCTGCCCTCGATGTCAATCGTCCGATCTGACGACCGGCTGCGGCAACAGAGCGTCCAGCCTGTCGTCGAGCACGCCCTGCTCGGCGATGCGCTCGCCCGGCATGCCCACCGGCACGCCGTGCTGGAAGGCGACTTCCGGCGGCTCCTCGATCGGCGGCTCGAACGGGTCGAAGGCGATGGAATTGTCGACCTTGCCCAAAATTTCCACCTCCGCTGCGAGCCAGAACTCGTCGCTGCGGCCCTCCGGCCGACCCGCGTCCTCCCAAAGCTGGTAGGCCCGCCTGCGGACCGTATCCTCGATGTCGCTCAAATTCTCCTCCCAATGCTGGCGCTGGCGCCTCGCCTCAAGCCGCGAAGCGTTCGATGTCTACCGGCAGCCGCCGCGCGCCCCATGCGCCGGGCTTCTCCGCGAAGACGCCCGCCATCCTGGTCCCGCATTTCTTGCAGCGGCCGGCGGCGTCGAGATTGTATTCGGTGATCGTATAACGCGAGCGGCCGATGCAGCGCGCCCCGCAAGCGGCGCAGAGCGTCGCCTCGCGCGCCGGATCGTAGACGTTGCCGACATAGACATGCTTGAGCCCGTTCTTGATCGCGATGGCGCGCGCCTTCTGCAACGTCGCGAGCGGCGTCGCCGGCGTGTCCATCATGCGGTAGTCGGGATGGAAGGCGGTAAAATGCAGCGGCGCGTCCGGCTTCAGCTCGCGGGCGACCCAGGCGCTCAGAGCCTCAATCTCTTCGTCGCTGTCGTTCTCACCCGGGATCAGCAGCGTCGTGATTTCGGTCCACACATTCGTTTCGTGGACGAGATATTTCAGCGTGTCGAGAACGGGTTGAAGGGCGCCCGCGCAGCGCTTCTCGTAGAAGCGCTCAGTGAAGGCCTTGAGATCGACGTTCGCCGCGTCCATGCCGGCAAAGAAGCGCTTGCGCGGCTCCTCACAGATGAATCCCGCGGTGACCGCGACATTCTTGATCCCGCGCGCGCGGCAGGCCGCCGCGGTGTCGAGCGCGTATTCCATGAAGATGACGGGATCGTTGTAGGTGTAAGCGACGCTGGCGCAGCCAAGCCGCTCCGCCGCGCGCGCGATCGTCTCGGGCATGGCGCGCGCGCTCAAGCGGGCGACCTCGCGGCTCTTGGATATGTCCCAGTTCTGGCAGAACGAGCAGGCGAGATTGCAGCCGGCCGTGCCGAAGGACAGCACGGCTGAGCCCGGCAGAAAGTGGTTGAGCGGCTTTTTCTCGATCGGGTC
>DATJXI010000382.1:0-18367 GCA_035500275.1 Roseiarcus sp. | reverse complement strand
TCGCTCGTCGCGAAAGCCTGCTCCGTGGTATCTCTCTGCATGGCGTAATCTCCATCGGCGTTGGCGCGCCGATTCGGTCGGGTTGAACAACCCGGAGATTACGCCGCCTTCAATTTCCAACCACTTCCGCGACAGCACCGTCCACCTCGATGATCAAGCCTCGTAGGCCGGAGCGGACGCACACACCGTGACCTCCTGCACGGTCTCTCGCTACACGCATCCTCACCTCATCGTTGGCATCACGAAGTCGGCGCCTGAGCGAATGCCCGTCGGCCAGCGCGACGTAATGGTCTTGAGACGTGTGTAGAAGCGGACGCCTTCCGGGCCGTGCATGTGATGGTCGCCGAAGAGCGAGGCCTTCCAGCCGCCAAAAGAATGGAACGCCATCGGCACCGGAATCGGGACGTTGATCCCCACCATGCCGACCTGGATCTGGTGTGCGAATTCGCGCGCGGCATCTCCGTCGCGGTTGAAGATCGCTGTCCCGTTGCCGAACTCGTGCTCGTTGATCATCCTTGCTGCGGCGGCGTAGTCCGGCGCCCGCGTTAATGCGAGGACGGGCCCGAAAATTTCTTCTTTGTAGATCGTCATGTCCGGGGTCACGTGGTCGAAGAGTGAGCCGCCGATGAAATAGCCATTTTCGTAGCCTTGAAGCGTCAGCCCTCGCCCGTCGACGAGCAGGTTGGCTCCCTCCGACACGCCTTGTCGATATAGGACGAGACCTTGTCGCGGTGCTGGCGCGTCACCAGCGGGCCCATCTCCGACTCCGGATCCGTGCCCGGCCCGATCTTGAGCCCGCGGACCTTTGGAACAAGCCGCTCAATGAGCGAGTCCGCCGTCTTCTCGCCCACCGGCACGGCGACCGAGATCGCCATGCAGCGCTCGCCCGCCGAACCGTAGGCCGCGCCCATGAGCGCGTCGACCGCCTGGTCGAGATCGGCGTCAGGCATGACGATCATGTGGTTCTTTGCGCCGCCGAGCGCCTGCGCCCGTTTCCCGTTCAGCGCAGCCGTCTGGTAAATATACCGCGCGATCGGCGTTGAGCCCACAAAGGAAACGCCCTGCACATCCGGATGATGCAGAAGGGCGTCCACGGCCTCCTTGTCGCCCTGCACGACATTGAACACGCCTTTCGGGAGTCCTGATTCCTTTAGCCATTCGGCCAGGACCAATGACGCGGACGGATCGCGCTCCGAAGGCTTCAGAGCGAAAGTGTTCCCGCAGGCGAGCGCGACGGGAAACATCCACATCGGCACCATGACTGGGAAATTGAATGGCGTTATGCCGGCCACGACGCCAAGCGGTTGACGGAGCGAATGGGAATCGACTCGGGTGCCGACGTTCTCGGTCACCTCGCCTTTCAGAAGTTGCGGGATCCCGACAGCAAACTCGACGACTTCGAGCCCGCGCTGAACTTCGCCCTTCGCGTCGGAGAGGACCTTGCCATGCTCAGCGGTGATGACGGCGGCGAGCGCATCTGCGCGCTCTTCGCAAAGCCGCAGGAAGCGGTTGAGGATGCGAGCGCGGCGCAGAGGCGGCGTTCCGGCCCAGGACGGGAAAGCGCGCTTGGCCGCGGCGATCGCGGCGTCGGCGTCGGATGCGCTCGCGAGCGAGACGACGCCACTCTGTTCGCCGGTCGCAGGGTTGAAGGAGGGCGCCTTGCGACCGCCTGCTCCGTGAGTGCGCGCCCCGTCAATAAAGTGGCCTATGTCAGTTGTCATTGAGGTTCCTCCAGTGGACAATCTGTGAATCCTTCATGGGCCTAGACGCCTCCCACGCGAACGCTCTCGGTGAAGCTTCAGCGTCGGACGGACGACCTGGCTGACGTGTCCGACCCGGATGAACGCCAGCCCCTTGAACCAGTCGTGGATGCCGATGAGGTGGATCCGGTACAGCGAGAGATAGGCCGCGTGCGCAAGACGTCCCTCCATCGCCGGCCGTCCGCCAATGACGTTGCCCATCAGGCTGCCGACAGTCGAAAGCCGGCCCGTGGAGACCAACGACCCCCGATCTCGATAGACGAAGGACACCGGGCGCGCATTGGCGAGGAGACGGCGAATGTTTGGATAAGCTGTCAGCGCCATCTGGTTAGCCGCCTGAGCTCGTGGCGGAACCGGTCTCGCCGCTCCATCCAGCCTGACGAAGCAACAGTCGACAATCGCGAAGATTGGGTCATCGCGGGTCGTCTGAAGCGTCTGACGGACGATTAGCCGGTTGCTGCGAGTAGGCTTGAACCCATCTAGATCCCGCGGGACCCCGGGTCCGTGTACGACGGCAGCCCGGATCTTGATGTGGGCATGCACGTCGTCGCTTGATTTCGTCTTCAGCGTGGTAGCCGTCACCTCTGAAACGGAGATGGTCACGAGAACACGAACGCCGAGCGCCTCCAGTTCCTCATGGGCCGACTTCGCCAAGCCTTCTGGGAGCGCGGGGAGGATGCGCGGGCGAGCTTCGATCAAGGTCACTCTTGGGTGGCTCGCGAGCCAGGAATTTGCCGCACCGCATGAAATCGTCGGCAATTAATTGACTGCTTGCTTGTTACCTCGAATTCCCGCTCGCACATCGGCTATGCATGCAGCGAGTTTGAACGCGAGGTCGGGATCCTGCTGGACCGTGGGTTTGAAGGGCTCGATCGAGACGTATCCTGAATAGTCTCCGTCAATGAGCGCCCGGAGCTGATCGATGTTGCCCACGCGATCCCCTTCTGAAACGAGGCCGCGATCCGGCTCGGTGAGTTCGCCGGCCGGCAGATCGGTCCGGTCAATCCCAGAGATGTGCACCAGTCCGATCCGTTCGGGGAACATCTGCGTGTCGCCGCAGCGGTAAAACTGAAACGTATCGTGACAAATCCGGTACGCGTCCCACCCGGCGACGTCGCTGACGGCGGCGACGGCGGTCGTCTGCCACCTCATCGTACTTCCATGCATCCCGAGAGGCTCGACATATCCGGTCACATCGTGTTCGAGCAGAATCGGCCGCAACTCGCGCAACGAGTGCCGCAGCATTTCGTCGAGCTGCGACTCGCTCCATCCATGGTCGAGGTCGACGACCGGGCACAGGACAATGCCTGGCGCACCGAGAGCTGCTGCGTAGCGGACGAGAGACACCGCCTCGTCCTCCCGGTGGCGATCCCAGTCGTTGAAGCGCTGCAGCGCATTGATCGAGGCGAGGCGCAGGCCGGCGTCATCGAGAATGGCGCGCAGGTCGTCGGCCTTCGTTCCGTCGGCGAATTCGCGG
Source organism: Roseiarcus sp. (assembly GCA_035500275.1). Classification (GTDB taxonomy): domain Bacteria; phylum Pseudomonadota; class Alphaproteobacteria; order Rhizobiales; family Beijerinckiaceae; genus Roseiarcus. The sequence goes on along the minus strand of DATJXI010000382.1, from coordinate 15,130 downwards.
CCGGCGACGTCGTTGCGAACTTCGATGGCTTCGACTCCGACCGCCTTCGCTAGCACAACGAATTGTGCAAGCGTCATGTCTGGTGAACACGTTCGATTGAGCGAGAAGTGAATGCCGCCCATAATTTCCTCCAGAGCCTCTCAGAAAGTCTGTTGCCCGGTCGCCTTCTCGATGATCTTGTCGATCGAGACGGCCAAGACGAGCAGAAAGCCGGTCACGATCAGCCGAATTTCGTTCTCAACTCCCATCAGGTTCAGACCGTTCGACACGGTGCCGATGACCAGCGCGCCGAGGAGCGCCGAGTAGATCGCCCCCCGTCCCCCAAACAGGCTGACCCCGCCGATGACCGCGGCGGCGATGGTTTCGAGCAGAAGCGTGCCGCCGCCGACGCCGCCGCCGGAAAACACGCCGCCGCGATCAGGAGTGCTACAAGACGAGACGCCGATCCGTTGGCGCCGGCTGCCGGACCTTGTCGGGCGTCGGGTGGCGCACGCGCGGCGGTGAGGAGATCCGCTGGGGCTGTCCGGTCGATGCGGCGCGTTCTATCGCCTTAAGGGCGCGCACGTCCGCCAGTCCCTCCTCACCATCGGCCTCCGGCGGCGTTCCGGCCGCAATGCAGTCGGAGAAGTAGGCGATCTGGGCGCCGAAGTGGTCGATCTGCGGAAACGGGCTCTCGACGATCTTTCCGTCGCGCCGCAAACGCAGTTTCGTAGCCGTCTCGAACTTGAAGCCCGGATCCAGTTCTAGATCGCCAAGCGTTCCAATGACCCTGTAGTTGTCGACGGGCGCCGCCCCGAAGCTGGCGACAAATTGTGCGAGCCCGCCCGAGGGAAATCGCAGCGTTGCGGCGACCGTGGCGTCCACTTCGCGAAAGCGCGGGTCGTCGGCCGGCCGATCCGCCATCGCGGTGGCCTCGATAGGCTCTTCCGCGAAAATGTGCCTGGCGGCATTTATGCAGTAGACGCCGACGTCCTGAAGCGGCCCGCCCCAGGCTTTCGCTTTCAGGCGATGGTTGCTCAACTCCATCTGGAAACTGAACACCGATTGAAAGAACAGCGGACGGCCGATGGCGCCGGCCCGGATGTGTTCGAGAACGGCCACAGTTCCCGGTTCATTGTGCAGCCTGTACGCGGTCATCAGAAACACATTGGCGTCGCGCGCCGCCGCGATCATCGCGAGCGATTCGTCTTCATTTGCGGCGAGCGGCTTCTCGACCATGATATGCTTGCCGGCGCGCGCCGCCCGTATAGTGAAATCAGCATGCATGTCATTCGGGAGGGCAATGTAGACCGCATCGCTCGCGGGGCTTGCCAGCAGAGCGTCGTAGCCGTCATATCCGACGATCGTGCCGACGCCGTGGAACTCCGCAAGTTGCGCCGCCTTGGCGCGGTCGCCGGTCACGATGGCGGCCACCCGCGAGTTCCCAGACCGGGCGACGCCCGGCAGGAATGCGATCTGCGAAATCCAGCCGGCGCCAACGACGGCGTAATTGATCATGACTTTTCTCCCTGCTTCGCCGTTGGCCTTCCTATGGGGATGGATGGATCGCCTGAGCCCGCGCGGCTCCGGGCTCAGGCGTACAGCGACGGGCGCTGCGGAAATTTCAGCGTGGCTCCGCGATTTTCGCTGAGCGCAGCGGCGATCTCCTCGGCGATGGCCGAGGCGACGTAGCCGTCCCAGGCGCTCGCCCCGACCGGCTTTCCTGTCCTAACGGCGCCGATCCATTCCGCCAGTTGCCGGCGATAGGCGTCCGCGAACCTCGGCACCCAGTTCTCGGGGTAAGTGAAGCCGCCGCTCCGGTTGCTATTTTGCATGATCGACGAAGGCGGGGCCAAAGCGACCGTACCCGAACGCCCAACCAGTTCCGCGTGGACGTGGTAGCCGTAGGCGGCGTTCATGAAGACCTCGGTCGAAACGATTTCGTCCCGGTCGGTCCGCATGGTGATGATCATCGGGTCGCCGTCGGGTCCGGGAGTGATGTGCGCCGAGACCATCTCCGACCCAGTCAACCATCGGCTGATGTCGATCTCGTGCACGAAGGCATTGGTCACTGCCATCGCGCCGGTAAGCCACTCCGGAGCGCGAACGTTTCGGTGCAGGTTGTGCAGCAGCAAAGTTGCGCCCACGCCGCCCGTATCCTTGATCCGCTTCATCGCCTGATAGCCGGCATCGAACCGGCGCATGTAACCGACCTGGATCAATCTGCGGCTCAAAGCGACTTCCGCCTCCACGACGCGAAGGGCGTCCGCTGCGAAGGGCGCAAGTGGCTTCTCGCAAAGGACCGCCTTGCCTGCCTTGAGGCAGGCGAGCGTCAGATCCGCATGCGTTGTATCCGGCGAGGCGATAATCACCGCTTGGATGCGGTCCGACGCGATCAGAGACAGAGGATCGGCAAATACTGTGGCGCCCTCTGCAGCGGCTCGAGCGCGGTCGGCGTCAGCGTCGAACACACCCGCGAGATGCGCGCCGGGCGTTTCACACCGGATCAGGCGCGCGTGTTCGCCGCCCATCACGCCCGTTCCGATGACGCCGACGCCGATGCTTCGTTCCATCTTGCATGGTTCCTCTTGCGCTCCCAGACGTCGCGCCGTTCGGAGGCTTATGTTGCGTTGAGGGCCGCCGTCCTCGGAGAACGGCTCAAGTTACGAACCTTGCGTCACTGACCCAGTTGCATCGGCGCGTCCGGAACTGGCATTCCCGCCGCGACCGCGCCCCACACCGACTGGTCGAAATTGACAATCGCCCCCGTCATCAACCCGGCGTCGTCGGAGACGAGGAAATTGACGGCGCGAGCCGCTTCCTCGGGATCGACAAGGCGGCCGAAGGGAAGCTGGATTGCCGCCTTCGTCATCCAGTCCGGGTCGCCGCTCTCGGCGACCTGCACCTGCTTTTCGTTGTCCGAGGCCATCCAGCCGACGTTGAGCTGGTTGACGCGGATGCGGTTGCGCATAACCGAGAAGGCCGTGTTCGCGGTGAGCGTCGTCAGGGCGCCCTTGGAGGCGCAATAGGGGTTGATGAAAGGCTGGCCCGCGAGCGCGGAGATCGAGCCGACGTTGCAGATCGCGCCTTCGACGCCGTCGCGGATCATCAGCTTGATCGCCTCCTGCATCAGGAAGAACGGCCCACGCACGTTGGTTGCGAAGATTCGGTCGAACAACTCTGGCGACGTGTCCAGGATCGTCCCGCGTTCGGTGGAAGCGCCGGCGTTCACCAGCACGTGTAGGCGGCCGAAGCGATTGTCGGTTTCCGCCATCACACGCCGGCAGTCGTCCACCGATGCAAAATCGGCGCGCACGAAAAGAGCCGGAACGCTTGACGTCGCCGAAATATCGGCCGCTGTTGCGCCACCGCGCTCCTCGTTCCGGCCGGTGACGACGAGACCGGCGGCTCCGGCAGCCGCCAGGCGACGGGCGATCGCTGCGCCGAGGCCCTGCGTCGCCCCGGTCACGACGCAAACCTTGCCATCCATCCGGTTCACGAGACGACCTCGTAGCCGGCGAGCGCCATGACGCGCATGAGTTCCTTGTGTCCTTTCTTCGCCATGTCGAGGGGCGGACTGACTTTCGGGTCCTGCTCGGCTTCGACGACGAACCAGCCCTCGTAGCCATGGGAAGCCAGGCGCGAGACGATGGCCGCGAAGTCGAGCGAGCCGTCGCCCGGCACGGTGAAGGCGCCCTTGACGACCGCGTCGAGGAAGCTCTCGCGCGTCCGGTCGAGCGCATCGATCACGCTGCGGCGGACGTCCTTGGTGTGCACGTGGCTGATGCGCTTGTGGTGCTTGTCAATGACGCGCAGGACGTCGCCGCCTGCGAAGGCCATGTGGCCCGCGTCGAACAGGAGCGGCAGCGCCTCGCCTGAATTCGCCATCAGGAGATCGAGTTCCGGCTCGGTCTCGATCGCCGCGGCCATGTGATGATGGTAGGCGATCGGCATGCCCTCGCTGGCGCACCACTCCGCGAAGACCGTCATCTTGCGCCCGTAGGCCTTGATCTCGTCTCCGGTGAGCTTCGGCTTGGTCGCAAGCGGCGCGGAGCGCACGCCCTGGATCGAGCGCGCCGTCTCGCCGTAGACGATGCAGGGCGCCTTGGCGGCGCTGAAGAAATCCATCTGGGCGCGAATGCGATCCTTCTCGCGTTCGATGTCGCCGTCGAGCAGCAGACCCGAGAACCAGCCGCCGCAAACGGAGACGCCGTAGCGGGCGAGGATCGGCCCGAGTTTCTTCATGTTCATGGGGAATCGGCGTCCGGTCTCCATGCCGGTGAACCCGGCGATGCTCGCCTGGCGGAGGCACTCCTCCAGGCTCACGTCGTCAGAGAGTTCGGCGAGATCGTCGTTCCACCACGCAATGGGGGCGATTCCGAGTTTGGCTTTCATGGCGTCACACTCCTACGCGCTGCTTGGCCCGGATCTGTTCCTGTTCCTTGCGCGCCTTCTGCACCGATTCACGCGAAGAGACCTGCGGCACGCCGACGTCCCAGTCCGCATCGCCGGGGACCCAGGCCCAGGCGTCGGAGGCAATCGACAGGACGGTCGTCCGGGCATTGGCCTTCGCCCATTCGAGGGCCGCCTGGAAATCCGCGAGGCTCTCGCAATGGCGTGCGGCCGCGCCCATGGCTTCCGCGTGCTTAGCAAAATCGACGTGAAGCGGCGCCTCGGGATTCTGCACTCGGCAATCGACGAGCAGGTTGTTGAAGCCTGGCACGCCCTTGGCCTGCTGCAGTCGATTGATCACGGCGTACCCGCCATTGTCGCAGACTACGACGATCATCTTGTGGCCGCTCAGGACGGACGAATAGATGTCCGAATTCATCATCATGTAGGTCCCGTCGCCGAGCATGACGATCGGCGTGCCGCCGAGGCCGCCGGGTCCGGAATTGGCCATCGCATGGCCCCAGCCGGCCGCGATTTCGTAACCCATGCACGAGAAGCCAAACTCGACGTCGAATGTGTTCGGGGCCTTGACGCGCCAGCTCTTGGTGACCTCGCCCGGAAGGCCGCCGGCCGCCGTGATCACTGTGTCCTTCTCTCCCGCCGCTTCATTCACGGCATGGACGACCTGGGCGTAAGTAGGGACAGGAGCGTTGTTCGGAGCATGATGCGCATCGAGAAGAGCGTCCCATTCCTCGAACAAGGCTTTGGCGTGCGCCAGATGTCCTGGGTCGGCGCGCCACGGACCGAGCTCGCCGTCAAGCTCCGTGATGGTCTCCCGGGCGTCGCCCACCACCGCGATCGCGCGATGCTTCACGGCGTCGAATCGGGCGGCGTTGATCGAGATGAAACGCGCATCCGGTTTGAACGATGTCCACGAGCCTGTGGTGAAGTCCATCAGCCGAGTGCCGACGGCGAGGATCACATCAGCCTCGCTCGCCAGCGCGTTCGCCGAGGTCGACCCGATGATGCCGATCGGGCCCGCGTGCGCCGGGTGGCCGTGGGTTAGGCCGCCCTTGCCCGCAATCGTCTCCACGATCGGGACGCCATGCTTGACCGCGAAGTCGCCGACAACCTTCTCGGCCAGGGAATAGCGCACGCCGCCGCCGGCGATCAGGAGCGGCTTCTTCGCGGTCTTCAGCAACGCCGCCGCTTCGAGGAGCTTGGACCGATCCGGACGCGGCCGCGGGATGGTCCACAGCCGCGCCTCGAAGAAGGCCTCAGGATAATCGAAGGCGACCTCCTGCGTGTCCTGGGGCAACGCCAGGAACGCCGGCCCGCAGTCCGCCGGATCAAGCATTGCAGCAACGGCTTGCGGCAGCGACGAAATGATCTGGGCTGGGTGGGTGATGCGGTCCCAGTAGCGCGTCACGGCTTTGAAGGCGTCATTGACCGTGATTGTGGGGTCGCCGAAATGCTCGACCTGTTGCATGACCGGGTCCGGCAGCCGGTTGGTGAAGCTGTCGCCGGAGACGAGCAGCACCGGCAGCCGGTTGGCGTGCGCCGTGCCCGCGGCCGTCACCATGTTGAGGGCGCCGGGGCCGATCGATGTCGTCGCGATCATGATTTGACGACGCCGCTTTGCCTTGGCGAAGGCGACGGCTGCGAGCGCCATCGACTGCTCGTTCTGACCGCGCCAGGTCGGCAGACGATCCTGCACCGCTTCCAGCGCCTCGGAGAAGCACGTGACGTTGCCGTGCCCGAAGATGGCAAACACCCCTGCGAAGAGGGGGACGCGAACGCCCTCGATCTCGGTGAACTGCTGCGTCAGCCAGCGGGCCAGGGCCTGGGCCGTTGTGAGACGGATTGTCGAGTCGGTCATGCTGTTTCCTCCTTCGGCGCGTCGAGCGACTTCATCTGCATCGTATATTGACATTCGTGGTGAAATGCAACAAGAATTGCAAACGCCACGAGGGAGCAACCCCGATGATCCGGATCGCTGTGCTCGGCTGCGGCCGCATCGGCGCCATGCACGCCGCCAATATCGCCGCCCACTCACGCGCCCGCCTCGCTGCGGTCCAGGACATCAACAGCGCGGCGGCCGAGGCCGTCGCCGCCTCTACGGGCGCACGGGTGATGCGGACGGCGGCGGACATCTTTTCGTCGCCGGACGTGGACGCCGTCCTGATCGCGACGGCTACAGACACGCACGCCGATCTCCTCGAACAGGCGGTTGCGGCCGGAAAACCGGTGCTCTGCGAGAAGCCGATCGACCTCAGCCTCGACCGGGTGAACCGCTGCGCCGTGGCGATCCGGGGAGCGGCGACGCCGATCCAACTCGGCTTCGTGCGTCGCTTCGATCCCGGCCACAAGGCCGTTCGCGACGCTGTATCCGCACGCGAGATCGGCGATCTGCACCAGGTGGCGATCACCTCGCGCGCCCCCGGTCTTGCGCCGGAAGCCTATCTGAAGGTGTCGGGCGGAATCTTCCGCGACATGACGATCCACGATTTCGACATGGCGCGCTTCGTTCTCGGCGAAGAGCCGGAGGTTGTCTTTGCGACCGCCTTGCGGCTCGTAGCGCCCGCTCTCATGGAAAAACTCGGCGAGTACGACACGGTCACCGCCGTCCTGACGACGGCGTCCGGCAAGCAGGCCGTGATCACGAACTCGCGCGAGGCCGTCTACGGCTACGATCAGCGGGTCGAAGCGTTCGGCTCGAACGGAATGGCGGTGTCGGAAAACCGCCGGCCGCATGAGATGCAGATTTCAGGCAAAGGGTTCAGCAGTCACGCGGCGCCGCTCCTGAACTTCTTCATCGAGCGCTACCAGGAAGCGTTCGACGCGGAAATCGACGCCTTCGTCGAGGCCGTCGAGCGGCAAAGGCCGCCGGTCGTCGGTTTCGAGGACGGGCGGCGCGCCCTGGCGCTCGCGGAAGCCGCGTTGAAATCGGTCGCGGAAGGCCGCGCCGTGAAGGTTTCGGAGGTTCTTTGACATGTACGGACGATTCGGACTTTTCATAGGCGGCGAGTGGCGGCAGGCCGCGAATGGCGCCATCGCCGCGGTGCTCAGCCCGGTGACCGAGGCGACGCTGGGCGAGGCCCCGGTCGCAAGCGTGGCTGATACCGAAGAAGCTCTCCACGCCGCCGAGGCGGGGCTGAAAGCCTGGCGCGCGACCCCCGCTTTCACGCGCGCCGACGCCATCCACGCGATCGCCGACGAGATGGTTCGACGAGCCGGCGAGGCGGCTCGCATGATCTCCAGCGAGACGGGAAAGCCGATCGCGCAGTCGCAGCGCGAATGGGGCCTGACGGTCGATCAGTTCCGATGGTACGCCGAGGAGGCGCGGCGAATCTACGGCCGGATCGTCGAGAGCCGCGTGCCCGGAGGCCAGTTCGAGGTCAGCCACGCGCCCGTCGGAGTCGTCGCCGCGTTCACCGCCTGGAACTTTCCGGCGGCGCTGATCGCGCGCAAAGTGGCTCCCGCGCTTGCGGCCGGGTGCTCGGTTATCGTTCGCCCCTCGTCGCAGACGCCGGGCACGGCGATGGTGATCGTCGACTGCTGCCGCGCCGGCAACCTCCCGCCCGGGGTCGTGAATCTCGTAGTCGGCCCGACCGGCTCGACCTACGCGCCGATCATGGCGTCCAGGGCGGTGCGGAAAGTCTCGCTGACCGGATCGACGCGCGTCGGCCAGCAGATGATCCGCGACGCCGCCGACACGTTGAAGAAAGTGTCGATGGAGCTCGGCGGCAACGCGCCGCTGATCGTCTACGACGACGCCGATCTGGAAACCGCGCTGAACGTGGCAGTTCCGACCAAGTACGCCAACGCTGGCCAGGTCTGCGTCACGCCGGACCGGTTCTATGTGCACGAGAATCTGCACGACGCATTCGTCGAGGGCTTCGCGTCGCGCGCGAAAGCGATCAAGCTCGGCGACGGCCTCGACCCTACGGTGGGCATGGGACCGCTGATCAGCGCGTCGCGGATTGCGGAGATCGAAGCCATCGTCGCCGGGGCGGTGCGCGATGGCGCCAGGGTGGTCACCGGCGGAACCCGGGCTTCCGCCTTCAACGCCGGCCACTTCTTCGAGCCGACCGTGCTGACCGAGGTCACGGACGAGATGAAGGTGATGGCCGAGGAGAACTTCGGACCAATCGCCGCCATCACACGGTTCCGGACCGACGACGAGGCGATCGCGCGCGCCAACGCCTGCGACATGGGGCTGTCGGCCTACGCGTTCACGCGCTCGCCGAAGCGGGCGCGGCGCACCGTCGCGAAGCTGAAGTCCGGGATGGTCGGGATCAACTCTTTCGCCCTCGCGGCGTCGGAAGCCCCCTTCGGCGGCACGAATTTCTCCGGCATGGGACGCGAAGGCGGCGTCGAGGGCATCCGTGATTATCTCGACGTGAAGCTTGCGCAAGTGGTGTACTGAACATGATCCCGAACAAGCTCAAGCGGCTCTGGGCCGAGGGCAAGCCGACCCTCAACGGTTGGTGCTCGATCGGAGACGCCTTCACGGCCGAGATCATGGCCGCGCAGGGCTACGACTCCATCACCGTCGACGTCCAGCACGGCGCGCTCGACTATTCGCACCTGTTGCCGATGTTGCAGGCCGTGCGCGCCTCCGGGGTCGTTCCCATGGCGCGCGTGCCGTGGCTCGAGCCGGGCATCATCATGAAGGCGCTCGACGCCGGCGCCTACGGAATCATCTGCCCGATGGTGAACGACGCCCGCCAGGCGGCGGAGTTCGTGAGCTATCTCCGCTACCCCCCACTCGGGCAGCGCAGCTTCGGCCCGACCCGCGTCTCGTTTGCCGCCGGCGCCGATTACGGCGCGCACGCCAACGACGAAATGCTCGCCCTCGTCATGATCGAGACGGCCGAGGGCATGGCGAATCTCGCGTCGATCGCGGCGATCCCCGGCCTCGACGGCATCTATGTCGGGCCCGCCGATCTCACACTGGGCCTCGCACAAGGCCGGCTTGCGCCCGGCTTCGACCGCGAGGAGCCGGAGATGATTGCGGCGTTGAAGGAGATCGTGGCGGCCTGCAAGGCCAACGGCATTCGCGCCGCGCTCCACTGCGGCACGCCCGAGTACGCGGCGAGAGCCATCGAGTGGGGCTTCGGCATGACGACGGTGTCCGGCGACTCCCGGCTCCTCGCCAGCGCGGCGGGCGCGAGCGTCGCAAAATTCCGGCAACTCGTCGGACAGATCGGCGCAACGGCCGAAGAGGGAGCATATTGATGCCGCATCTCCTGATCGCGGGAAAGCTGCATCCCGCGGGGCTTGCGCTGCTCGACCGGGCGGACGGAGTCACTTTCGACTACGTGGATGAGGTGTCGGAGCCGAGCTACGCGCCCTTGATCGGCAAGGCGGACGGTCTGGTCATCCGGACGCAGCCGTTGTCGGCGGCGACGATCGCCGACGCGGCGCGTTTGAAGATCGTTTCTCGTCATGGCGTCGGCTACGATTCGGTGGACGTCGCAGCGCTGAACAAGCGCCGGATTCCGCTGTGCGTCGTCGGCGACGTGAACTCGCTGTCGGTCGCCGAACACGCGATGATGCTGATCCTCGCCTGCGCAAAGCAGGCGATCCGCGCCGACCGTTCAGTGCGGACCGGCCCATGGGGGTGGCGCAACCGGCTCGAGGCTGGCGAAATCTCGGGCAAGCGCCTGCTCATTGTCGGCTACGGACGCAGCGGACGTCATCTCGCACGGATGGCCGAAGGCTTCGGCATGCACGTTTGTGCGTTCGATCCGTTTCTCGCCGAGAGCGGATGGCCGGCGGGGCCGGTTTCGCCGGTCACCTCATTGTCGGACGCGCTTGCCTCAGCCGACGTGGTGTCGGTGCACGTGCCAAAGGCCGGCCGGCCGATCCTCGGAGCAGACGAGTTTTCCCGCATCAAACCCGGCGCCATCGTCGTCAACACCGCCCGCGGCGGCATCATGGACGAGGCCGCATTGGCTTCCGCCTTGGCGGACGGGCGGGTCGCCTCCGCCGGCCTCGACGTCTTCGACGACGAGCCGCCCGCGAAGGACCACCCGCTCCTCGGCTTCGACCAGGTCGTGCTGTCGCCGCATATCGCCGGGCTGACCCAGCAGGCGGCGGAGCGAATGGCCGTGTCCTCCGTCCAGAACGTCATCGACTTCTTTGCCGGTCGCCTCGACTCCGACCTCATCGTGAACAGGGACTTTTGACATGACCAAACCGAAGCTCCGCATCGGTCTCATCGGCAGCGGCTTCATGGGCAAGGCTCACGCTTTCGGCTATTCGGCGGCTGCCCAAGTTTTCGACCTTCCCTACGACCTGGAACTCAATACGCTCGCCGACATCAACGACGAGGTGGCCGCAAAGGCCGCGGCGTCGCTCGGCTTCGCCCACGCCACATCCGACTGGCGCGCGCTCGTGGCCAATCCCGACATCGATGTCGTCAACATCACCGCGCCGAACGCGCTGCACAAGGAGATGGCGCTGGCGGCGATTGCGGCGGGCAAGCACGTCTATTGCGAAAAGCCTCTGGCCCCGCTCGCTGCGGACGCCCGGGAAATGGCTGAGGCTGCGGAAGGCGCCGGCGTCAAGACGCAGGTCGGTTTCAACTATCTCTGCAACCCGATGCTGCGCCTGGCGCGCGAAATGATCGAGGCGGGCGAACTGGGCGAGATCAGGGGCTATCGCGGCATTCACGCCGAAGACTATATGGCGGACGCGACAGCTCCTTTCACCTTCCGGCATGATCCCGCCGGCGGTGGCGCGCTCGCCGACATCGGAAGCCACGCGCTCGCCACCGCCGAATTCCTGCTTGCGCCGGCCGCCGGGCCGATCACCAAGGTCATGGGCGATTGCGTCACGGTGATCGCCGAACGCCCGGACGGCCAAGGCGGCCAGCGTCGCGTGGATGTCGACGACGTCGGCCGCGCCTTCCTGCGCTTCGCGAGCGGCGCCACCGGCTCTATTGAAGGCAACTGGATCGCGACCGGGCGGAAAATGCAGCACGACTGCGAGGTCTACGGGACGAAGGGCGCGCTCGCCTTCACCCAGGAGCGCTTCAACGAACTCAACTTCTTCTCGACCGAAGACCGGCGCGGACGCCAGGGCTTCCGTCGCATCGAGGCCGGCCCCGACCATCCGCCATATGGCCTCTTTTGCGTTGCCCCTGGACACCAGCTCGGCTTCAATGACCTCAAGGCGATCGAAGTCGCGGGATTTCTCGACGCGCTCGCGGGCTGCCGGCCGGAGCCGTTCAACTTCCGCGCCGGCCTGCGCATCCAGACGCTGGTCGAAACGATCCACAGTTCCAGCCGCGAAGGCGTCTGGAAGAACGTTCGCTGAAGCTTGTGGCTCGCGCAACCTGCTTGCTCGTGCCGGGCGCCACAACCAGTAGGCTACTTCACTGTTTCGGTGACGATCGGTATCCGGGGAGTTTTTGAGTTTCCCTGAAGCCGCGCGGCTAAGGCGACTGTTAGCGCCTGGGCAAGACACATAGGCGCCGCGAGGGATCGCGAGAACGTGTATTCGTGCTCGGGGACGGCAAACAGGACGGTGGCCGCCTTCGCGAGAGGCGAAAGAGTGCTGTCCGAAATCGCGATCACGGGAACCCTCCGCTTGCCCGCTTCATCGACGATATTGACGACTTCGTTCGCATAAAACCGGAACGAGATTGCGAACAACACATCCGTCTTACGGATCGCTCTCGCCATGTGCGTCGCCAAGCCTCCGCTGGGATCGAGCAGCACGCAACGCTTGCCGAGCATGGTCAGGATATACCGCAACAGGTCGGCGACAGGCGAAGAGCGGAGTTGACCGATCAGGTAGATGACTTCGGCCTTCTCGAGCAGGGTCACAGCCTTCCTGAGATTCGAGTCGGAGATTTCGACAAGTAGATTTTGCAGCGAGGCGATGTCGCGAACGACCAAATCATGAAGGAAGGCGCGTTCGGTGTGGCCCTTTCGAGCGCCCAGTTCGCTTTCAAGCGCTTTGATGCGCGCTTCGAAGCCCGGCGCGGCCGTGGACAGACGCTTCTGGAACAGGCTCTGGAGCCCCTTGAAGCCGTCGTAGCCAAGCGCCTGGCCGAATCGGACGACATTCGACGCATGCACCCCGCACCGCTCGGCAATGCCGCCGACCGACAGCACCGCGACGTCGTTTGGATTCTGGGTCAGGTAGAGCGCTATCTTCTGATACGACTTGCTCATTTCTTCATATCGCTCATGGATAACGCGGATCAACTCCTCGTAATCGGTCGGCGTGGTCGATTGCAGCATCACTGAACTCACCGGACTTGCGACTGACGCTTGCGCAAACGCCGGCCAATGGAGGCGGAGTTCGTTTTCTGCGTCGTTGGCGGAATCATCATCCGGTATCTGCGCGCAATTGCAACAAATTTTGCACCCCGAGGCAATTTGATCGTGGCGTTGGTCGCGCCGACAAGCGGTATTCAAATCCAGCACCACGGCGAGGCGGCCAAAAGGTGTGAACTTAAGCGACGAAGATAGTGCTCAACCAATGCCCGGTGATGGCGCAATGTTTCCGTCGCGGCTTCGACGGCCTTCGGGGTGACACTGAGCATTTGCGTTCGATAATTCAAACCCTACTGAAGGGCCGGGCGCGGACGCGTCCGCGCTCGTGCGAGAGTGAGCCACCTTTATCCGTCAGGTCCTGCCCGTAGCTCGTAGCTCGCGGCGATGTTCTGGATCACGGGCATCTAAGGGTGGCCAGTCAGCTTGGCGAAATGAGTCGTCGTGACCGCGCTTCGTCGCGCAGGAACGCGACAAGTCGGCCAACCGTTGCGTCCTCCAACTGCGGAAGCCACGTCAACACGATTTGAATTGATGCATTCGGGTCATCGATTGGCTTGAACACCACCCCCGGAAACGCGGTCTTGGATTGGCTGGCGGTGGTGAAAGTGATGCCAAAGCCCGCACAGACGAGCGCGAGGACGGATTGCTTGCTAGCAGCGTGCGATCGAAACATCGCGCCCCCACCGAGAAAAGATGCGTACAACTCGCGAGCCGCCTGACTCTCCTCCCATCCCTGCACAAGGATGATCTCGCTGCGCAAAGCGTCCCAGTTGACGATTGGCTGCTCTGCAAGGGTATGCCCCGCGGGGACCGCTGCCAGCAGCCGATCCCAGTAAAGCGGCACGCTCTCGGTATGACGCAACACCGTATGGCGGAAGGTCAGAGCGACATCTAAGCGGCGCCCTTCCAACGCCGCCGCAAGGTCCCGATCATTCATCTCCGAGACCACGAGCATGACGTTCGGGTGTTTTTCGCGCCACTCGCCCAGGAGGCTGACGATAGGCTCGCCGATCGGAGGCAGCCGAACGCCCAGCTGGATTTCCCCCACGTCACCCGAACTGTTCTCTATCCCGGAACGTTTGACTGCATCGAGTTCAGCGAGAGCGCGCCTGACGTGAAGCATCACCGACTTTCCGCCTGCGGTGAGGCGCACTCCGGCATGGCCTCGCTCGAAAAGCGCCAAGCCGAGCGCGTCCTCGAGCCGACTGATTCGGCGGCTGATCGTCGAGGTCCCTTCCCCCGCGAGGGCCGCGGGAGGTGCGAGGAACGATTGAGGCCTTCAACCGCATGCAGGAGAGGTTGCGCCGTTTCAATGAGGATCGCACGCGCATGATCGCCGCGATGTCCCACGACCTTCGGACGCCGCTGACACGTCTGCGGCTTCGCACCGAACTCGTCGCGAACCAGGACCAACAGCAGAAGATGCTGCGCGATCTCGACATGATGGGGGATATGATCGAGTCCGTCCTCGCCCTCTCCCGGGACGACGCGAAGCGCGAGCCTCGTTCGCTCGTCGATCTGAGCGCGCTCGTCGAGGGAATCAGCGAAGACGCCTCTGATGCGGGTGAGCCGGTGACATTCTCGGGCCCCCGGGGCGTCACGATCTTCTGCCGTCCCACAGCCCTGCGGCGCGCCATCTCCAACCTGGTCGACAACGCGGTCAAGTACGGGGGCAGCGCCGCTGTCAGCCTGAGCCCCGAAACCGAGCGCGTCGTCATAACGGTCGACGACAAGGGACCCGGACACCGAGTCAACGCGAGAAGGTCTTCGAACCTTTCTACGGAATTGACAACTCTCGAGCGGCGGCTCGCCATCGGCGCTTACCCCGCCATCTCCCTAAAAGAAGACCGTGAGCGAGGCGACGAGGCCAAGCGCCAGTTGAGCCAAGGCCTTGACCCTAGCCAGCAACACTCGCCCTCCGAGGAGCCCGCAAAGCCCCTGTCGTCCGCCACCGCGCCGCGATCGTCGACCCGCAAGGTCTTGCCGCGCTGCTGCGGGCCATCGACGGCTACAACGGAACCCCGGAGGTCCGCCTCGGCCTGCAGTTGCTTGCCCTCGCCTTCGTCCGACCGGGCGAACTGCGAGGGCCAAAATGGACAGGTCGACTTCGCCCAAACGGTTTGGACGATCCCGCCCGAGCGGATGAAGATGCGCTGGTGACGCCGACGACGCTCCCTCGGCGACGGCCCGAATCCGGAGGGTGTCGCCCTCGGCGCTACCTGGACGAAATCGGCGACCTTGAGCGGCCCGAGACATGGGTGACAGTTTGTACCGGACACATGGGTGACACCTCCCGCCAGGCATGCCTGGCGGGAGGTGTCGACGCCCTGGAAGGAGTGTTCGGTTATGGATGCGCGCTTGCGGTTTGTCGCCCGGCTTCTAGAGGGCGAGGGCGATGACGGATGTTTGTCGGGAGCTCGGCGTCTCGCGGAAGACCGGCTACAAGATCTTCGACCGGTACAAGG
>DATJXI010000381.1:0-2106 GCA_035500275.1 Roseiarcus sp. | reverse complement strand
AATCCATGCAAAGTCGGACGCCTCTGGCGATATCATCGCCTTCGACCTGACAGGCGGAGAGGCGTTCGACGGACGCCACTTCGAAATCCTGCTCGATCGGGCCCGACATTCAGCCCCGCGTCGTCATCTGCGACAAAGGCTGCGCCAGCAAGGCCAACCGGGACGCCGCGAGAGCGCGCGGCATCGCTCCCGTGATCCCCCATAAAGCCAACGAAAAGAACAAGCCGGCCTTCTTCGCACGCACCCTCTACAAGGCCCGCGCGCATCGAGCAGCGCGTCGGACGGCTCAAGCGATTCAAGCGCGTCGCGCTCCGCTACGAAAAGACAGCCCGAAACTTCAGATCAATCGTCAGCTTCGCCGCGGGCCTATGCACTGACTAGGGGCAGTCTGAAGTGGGCCCGGATTTTGGGACCACTGGCTTCGTTGGAGGAAGTCTGCTCCTAATTGGATGGGACGGAGCGGAAAGATGACGAAGACGAGACGGAAGATTGGCGCGGCGCTGAAGGCGAAGATCGCCCTGGAGGCGCTGCGCGAACAAGCGACGGTAACCGCTTGTCTTATGACTTTTCAGGCCACAGAGGCGAGAAGGAACCGCTGGGAGAGGGTGGCAGCCCTCTCGGCAGCGGCGAGGGTCGGATCGGGAAACCGCTGACCGTATGACGGGTCGAGCTAGAGTTGGATCGCCCTCGTCTTTTCCTTTGGCCTGAACGGATACCGGGGGGCGAGCCCCGAATGACAAGCAGAGGCGTGGAAAAGATGAAGCACGATACCATCGGCGTCGATGTGTCGAAAGACCATCTCGACGCCCACCGGCTCGCCGACGGCGCGACGCGGCGGTTCGCCAACGATAAGCGCGGTCACAAAGCGCTCATCAAATGGCTGGCGCAGACGCCTGCGGACCATGTCGTCTTCGAGCCGACCGGGCCTTATCATCGCGCTGTCGAGCGTGCGCTCGGCGCGTCCGGCGTTCCGTTCGTCAAGGTCAATCCGCGTCAGGCGCGCCGCTTCGCCGAAGCGACCGGCAAGCTCGCCAAGACCGATCGCCTGGACGCGGCTATGCTGGCTCGCATGGGAGCCGTGCTGGAGCTGGAGGCGCGGCCGGCCCGAAGCGAGACCTTACTCGAGCTCAGAGAGCTCCACATCGCTCGCGAGGCCCTCGTGAAGGATCGCACCGCCGCCAAAAACCGCGAGAAGGTTCTGACGCTCTCGCTGTTGAAGCGTCAGAACGCTCAGCGGCTCGAACAGATCGATCGGCAGATCGCGACCGTCGAAGCCGCCATCCTCGAGACCATCGAAGCCGACGCCGGCCTCTCGGATCGCTTCGCCATCCTGACCAGCATTCCCGGCGTCTCCTCCATCACCGCCTTCGCCCTGCTGATCGAAATGCCCGAACTCGGCGCTCTCGAAGCGGGCCAAGCGGCGTGTCTCGTCGGCTTGGCGCCGATCGCGCGCCAGTCCGGACGCTGGACCGGTCACGCTTTCATTCGGGGCGGCCGCGCCAGCCTCCGCCAGGCTCTCTACATGCCAGCGCTCGTCGCCGCTCGTTTCAATCCCGATTTGAAGGCCAAGTATGCCCAACTCGTCGGCGCAGGAAAACCCGCCAAGGTCGCCTTGACCGCGATCATGCGCAAACTCGTCGTCCTCGCCAACGCCCTCCTCAAGGCCAATCGAAAATGGGCGCCAAAAACCGCTTGATCAAAACGGATACTCTAGACCGCCTTGTTTTGCGTTCTCAGCCGCTGCACCAAGACGCGCATCACCTTGAGGGCGAAATAGGGCGTGTGGCGCACCAGGAAGAGATATTGGTTCTCGGTGATCGGCGCCAACGTGACGTCGGTGAGCGCAACCACGGTCGCGCTGCGCGGCGAATCGTCGATGAGCGCCATCTCGCCGAAAATCTCGTTGTCGCCCAGCGTTTCAAGCCGCCGGTTTCCCGTTCGCACTTCGACTTTTCCACTCTTGATGACAAACAGTTCGCCGCCCCTGTCCCCTTCGCGAAAAACGACGTCGCCGCGTCTGTAGCTGCGCGTGGGCAAGTCCGGACCGATGAGAATGCTGAAATTGTCGGCGTCGCCCGCCATATCCCCCTCCGCGCGCCTCAAAAC
>DATJXI010000380.1:0-18479 GCA_035500275.1 Roseiarcus sp. | reverse complement strand
TCAAGGCCGACATATGTGATAGGTTTATCCAAGACCCGTCTCCTATGCATGAGGCTCGGCGTCGGAACTCCCGACGCAACCCTCGATAAGCCTGCATCTGTGAGACGGGTCGCCCTATCTCAGGCGAACATGTGGTCTAGCTTTATCCGCTGCGATGCGGGCTGTGGTCCGCGAACGAGGCGGAGTGTTCAGGCCTGCTGCGAAACCCGGGCCCGCCGCAGTTGAGGCTTGACATGCCGTTCGGCATGCGCGCGGTTGCGAATGGGGCGTGGGTCTACGGCGCGCGCGGGTTGACACGCGAGGTCATTCCCGAAACTGGCCTGATCATCGGCGTGGCGGCCTATCCGCCCTGCACCGTCGAGAACTACAGGCGGCTCCTGCACCACTGAGAGCTGGCACGTGAATTTCGAGGTCGTGACCGGCGTGCGTAGCATGCCATATCGTTCTTGATCGGGACGTTGGGACAAGAGTCGAAGGCGAACCGCTGGCAAACGGGCGCCGCCGACCGGCATCCGGGCGGGGGGAAAAAATGCTAGAAAACAGGACTCTTTGGCGCTGACTGCGGATCACTTCGGACAGAAGGTCCGCCGACTCTCACTCCGACCATTTTTCAACGATGCTCTCGATCGCCCCGGCGTCCGCAAGAAAGACGCTGGCGCCGCCGTGGTTTCAATAAAACCCGATGGGAAAGTATTTGTAATAGATCTCCGCGTAGGTCCCGTTCCGGTCGATCCGCCACAGCGCCCAATTGAGGGCTTTCCTCAGCGTCGTGTCGTCCGTCCGCACGGCGATGCCGATTCCCTCGCCGAAGAAACGGCTCTCGCAATAGGGGCCGCCCAAAAAGGCGCAGCAGTCCGACGCGGACTCCCCATTCAGCCAGACGGCGAAGGTGAGCCCGTCCCCAAACGCCGCGTCGATCTCCCCCGAACGCAGCGCCGCCTCGAGGGCGGCCGCGTTCTCGTATGATTTCGCTTTGGTCTTGGGGAAAAAGGCCCTGAGGTAGGCCTCGTGAGCGGAGCCGGCGACGACGCCGACCGTCTTTCCGGCCAGCCCCGCCGTGTTCGCCTGCGAGACCGGCGCGCCCTTGCGTATGACGAACCGCGCGGGGGTCTGATAGTACGGCTGGGTGAAGTCCACGCGGTCGCGGGCGCTGGGGGTCGCGGCGATGGACGCGATGACGGCGTCGCCCTTGCCGGTCGTGAGCGAGTCAATGAGCGTGTCCCAACGGCGGGATTGGATCGTGCAGGCGACCTCCAGTTGCTCGCAGAGCGCGCGCGCAATCTCGACGTTGAACCCGGTAAGGGTCCCGTCCGCCAGAGCGAAATCCAGCGGAGGATAATCGTCGGCGGTCAGGAAGCGGACGGCCCGCACGCCGGACAGGTCGGGCCGCTCGGGGCGCAGGTCCGGGTCCCAGAAGCTGGGCGCTCCGGAAGGCTCGGCGAGCGCGTCCGCAAGGAGCGCGCCAAGCGCAACCGCAGTTGCAAAAATGAAAACCGCCCTTGCGACATTTCTGCCCATGACAAACTTGCCAAACTCGTGTTTATTCCTGTAAACTAAGGAGTGTCCCTCATTGTCGCAACTGTGTGACGTCTGGGGGGACGGCGTATCGGTATGGCGGGGCCCTGGCAAGACAATTGGTCGCGACCGGCGACGCCGGCGTCGGTTACGCATCGGGCGCCGGACCGCCCGCAGCGGGCCGACCCGCATCGGGATGGATTCGGCCGCGCCCTGCCGCCGGAACTCGCCTTTCTCGCGCAACAGGGACTGTCCCCAGAAGCGGTCAGCCGCGTGTTCGCGGCGGTCGGCGGCGGCGCCGCCACGTTGCATGCGCTGCTTGCCGAGGGCGTCGTACGCGAGGAGAGCTATTACCGTGCGCTGGCGCGACATCTGGGATGCGAATACTACTCCGGAGAACCCTGGATCCCCGAAGGCCTCGACGTGGTAAGGGCCATGCAAACCGGCGTGGCGCCCCTTGCCTGGAGCGGGCGAGGCCCTCGAGCCGTCATCGCGCCACGACCCCAGTCGGTTGCGTCCCTCATCGAAATGACCCGTCTCGGCCGGCTCAATCCTGGCTCCTACGCTGTCGTTTCGCCGCAGGGGCTCGCCTCGCTCCTGCGAAGCCGGCATGGCGAGCCGATCCTCGCCGAGGCGCTCGGCCGCCTCCCTCCACGTCTTTCGGCCAAATACGCAATGGGCTGGGGGCAAATCGCGGCTTTAGGGCTGATCGCCGCCGCGGCCGTCGTCACCGGCATGGCGAACATTCATGCGTTGCTGACGGCGACCTCGATAGCTCTTTGGGCCGTCTTCCTTGCGTCCATCGCCTTCAGATCGCTCGCCACGGTTGCAGATAACGCGACCCCTCGCCCCCAACCTCTCTCGGACGAGGAGTGCCCCGTCTACACAGTCGTCGCGCCGCTCTATCGCGAGGCCGAGGTCGTCGAGGACCTCGTGGCGGCGCTCGATGCGCTCGATTACCCAAATGCTAAGCTGGATATCAAACTCGTGGTTGAGGAAAGAGACCACGACACCCTGGACCGCCTTTTGAGAATGCGATTGCCCGCGCGCTACGAGATTGTCGTGGCGCCGCCCGGCGCGCCGTCGACCAAGCCGCGCGCGCTCAATATCGCCATGCTGACCGCGCGGGGCGAGCACGTGGTTGTGTTTGACGCAGAGGACGTCCCGGCCCCCGATCAGCTGCGCCTGGCCGCCTCGCGATTCGCCGCCGACGCGCGTCTCGACTGCCTGCAGGCGCGGCTGACGATCCGCAACAGCGAGGATTCATGGCTGTCGAAGCTCTTTGCGGCCGAATACGCCGTGCTTTTCGACCTCGTCAATCCGGGGCTCTGCGCGCTTGAACTGCCGATCTCGCTCGGCGGCACCTCAAATCATTTCCGCACGCGCTCTCTTCTCGACGCGGGGTGCTGGGACGAATGGAACGTCGCGGAGGACGCCGATCTCGGCGTCCGGCTCGCCCGTCTCGGCTACGTCGTCGGAAGCCTTGACTCCGACACCGACGAGGAGGCGCCGGGAGAACTTTGGAACTGGTTCAGGCAACGCATGCGCTGGCAGAAGGGTTGGATGCAGACGTGCATTGTCCATTCGCGCGACCCCCGGCGCTTCCTCAGGGAGCTTGGGCCCCTTGGCGCTGCGTCCGCGACCGTGCTGGTGTTCGGATCGGTCCTCAGCGCCCTTTTTTGGCCGTTCTTCGCGTTGGACACGCTGTGGCGCATTTTCAACGCCCCGCCCGGAGGGTCGCTGGCGTGGCGGGAGGCGACCGACGTGTTCGTTTACCTTCTGGCGCTCGCCGGCGTGTGGGCCATTGTGATTCCGGCTGTTGCGGCCGCAAGGCCGCGAAGACTGAAGCTCACGGCGGCGACGATCGCGCTTATGCCGGCCTACTACCTCCTCGTTTCGGCTGCGGCCTGGGCCGCCGTCCTGGACTTAACGGCGCGTCCGCATTACTGGGCGAAGACGACGCATGGCCGGACGCGGCGCAGGAATTCGCGGCCATTTTGGCGAGGCGACGAATGGCTGAGCAAAGGCGCAGCCTTGGAGACCTGACGTCCCTCAGTGACGAACAATGATGTAGGTGTAGCCGATCCCCGCCACGATAAGGATGATCGCCAGCACGTTCATCCCTGCG
Source organism: Roseiarcus sp. (assembly GCA_035500275.1). Classification (GTDB taxonomy): domain Bacteria; phylum Pseudomonadota; class Alphaproteobacteria; order Rhizobiales; family Beijerinckiaceae; genus Roseiarcus. The sequence goes on along the minus strand of DATJXI010000380.1, from coordinate 14,836 downwards.
TTCCCGAGCTGGTTGGCGATCGCGAAGGCCGCTGCGGGCAGCATGAAATGCGCCAGTATCTTCATCCCGCCTTCGGTGAACATGAAGTACGTCAAGACGACGCACGCAAAACATGTCACGGTGACCACGTCGTAGACTGTAACCATCTGCCCGCCCGCCTGAATTCGTTTCCAGTCGACTCCCCAAGCCGGCGCCCCCCGCCAGTCGCGCTCCGTCACGAGGCTCCAACTACGCTGCTTGTGCCGGCCAACGAGTCAGCGCCCAGGCCTTTCTGGCGAAAAAGGCAAGACTGATAAGAACCCCGTCCAAAACAAAGAACAGGACGAGCGCGAACACGAACAAAGCGATGCCGGTTATATCGTGGAACAACCCCTCGATAGTGTCCACGCCGAAGTAGTAGGCGCCGAGAACCAGGGCCAGCACCCGAAAGAAGTTCGCGAGGATCGTGATTGGAATGATCGATAAAACAAGTGCAGCGCCACGAATCCAATTGTCTCGAACAAACTCGTGAACGTAGAAAATTCCAATCGCAGACAGCGCAAAGATCGAATTCATGCCTGAGCAGGCGTCTTTAACCATCAACTGGTACGGCCCGATCATGATGATGACACCGTTCTGCGCGACCGGATAGTCGAGCGCGTAGAGAAAGTTCGTCACAATGTCGGAAATCCACGCCTTAAGCGGGACGGTGAAGGAATCGAGCAGCCACCCGGGCGGAGGCACCGCAAACACAAGGAACGCCAGGGGAAACGCAAAAAGGCGCGCGAGCGGCCAGCCGCCGACTAGCAGCAGGCAGCCGAGCAACACGGGGATCTGCGTCGCCACTTCGATCATCAAGATGTTCTGAGACCGCGTGACGGCCATGACGAGGAGCGCGACCAACAGAATGATCCAGCCGGAAACGAGCGCCGGCTTGAGCGGAGTCGACGCAAGCTTCCCCCGCTGTTGCCAAACAAGCCAGGCCGCGGCCAGCATGATGAGAGGCCCGTGTCCTTCCTGCTCGGTCTGCCACGGACCTTTCGCAAGCGTCACATAGGTGGGCGCGTAGGCAAGAAGGAACGAGGCGGCCATGGCGGCAAAGTAGAAGCGGTTGCCGCGTTCCGCCTCTGCGTTCGCTTCGGCGCGGCTCACGCCGGCCGAACTGGCCAACCGCTCCGATTTCAAGGAATCAATCGACATCCTGCACCCGCACTAAGCAATCGATCCCCGAAGCCGAACGCCTTCTGAGCTTACCCGGTAAGCGGAGCGACTCCGATCCCCTTTCAATGCGCGTTCTCGCCTGAAAAAACGACGAACACCGTCTTTAGCATTATGGTGAAATCGAGCCAAACGCTCCAATTGTTGATGTACCAGATGTCAAGCTCAACCCGCCTCTGCATTTTCTCAAGCGTATCTGTTTCTCCTCGCGCGCCGCACACCTGAGCCCAGCCGGTCATCCCCGATTTGACGTGGTGGCGAAAGGCATACTTTTCGATCGCCGAGGTGAAATAGCGATCGTGTGCTGACGCATGCGGCCTCGGCCCCACGATCGACATGTCGCCCTTCAGCACATTCAGCAATTGGGGAAGCTCGTCTATGCTTAATCGTCGGATCCAATATCCGACGCGCGTGATCCGCGCGTCCTTTCTCTTGGCTTGCGGCACAACGTCCCCGTCCTCCATGACGGTCATGGATCTGAACTTGTAGATGCCGAAAGGTCGTCCGTTGAAGCCGTGCCTCGTTTGGAGAAACAGAACCGGACCGCGCGAATCAAGTTTGATGGCGATCGCGACCGCGACCATGAGCGGGGTCAGGATCACCAAGGCCAAAATCGAGATCACAATATCCAATGCGCGCTTGACGACCTGCTCGATCGGGGAGAGAGCCGCGCGCTGCAACTCGATTGCGACCGTGTCCCCAATATCGTGGTTGGCGCGCTGAAAGAGCTGCGCGAGGGGGCCAAAGGGAATGAACGTCACCGGCACCGGCAGCACCCGCAAACGGCGTGCAATCGGCCTCAAATTGGCCATCCGTTCCGGATCGACAAACAGGACGACTTCCTCAACGTCCGACGTCCGGCACATCGAAATGACGTTGTCGATCACCTCGTCCGCGAAGGCCTCACCCGGGGGGGCGTGGAAATGCGCAATGATGTGATAGCCGTGCCGGGTCAGATTTTCTACGAAACGCTGAGGAACGGCGTCTTCGCAAGTCAGACTGACGACTGTCCGACCGCGAAGCGCGCCGGCCTCGAGCGCGGCCGGCAGCGCAAAGCGCCACAGAATTCGGTGCGCGAGTAGCGCTAGCGAGCCGACGCCCCAGAAGAGAAGAATGTCGCCTCGGGACAAGTCGTGGCTCACTCCCCAAGTGAAGACGCCGGAGGCGAGGATGAGGAAGGCGCCGCACCAGGCGCTGAGCACGCTCCTCGCCTGATCGTCGAACGCCATGAGGCGGGAAGGGCTATAGAGTTTTTGAATCCGCATCGCTGCGATGAAGAGCACGGCCACAAACATCGCCGCAGCCAGAGTATGCGAGAATTCCCCCTCGAAACGCGACGGCGCCTCGTGATAAAGGCTTTCCGCGCCGATAGCGCTCGCCAAAATAAGCACGAGATCAATCGCCAGCGCCACAGCCGGAATCGCGCCGTAGGTAATCGGCAGCCGCCAGCGCGGCGCTGTCAAAGGACGGGCTTTTGGCCCACCTGGGAGAATGGTCGCGGAATCAGGCGCCGCTTGGCTGTCGGACCTCATCCGTCCCTTCTCTCGACATGCGCCCCCGTCTCAGCGACCGTCCTCTTCGCAATGGCGAAAGCGACGGCAAATTGTCTTTTGAGTCTCTGTCGACCGCCGACTTGGGGCTGGCGAACACCGTTTCCGGCAATCTACGCGAAAGGGGGTTCGAAAAAAAGGCCAATTGCGGCGCGCGTCGGTGGCGCCCGACCCTCCAAAAATGGCGATCCCTCACCCGCATTGTCAGTTTGCCGACCAGAATAACAAATTGTGGTTAACTCCCGGTGTCCTAGATTGAAGTCGATCGCTCGGCAAGCTAGATGAACCGTACGGACACAACAAGGGGCAGGTAATGATTAGCACTATTTTGTTCCTGATCAGACTTATCGGGGGCCTTATAATGTTATTTGTGGTTTGGTTCGTGCTCGACAAGATTCATGATCGGAATACCGAAATTATCGTGTCGACAATCGGACTCCTGTATTCTTTTATTTTCATGATTTCCCGGCGCATGCAGTACTTTGGACTGACCATTTTTTCGTTCTTTGGCCGCACCACCTCCTACATAAAGGATGTTCCGTATGATAAGATTCTCCGTGACGACGTCGGCGTGCAGGCCTCCGGACAACATCTCTACCTGAACGCGCTCTTTGCTGGTTTGATTGAAATTTTGTGCCTCATCCGTCTCTTCACCTCATTGATGGGACACGGATGGGAGACGCTTTCTGGCCCCATACACGACGTACTCCAACTGGCCCCGGCGCAGTTTTGAGCGGAACGGCGAGGAGGCGGAAAGGACAGGAAAGACCTTGGCGTCGGCATCGATTCGGCTTGGGCTGAGTATGGCGGTCGGTCTGCTGGCGTCTCTCGGAGCGACGCCCGCGCCGGGAGAATCTTTGCCCAAGGACGCCGAGCTTCAGATCTACGCCGTCCACATCAATCGCACTCCTCCTCAGCCATGGCCCGGGTATGGAATCTACCTCGGCAACGGCCTTGTGCTCACCGCGTCCCATGTTCCGGGAAATTTCGCCGACACGAAGCCGCATGTCCTGATTGGCGGACAGGATCTCCCGGCCGCGCTCGTGCGCCAGGGCTCGCTTGAGGGCGTCGACCTGACGCTGTTGTCGGTCGATCCGTCAAAGTTGCCGGTGCGACTGCAAATGCGTCGGTTGCCGTTATGCGAGAAGGGTCCCATTCCGGGCGAAAAGGTGGTTGTCGCAACTCCTGAGGGCACGGCGAGGTCGACGGTCTTGCCGCCGGGCATGGTGCCCCGTGGGTTGAGGGGACGATTTGACACTGTCATCGCGGACGTCGCCACGACAGGCAACTCAGGCTCTGGGGTGTTTGACGCGTGGCAAAAGTGCCTGCTAGGCGTCATCAGCCGCAAGATTTCGGTTGGCGTGCAAGGAGGACGCATCGGGGCTCCCCGTCGGTCGAGAGACATCGCGAAGTACTTCGTGCCGATCCGCGACATCAAAGCCTTCATCCCGGCGAATATTTCGTTTTGAGCGGGCGAAAGCGGCAGGAGGGTTCTACGCCCGCTTTTCATGCGGAAATTTCTAATAAGCCGCAGCGCCAATAGGGGACGCGAACGCTCGGCCCGGTCAAATTTCATTGATCTTCACCCTGCGGGCAAGATTGATGGTAATTGCACCTTGAGAGATGGATTAGCCACGCGGCCTAACCAACGGTGCCCCGCGGCGGAAAGGTCAGAAGGCGCGTTTAATGCCCTTGACGCGATTGGCGTCGATAGCGCTTCTCGCGCTGGCCGTGGCGGTCGGCGGGGCGATCTATTCGCCTGAGTGGGCGGACCGCTTCGCGCCCCCAATCGGAGCGGTTGCGCGCCGGATCCGCGACAGGATCTGGACGCCATCCACGCAGCCGGCGGCTTCCCCGAGCAACCAGGCGGTCGGGCCGGCCCCCATTTCGGTGACCGTCACCACAGTCAAGCGCGGCGATTTTCCCGTCGTATTGACGGGGCTTGGGCAGGTTCTGGCCTACAACACCGTGCTCGTGCGCGCCAGGGTCGACGGCGAGATCACCAAGATCGCCTTCAAGGAAGGCGGGATGGTGAAGCAAGGCGATCTGCTCGCCCAGATTGACCTGCGTCCGTTCCAGGCGACGCTCGACGCGGCCGTGGCCAAGAAGAACCAGGACGAGGCTACCTTGGCCAACGCCAAGCTCGATCTTGCGCGCTACTCGACGCTCGCCAAGCAGAACTTCGCCACCCAGCAGCAGCTCGACACCCAGAATTCGCTCGTCAATCAGCTCGCCGCCACCATCGCCGCGGACACGGCGTCGGTCGAAGCGGCGCAAGTTCAGCTCGGCTACACTACGATCCGGGCGCCGATCTCGGGCCGGGTCGGGTTCCGCCTTATCGACGAAGGCAACCTCGTCAACGCCAATCAGCAGACTGGGATTGTGTCGATCGCCCAGCTTCAGCCCATCTCGGTCGTGTTCACCGCGCCCCAGGAATATGTAGACCGGATCAACGAGGAGCTTGCGCAGGGGCCGCTGCCGGTCACCGTCACGAACGCGGAAGGCAAGAAGCTCGCTGCGGGGAAGCTTGCCATCAGCGACAACCAGGTTGATGTCGCGACCGGGACGATCCGGCTCAAGGCCGAGTTCGAGAACCAGGATCGCGCGCTCTGGCCCGGTCTCGCGGTGACGACGGAGTTGCGCCTCGGGGTCGACCGGAGCGTCCTGATCGTCCCCGCCAACGCCGTGCAGCACGCGCAGAACGGGCAATTCGTCTACGTCGTGGACGATCAGAATCGCGCGGCGCCGAAGCCAGTTAAGATCGGCGCGCAGAATGTCTCCGAGGCGGTGGTGACGACGGGCTTGGCCGAAGGCGAAAGGATCGTCACGTCTGGGCAGTTCCTCCTGCAGCCGGGGACCCAGGTCGCCGTCGACTCGGCCGGCGGGAGCTGACAGCGGATGTTCGGCGGCGTTTCCGCGCCCTTCATACGCCGGCCGGTCGCGACCACGCTCTTGATGGTCGCCATCCTTCTGGTGGGCCTTGTCGCATTTCCCTCGCTGCCCGTCGCGCCTTTGCCTCAGGTGGACTTTCCGACGATCTCGGTGGCGGCGTCACTGCCGGGCGCGTCTCCGGAGACGATGGCCTCCTCGGTCGCGCAACCGCTCGAACGGCAGATTTCGCAGATCCCCGGCGTCACGCAAATGACCTCGACGAGTTCGCTCGGCGCGACCGGGATTACCGTTCAGTTCGATCTCGATCGAAACATCGACGCGGCGGCCAACGATATTCAGGCGGCGATCAACGCGGCCTCCGGCCAGTTGCCGAAGAACCTCCCGAGCCCGCCGACCTATCGCAAGGTCAATCCGTCCGACACGCCAATCCTCATTCTCTCGGTCCGATCCGACGTCGCGCCGATCGTCGACGTGGACGATGCGGCCGAGAACATTCTCGCCCAGCGCATCAGCCAGATCTCGGGCGTCTCGCTCGTGCGGATCGGCGGCCAGCAGCAGCCCGCAATCCGGATCCAGATCGATCCGGCCAAGCTGGTCGAGAAAAATCTGCAACTTGAAGACGTTCGCTCGGCTATCGGGATCGCGACGGTCAACGGCCCGAAAGGCGCGATCATCGGCTCGAACCAGACGTTCACCCTCTACGCCAACGACCAACTGACGACGGCGAAGCCGTGGAACGACGTCATCATCGCGTACCGCAATGGCGCGCCGGTGCGCGTCCGCGACGTCGGCCAAGCGGTCAGGGGGCCGGCGGACACGACCCAGGCGGCGTGGAGCAACGGAAAGCGCAGCGTGTTTCTGGTCGTCTTCAAGCAGCCTGGCGCCAACGTCATCACCACAGTCGAGGCGGTCAAGAAGACCTTGGGCGCGCTGAGAGCGTCCATTCCGCCGAACATCCACGTCGAGGTTCTCTCCGACCGCACGCGGACCATCCGCGCCTCGGTTCACGACGTTGAAATGACGTTGCTGTTGACCATCGCGCTCGTCGTGGCGGTGATCTTCATCTTCCTGCGCAGCCTCTGGGCGACGATCATTCCAAGCGTCACAGTGCCGCTCTCGCTGCTTGGGGCCTGCGGCCTTATGTGGATGGTCGGGTACAGTCTCGACAACCTGTCGCTGATGGCCTTCACCATCGCCGTCGGCTTCGTCGTCGATGACGCGATCGTGATGCTGGAGAACATCACGCGCCACATTGAGGACGGCGAGCGGCCATTCGAGGCCGCGCTGAAAGGTTCGGCGGAGATCGGGTTCACCATCATATCGATTTCCGTATCGCTCGTCGCCGTGCTCATCCCGCTCCTGATGATGACCGGCATCATCGGTCGCCTGTTCCGGGAGTTCTCGGTGACGATCGCGATGACCATCGCCGTTTCGGCGCTGGTCGCGCTGACCCTGACGCCGATGTTGGCGTCCCGCTTCCTGCGGCCCCACGATGAGGAGCGGCACGGACGCCTCTATATGTTAAGCGAACGCGGATTCGCTGCGATTGCCCGCGGATACGAGCGCGGAATCGACTTCGTGCTGCGTCACCGCTTCGCGACGCTCTTGACGTTCATCGCGACCGTCGTCGCCACCGGCTATCTCTTCGTCGTCATTCCCAAGGGCTTCTTCCCGCAGCAGGACACCGGCATCCTGTTCGGAACGACCGAGGCGGGGCAGGACGTCTCGTTCCATCAGATGTACAAGTTGCAGGAGCAGGCGGGCGCGGTCGTCATGGCCGACCCCGCGGTCGACACAATGGCGATGGGGCTTGGCGTTGGCGTCGGCAATTCGGCGCAGAACCAGGGCCGCATGTTCATCACGCTCAAACCCGAGGACGAGCGCGACGTCAGCGCGTTCCAGGTGATCGCGCGGCTCAGGCCGAAGCTCGCGCAGATACCGGGGCTTCGGGTCTATTTGCAAGCCGCCCAGGACGTGACCGTCGGCGCGCGCTTCGCCAAGACGCAGTTCCAATACACGCTCCAGGACGCCGATCTCGACGAACTCAACGCCTGGGCGCCGAAGATCCTCGACAAGCTGAAGACGCTGCCGGAGCTGAAGGACGTTGCAACCGACCAGCAAAACGCCGGCAGGACGCTCACCATCAAGATTGATCGGGACATGGCGTCCCGGTTCGGCATCCAGCCGCAACTCATCGACGACACGCTCTACGACGCCTTCGGACAGCGGCAGGTCACGCAGTATTTCACCCAGGTGAACACCTACGAGGTGATCGAGGAGGTGCTGCCGGAGCTCCAGCGCGATCCGGCGACCTTGGACAAGATCTACATCCGTTCGCCGGTCACCAACCAGATGGCGCCCTTGAGCGCGTTTGCGAAATGGACGACAGCGCCGGTCGAACCGCTGTCGATCAGCCACCAGGGACAATTTCCCGCCATCACCATCAGCTTCAACCTGACGCAGGGCGTGGCGCTCGGGACCGCCACCCAAGCGGTTCAGAAGGCTGTGAACGAGCTGCGTCTGCCTCGCGGACTGACAACGACCTTCCAAGGCAACGCGCAGGCCTTCCAGGCGTCGCTGAACACCGTGCCCCTGCTCATCCTGGCGGCGCTTGTTTGCGTCTACATCATCCTCGGCGTGCTTTACGAGAGCTTCATCCACCCGCTGACGATTCTTTCGACCCTGCCCTCGGCGGGTCTCGGCGCGCTCGCAACGCTGATGCTGTTCGGCTATGAGTTCAGCCTCGTCGCGCTCATCGGGACCATTCTGCTTATCGGCATCGTCAAGAAGAACGGCATCATGATGGTGGACTTCGCCATTGTCGCCGAGCGTGACCAGGGCCTCGGAACAGTCGAGGCGATCCGGCAGGCGGCGCTTCTGCGCTTCCGTCCGATCATGATGACGACGATGGCGGCGCTGCTTGGCGCGGCGCCGCTGATGCTGAGCCACGGGTCGGGATCCGAGCTGCGACAGCCGCTCGGCTTCACCATGTTCGGCGGCTTGCTGGTCAGCCAGGCGCTCACCCTGTTCACGACGCCGATCATCTATCTTTACCTCGATCGCGTGTCGCACTGGCTCTCGGGGCACTCGGGCAAGAAGAAGTCCCGCAAGCCTGAGCGGGAGCCGCCGCAGCCGGAGCTGCCGCTCGGGACCGAGCCCGCGAAGAAGCCGGCGAGCGCGCCGGCATGGGCCAACGAGAACGCGAAGGCGGCGGAGTAGGCCTTCCTTATTTCGGCCTCAGCGCGTCCCGCCGCTGGCGGGCCTTTGAGGCGGCCGCGGCGCGAAGCGCTTCGCCCAAACCGACGACAGTCGCGGTCTCCTTGTGAAGGCCGGCGAACGAACGCGCCTGCTCTTCCGCTTTGTGGCAGGCGTCGCTGACCACGAACGCCTGAAAGCCGAGATCGGCGGCCTCGCGCGCCGTCGCCTCGACCGCACGCGCGTCGCCGCAAAGGGTCAGCGTCGTCGCGCCGATCTCATCGAGCAGGATCTCGAGCTCAGGCGCCGCGAAAGCGCCGACGCAAGCGCTGTCAATGATCGATTCCCCCTCGCGCCCGCCGGAAAGAGGGCCAGCCTCGGGCGGCCCAGCGCGAACATGAACAATCGGAAGCTCCTCGGCGCGCCACGCCTCGATGAGCTTGGCGATGTTCGTCGCCGCGCCGGACTCCTGCGCGATTAGCGTTTCGATAACGATCAGCGTCGCGTCGGCCGGCAGGCGCATGGTCAGGCGCGGCGGGGGATGAGCGCCCAATAGTCAAGGTCGAGCACCACGCTGGGTTCATGGCCCTCGCCCTGACGGTCGGGGAAGCCGGCGCAGGGCTGGTTCTTCGTTGCGACCGTGCGCAGCCGCAAGCCGCCGACGTCGTCGCGCCCGGGCAATGCAGCCGTCTCGACGACCTGGCTCCAGGCGAACACGGTGTCGCCCGCGAAGAGTGGCGCAACATGGCGCCCGCCGTTGATCGCCGTAACGTGGAAGGCGTTGGCGAGGCCGTTGAAGCTGAGCGCCCGCGCCAGCGAGATGACGTGGCCGCCGTAGATGAGCCTCCGCCCGAAGCGCCCCTGCCCTTCGCTGTGCTGATTGAAGTGCACCTTGGCCGTGTTCTGATAAAGCCGGGTGGCGATCATGTGCTCGGCTTCTTCGACGGTCATGCCGTCGACGTGGTCGATCTTTTCCCCCGCCGCATAGTCCTCGAACATGCGCGGCGAGCCGCTCAGCGCCGCGTCGAAGGCGGCGCAGTCAATTGGCGGGCACGCTGAGCCGAGATCGCTCGCGGCGACCTTTTCCGGCAGTATCGGCACAAGCGGCTCCGGCGTGGGGCGCTCCGGGTCGCGCTTGCGCACCATCACCCAGCGCACGTAGTCGAGCACGATCTCGCCGCGCTGGTTTAAGCCCTTCGAGCGCACATAGACCAAGCCGCTCTGTCGGTTGGAGTTCTCCTTCAAACCGATGACCTCGGAGGTTGCGGAGAGCGTGTCGCCCGAATAGACGGCTTTGAGGAATCGGCAGTCGGCGTAGCCGAGATTCGCGATCGCATTGAGCGAAACGTCCGGCACGGTCTTGCCGAACACGACGTGGAACGCGAGCATGTCGTCAATGGGGCTTGCGGGATAGCCGATCGCGCTGGCGAAGGTCTCGGCGCTCTGCGGCGCAAAGCGCGATCCGTACAGAGCTAAGTAAAGCGATGCGTCGCCGTCGCGCAGCGTTCGCGGGGTCGCGTGGCGGATCGTCTCGCCGAGGCGGAAATCCTCGAAGAAGCGGCCGGCGGCCTTAGGTGCGGAAGCGCTCATGCCGCCTCTAGTAGAAGAGCGGCACGATGTCGTCAGTGATGATCCACTGAATGAACATGATCGCCAGAAGCAGGACGATCGGGGAAATGTCGATGCCGCCGGTGTTGGGCAGGAAGCTGCGGATGGGCTTCAGAAACGGCTCGGTCAAGGCGAGAAACAGGTTCCAGATCGCGCGGACGAAGTCGTTGCGGATGTTCACAACGCCGAAGGCGATGAGCCAGGAGAGGATTGCGCCCGCGATGATGACGAACTTATAGAGGTCCAGGATCGTGAGCACGAGTTTAATCAGCGGAAGCATGCGTTTCCAGAACTCCCCGAGGATACGACGTCGCGTCTTGGCCCGCCCGAACCGTTGACACGAAAGAGGGGCGAACGTAAACAGCCCGCGCGACGGGGCTGTAGCTCAGATGGGAGAGCGCTGCAATCGCACTGCAGAGGTCAGGGGTTCGAATCCCCTCAGCTCCACCAGCAACTCGTTGATTTTGTGCGGTTTTCCGTTTTCGTCGACTTCTGCGACGTGGCGCGGATTTGTGGTCGCAGGTCCGCGAATTCGGGTCTCTCGGACGGCTGTTTACGGCGCCTGGGGCGCAATTCGGCGCCTTGTCTCCGGCGGCGATTTTGGTGTTTCCGCGGACGGTCGCAGCGGCGGTCGCGGAGAGTTCCGTTCGAGACCGGTGAGCGCGGTTCGAAATCGGATAGACGCGGGCGCCTGAGGGCGGCCGGCGTCGGCGCGCTGAGCTACATAGTTTACGCTGGGCGCGAGGAACATTGGAATTTTGGCGATCGCGCGGTTTGGCGCTCGCGGACGGCCCATGCGGCTTCAACAATTCAGGGATCGACTGCTCAGCTTCGTTGCAGTCCCAGCGCATGCCATTGGTCGGCAAAGCGCGATGGAAGTTCCATAAGCCGCGCTACGCCATAGCCGCGCGGCAAGGCTCCTGCGCAAGCGGCGTCGATGAGCGCCGGGTCGAGGAAGGCCAGCGAAAGCGCTTGCCGAATCGAACGGTCGCTTCGCTTGTGAAGAGCCGCGAGTTCATCAAGCCCGGAGATCGTCCCTTTGATGAGACCGTCGAGCCATGAGCGCGCGGTCGCGATGGCGAGGATCAGGCGGGCGCGGTCCTCGGCCTCAAGCCTAGGGCTGTCCCCATCAGGTGAACTGGGAAGGAGGACGGCGCGTCGCACATGTGTCGGTGGCTTTCGCCAGGGAACAGAGACGCCGCTGATCAGGTCGGCATCTTTGGGATCGGCGCGATATTCGAGTTCCAGCTTGTCGGCGCGGATGACGACGCGTGCAAGGTGAGCGTCGACCAGGGATCGGACTTCGGCCTGCGAAATTGAAGTCGATGCGGGGCGCAGAGACGGTTCGCCCGAGTCCGAACGGACGTCTTGAAGATCGGACGCGGTCAGCGACTTTTTGACAATCGCCGAGCGCAGCGCGTCGATGACGGCGGCCTCGAGCGCAGGCGCCGGCAGACGATGCGTGACGGAGACCGCTCGATCTCTGGCCTGCATCGCCGAGGTCGAGATGTAGTAGTGATAGCACACGCCCTGCTTGACGGCGTAGCTCGGCGTCAGCCGCTCGCCGGTCTCGTTGAAGAGCTTGCCGAGCAGCAACGCATTGGATTTCAATCGCGCGGAACGGGCGACGCGCTGCCCGTCGAGCTTCGCCTGAACTTTGGCAAACATTTCGGCATCGACGATCGCCGCGTGCTCACCGGGCCAGGATTGCCCGCGATGGTTGATCTCACCGAGATGGTGACGGTTTCGCAGGATTTGGGCGAGCGGGCCGTTGGTCAGATGCGCGCCCCCGATCGTGCGGCCCGTGGCGAGGTTGCGAACCCGCGTCCGGATATCACGTCGCCGCAACTCGCGTTGCAAAGCTGAGACCGATCCCAGCGCCAGATCGAGCGCGAAGATCTCGTGCACGAGCGCGGCTTCCTCCTCGACGATAAGCAACTTGCGGTCCTCGACCCGATAGCCCAGCGGCACGACGCCGCCCATCCACATCCCCTTCTTCTTCGACGCGGCGATCTTGTCGCGAATGCGCTCGCCCGTGACCTCGCGCTCGAACTGGGCGAAGGACAGCAACACGTTGAGCGTCAGCCGCCCCATGCTGCTCGTGGTGTTGAACGACTGCGTCACTGAGACGAAGGCGACGCCGTGGGCGTCGAAAGCCTCGACCAGTTTCGCGAAATCGGCGAGCGAGCGGGTCAGCCGGTCGACCTTGTAGACGACGATGATGTCGATACGTCGCTCGCGCACGCGATTGAGGAGGTTTTGCAGCGCCGGCCGCTCCATGGAGCCGCCGGAATAGCCGCCGTCGTCGAAACGCTCGCGAACGAGCCGCCAGCCTTCTTGGGTCTGGCTCTTGATATAGGCCTCGACGGGCTCTCGTTGCGCGTCGAGGGAATTGAAGTCCTGTTCGAGGCCCGCGTCGGTGGAGACGCGGGTGTAGATGGCGCAACGAACGGCGGCGGTCATGTCGCATCTCCAGGACTAGAAGATTGCTTGGACCTGCGAGACTCGCGGCGCGCGCTCGCGGCCGCTGCCCGGTCTTTTTCGCGGGTCCGTTTCTCTTGCGGTGCGGTCCAATGCGAAAAAGCGATGTCCGTTCCAACGCACGCCGGTGATTGCGCGCGCGACGGCGGAGAGGCTGGCGTAAACCTTCCCTTCCCACTCGAAGCCTTCGGGCGTGGCCGTGACGCGATGGAGAACGCCGGCATGCTCACGCACCAACGCGGTCCCGGTGCGAAGCCGGCGCGTGGGGTCGAGGCCGGTGAGCGTGAGGGAAATCCTCGGTCACATGGCCCTGAACCTCGCCGTTCTTCCTTCCTTCAGCTTTGCCGCCGGCGAGCGCCCCTGCGAGGATGGCGCGCGAACGCGAGCTGATATCGGCGCGGTCGGCGACCTGCTCGCGCCAGGCGAGGATGCGGTCCATCAACGCATGAGATAGGCTTTTGGGTGGATGCCGGCCGATAAGCGAGCGCCAGCGGCGCCCGGTGAGATCGCCGTCTAATGGCGCGCGCTTTCGAGCCATCGACGCCTCGGTCGTTTCGTTGGCCTCGGCGAGCGTTGCTGCGGCGCAGGAGGGGTCCGGGAATTGGGCTCGCCCTCGCCTCCGTCGTGCCGCGATTGACGCCCGCGCTTGCTCAGAAACGGCGGACAACGAGCTGACGCGAAGGTCGGTTAGGCCGGCGTCGAGCGACGCCGGCTTGGAAGCTTCCGCTGCGTCCGCCGCCATAGCTCCGACTCGGCGCGCCGCCGGCGCCGCTGTGGTCGCAGCCTGCGCCGGGGGTATACCCTCAGATCGATGGCTTTCTTTACGGGGCATCGATCAAACGTCCACCTGAGCCGAAGCCGCCAAACGATACACGGACGGTCCGGCGTCATCTGTGCGGGAGCGCTCGAGCGCGTAGCCGCGCTTGCGCAAACCCGTGAGAGCGGCATAGGTCGAATGCGGCAACCAACCGGTCGCCTTGATGATCGCCGCCAGGGTTGCGCCCTCCGGCCGGCTCGTCATCTTGACGACATGATCGATCTTCGTCCCCTGGCGGGGCGCGGCGATCGACGCAGGCTGGGTTCCTTTTCTTTCGCAATGGCGACGCGCCGCGATTGGCGCTCGGTCTTCTTCTCCGACGCCATCTCGCTGCTGCCCGCTGCTTGGTCTTGCGGGTCGCTGTTGTGGTCATTTGCGCCGCCCGCGACTGCCTTCATGCCGGAGGCGGTTAGCTTGAGAGCGAATGTGCGTTCGCCGTCTTTGTCGCGTCGCCAGACGGGCGCATCGCCGCGAGCGCGGACCTCGCGCGCAAGTCCGGTCGCCAGCAAGGCGTCGACCGCCTTTCGCGCCGCCGCCAATCGGCGGCCTTCCGGGAGTAGAATAATCTTATCGCCGCGCTGCGCCGCCGCGCCCAGCAGCGCACTTTGCATTTCGTTGAGCTTGATGGCCATTTGCAAGACCCCTGCATCGTGACCGGGGTCGGCCAATCCGACCCCGTCATGACGCGAGCCCCGGATCGGGGCGGCCTCGGGCTGGGGTTGGGCGCTGCGCGCGAACGTCACCGCGCGGCTGCAGGGACACACACGCTCTTCCCGCCAAGGAAGTCCAGTCGTATATGCTTGGAACGGCAAAATTCTTTGGATTTGCCTCCGACTAGGGCGGCTCCCCGCTGTCGCGCCGTTCGCCGCTGAATTCAATGTGGCGGCGTCGGGACGAGGCGATACGGAAAACCGTACCAAGGGTTCGAATCCCTCACTCTCCGCCACGACTTAAGTGTCCGACCCGGACACATGGGTGACAGAGCGTACCTAAGACATGGGTGACAACCTCGGGCCGAACGGGTTGTCGAGGGGTTGCAAGGTCTTCTGCTCCAGATCGATGAAGCCGAGATCGTAGCTCATGAAGAAGCTGACGA
>DATJXI010000379.1:0-27431 GCA_035500275.1 Roseiarcus sp. | reverse complement strand
ACCTTGACCTTGTCGCCTTCCTTGACGACGTCGGTGGTCTTGCCGACCCGGCCCTTGGCGAGCTGGGAGATGTGGACGAGGCCGTCCTTCGAGCCGAAGAAGTTGACGAAGGCGCCGAACTCGACAGTCTTCACCACCGTGCCGTCGTAGATCTGGCCCACCTCCGGCTCCGAGGCGATCGACTTGATCCAGTTGACCGCAGCCTTGATCTTGGCGCCGTCGCTGGAGGCGATCTTGACCGTCCCGTCGTCCTCGATGTTGATCTTGGCCCCGGTCTTTTCGACGATCTCGCGGATGACCTTCCCGCCCGAGCCGATAACTTCGCGGATCTTGTCGGTCGGGATCTTGATCGTCTCGATCCTTGGCGCGAACTCGCCGAGCTCCGCCCGGGCGCCGGCCAGCGCCTTGCCCATTTCGCCGAGGATGTGCATCCGGCCGTCGCGCGCCTGAGCCAACGCGACGCGCATGATCTCCTCGGTGATGCCGGCGATCTTGATGTCCATCTGCAGCGAAGTGACGCCCTCGCTGGTGCCGGCCACCTTGAAGTCCATGTCGCCGAGATGGTCCTCATCGCCGAGAATGTCGGAGAGGACGGCGTAGCGCGAGTCTTCGAGAATGAGGCCCATCGCGATGCCGGCGGTCGGCCGCTTGATCGGCACGCCCGCGTCCATCAGCGCTAGCGAAGAGCCGCAGACCGTCGCCATGGACGAGGAGCCGTTCGACTCGGTGATCTCCGAGACGACACGGATCGTGTACGGGAATTCCGCCGGGGTCGGCAGCATCGGGCGGATCGCCCGCCAGGCGAGCTTGCCGTGGCCGATCTCGCGCCGTCCAGGCGAACCCATGCGGCCGGTCTCGCCGACCGAATAGGGCGGGAAGTTGTAGTGCAGCAGGAAGCGCTCCTTGTAGGTCCCTTCCAGCGAGTCGACATATTGCTCGTCCTCGCCGGTTCCCAGCGTCGCGACCACCAGCGCCTGCGTCTCGCCGCGGGTGAAGAGCGCCGACCCGTGCGTGCGCGGCAGGATGCCGACCTCCGCCAGGATGGGCCGGACGGTCGTCAGATCTCGACCGTCGATGCGGCGGTGATGGTCGAGAATGTTCCACCGCACGACCTTCGACTGCGCGTCATGAATCGCCTCGGCGATGTGTTGCGGCAGGAATTTCGCCTCGGCGCCCTCCGGCGCCAGCTCAGCCATGACCTTGGCCTTGACCGCGTCGACCGCGGCGTAGCGCTCCTGCTTCTGGGTGATGGAATAGGCGGAGCGCAGGTCGGCTTCGGCGATGTCCAGCACCGCCTTCTCGACTGAGGCGCGATCGCTCGGGGGCAGGTCGCGCGGATCTTTGGCGGCCTTTTCCGCAAGCCGGACGATCGCCTGGATGACGGGCTGGAAGCCCGCGTGGCCGGTCATCACCGCCTTCAGCATGGTCTCTTCGGAGAGCTCCAGCGCTTCCGATTCAACCATCAGCACGGCGTCCGACGTGCCGGCGACGACAAGGTCGAGCTTCGAATCCTTCATCTCCTCGATGGTCGGATTGAGCTTGATTTCGCCCTTGATGTGGCCGACGCGCGCCGCCCCGACCGGCCCCATGAACGGCACGCCGGACAGAGTGAGCGCCGCAGAGGCGGCGATAATGGCCAGAATGTCGGAATTGGTCTCAAGGTCGTAGGAGAAGACCGTCGCGATGACCTGGGTATCGCAGCGGAATTCATCGGGGAAGAGCGGCCGGATCGGCCGATCGATGAGGCGGGAGACGAGGGTTTCTCGCTCCGAGGGCCGTCCTTCACGCTTGAGGTAGCCGCCCGGTATGCGCCCCGCGGCGAAGAACTTCTCCTGGTAGTGGACGGTCAGCGGAAAGAAGTCCTGCCCGGGCTTCGCATCCTTCTCGGCGACCACGGTTGCCAGCACTGTGGTCTCGCCCCAGGTGGCGAGGACGGCGCCGTCGGCCTGGCGCGCGACGCGCCCGGTCTCCAGCACCAGCTTGCGCCCGCACCAGTCGATTTCCTCTCGTTGTAGGTCAAACATTTCTCTGCATCCTTCAATGGGTTGAGGATGCGAAAGCCTGCGGCCAACGCCGCCCGCCTATCGGGCTCGTCATCGGCAAGACGGCGAGGGGCTGGGGGAACAAGGCCAGCCCTTGGCGATCCTGCCATGACGCGAGGCTCCCGCAACTTGACAGGCGTCGGCCCGATTGCCGCCGCCCGTGGGAAAGGGACGCTTAAGCTTTGCTCTGAAGCGTCCGGTCGCGCGAGACCCTGCCGTTATCGGCGGATCCCCAGCCGCTCGATGAGGGTCTTGTAGCGCGCTTCGTCGCGCTTCTTGACATAGTCGAGAAGCGTCCTGCGCTGCGAAACCATCTTCAAAAGGCCGCGGCGCGAGTGACTGTCTTTCACATGGGTCTTGAAGTGGCTGGTCAGGTTCGCGATTCTTTCGGTCAGGATCGCGATCTGGACCTCCGGCGACCCTGTGTCGCCGACTTTGAGGGCATACTGGTTGATTAGCGCGGTCTTGCGCTCCGTCGAGATCGACATCGGAATTGTCCTCGATATGGGGGGCAAAACCCCAATTTCCAGTGGGGCGGCCGAACCGGGATGTCGTCCAGGTCGGTCGCGGGCGGTTCATCGGCGGGCGGTTGCCCGCGCGCCGCGCGCTTATACAGGTTTCCTGAGGGCGCGCCAGATCTTTCTGATTCCATGGGCGGTTGACGCGCCTTGCCGCGCTCCCTCGGAGCGGGTACCAAACCGCCCCGCAATGACCACTCCAACCTCGCCCGAACAGCTCATCGCCTATCTCGACGCGCTCGGGATCGAGACCTCGACGGTCGCGCACCCGCCGCTGTTCACGGTCGAGGATTCGCAATCCTTGCGCGGCGACATTCCGGGCGGCCACACCAAGAACCTGTTCGTCAAGGACAAGAAGGGGCGGCTCTTCCTGCTAGTGCTCGGGGAGGAGACGGCGGTCGACCTCAAGCGCGTGCATGAGAAGGTTGGCGCGCAAGGCAGGGTTTCCTTTGGTTCCGCCGAACTCTTGGAGGAAGTCTGGGGCGTCAAGCCCGGCGCCGTGACGCCTTTCGGGGCGATCAAGGACAAGGAGGGCCGCGTCTCGGTCGTTCTGGACGAGGCGATGATGCGCCATGAGCGCCTGAACTTCCATCCGCTGGTCAATACTCGCACCACGGGGATCGCCAGCGCCGACCTCGTCAAGTTTCTGCGCGCGACGGGCCACGAACCGCTGATCGTGGCCCTTGGGCAGGAGCACGCGCGGGTTGAATAAGGCGGCTTTGACCTCCAAATAGGCCGCGAAAATCACTACTGGCGGGGGCCGCATCGTGCGGAGTTGAAAAAATGGCGAATGTCGAAGCAGCGACCATGACGAAACCGGCGCAGCCGGTGAAGGACGTGACGACCGCGTCGTTCCGGACCGACGTGCTTGTCGCGTCGCAACGACAGCCGGTGCTGGTCGACTTCTGGGCGCCCTGGTGCGGGCCGTGCAAGCAGCTCGCGCCGGCGCTTGAAAAGGCGGTCAAGGACGCCGGGGGCAAGGTGACGCTCGTCAAGATGAACATCGACGAGCACCCGCAGATCGCCTCCCAGCTCGGCATCCAGTCGATTCCGGCCGTCATCGCCTTCGACAAGGGGCAGCCGGCCGACGGCTTCGTGGGCGCGTTGCCCGAGAGCCAGATCCGCGGCTTCATCGAGCGGCTCGTCGGCCCGATCAAGGGCGCGACGGCGGAGCTTCTTGCCGAGGCCGAGGAAGCCGCCGCGCACGGGGACGCTGCGGGCGCGGCCGCGATCTATGCTGAAATTCTGAGCGAGGACCCGGCCGACCCCATGGCGATCGGCGGCCTCGCTAAACTTCAGGTCGCGGCCGGCCAGCTCGAGCAGGCAAAAGCTCTTCTTCAAACCGCTCCCGCGCCTGGGCCCGGACGAGAGCAAGACTCTGCCATCGCCGCCGCGTGGGCGGCGCTGCGATTGGCCGAGCAGACGTCAAACGTGGGCGAGCTGGCGCCCCTTGAGCAGGCCGTCGCGGCCGGGCCCAATAATCTTCAGGCGCGCTTCGACTTGGCGCTTGCGCTTTCGGCGAAAGGCGACCGCGAGGGCGCGGCCCACCAGCTGCTCGAAATCATCAAGCGGGACCGCAAGTGGAACGACGAAGCCGCCCGCAAGCAGCTCTTGCAGCTGTTCGAGGCTTGGGGCCTTATGGATCCGGCGAGCGTCGCCGCCCGTAGAAAGTTGTCGGCCATTTGGTTCTAGCGGGGGGAGTCGGAACCGTCGGGCGTCGGGGCTGATTAAGCTGTGCGGCCCCCGACCAACAAGAACGAGACAGGAGCGATGAAGCTCAACCGAGCCTATTTGAGGCCGGAAGACCTGCCGGCCACCATTCCGCTCTTCCCCTTGGAAGGCGCCCTGCTCTTGCCGCGCCGTCCCATTCAGCTGACGGTCTTCGAGCCGCGATATCTGGCGATGCTGGATGACGCGCTGAGCGGCGAGCGCCTCATCGGCATCATCCAGCCCTCTGAACCCGAGACCGTTACGGGTCCCCCACCTGATCTGTATCCGCTCGGCTGCGCCGGGCGGATCGTGCAGTACGCCGAGATCGGCGACGGTCGCTGCTTTTTGACGCTGATGGGCGTGGCCCGTTTCCGGCTCATTTCAGAGGCGGAAATGGCGACCCCCTATCGCGTCGCGGTCGCCGACTATTGGCCGTTCGCCGAGGATTTTCAGGAGGGCGCCGGCGAGGCTGGCGTCGACCGCGAGGGGCTACTCGACACGCTGCGCCGCTACGCCGAGGTCAATGAAATCAAGGTGGTCTGGAGCGACATCAAGAAGGCCTCGAACGAGGCGCTGGTCAACGGGCTCTCGATGATGAGCCCGTGCGGGCCGAGGGAGAAGCAGGCGCTCCTCGAGGCGCCCGACCTCAAATCCCGCGCCGAGATGCTGGTCGCCATCACCACCATCGACCTCGCCCGCGGGCAGGACGCCTCGACGCATCTTCACTGAGGGCTTGGCCGTTTCGGGAGTTCGACCATGCGATATGAGGACACGCCCGTCTCCGAGAACATCGAGGACCGCCGGGGCACGGGCGGCGGCGGAGGCGGCTTCGCCATGGGCGGCGGGGGCCTCGGCATCGGCGCGATCATCGTTATCTTCGCGATCAGCTACTTCACCGGCATCTCACCGCAGGTGCTGATGGGCGGCGCCGACATGGTGGCGCGCAATAGCCAGTCCTACACCCAGCCGGCGCGGACGGGCCAGGCGGTCGATCCGAACGACCCGATGCGCAACTTCCTCGCCCACGTGCTCGGTCAGACGGAGGAGGTCTGGAAGACTGTTCTGCCGCGGCAGACCGGGTTGCAATACACCCCGGCTACGCTCGTGCTTTACGACGGTGCCACGCGGTCTGCCTGCGGCGGCGCGCGCGCGGCGATGGGGCCGTTCTATTGCCCGATCGACAAGAAGGTGTATCTCGACACCTCGTTCTTCCGCGACATGAAGACGAAATACGGCGGCGGCGGCGAGTTCGCCTACGCCTATGTCGTCGCGCACGAGATCGGCCATCACGTGCAGGACCTGCTCGGCATCCTCGAGAAGGTGGACGCCGCCAAGGAGCGCGTCAGCCAGACCCAGGCCAACGCGCTCTCGGTCCGGGTCGAGCTTCAGGCCGACTGCCTCGCGGGGGTGTGGGCGGCGAACGCCAACCAGAGGTGGAAGATCCTCGAGCAAGGCGACGTCGAGCGCGCCATCGCGACCGCCCAGGCGATCGGCGACGACCGCCTGCAGGAGCGGGCGCGAGGCTACGCCGTCCCGGACAGCTTCACCCACGGCTCGTCGGCGCAGCGCGCGAAATGGTTGACGACGGGCTTGAAGAGCGGCGAGGTCGACTCCTGCGACACGTTCTCGCGATAGGGGTCGCCCCTCGTTTGCCCTTGTAGCCGCCTCTTCGCCCGTCGAGACGAGACCCACTCTCTGCCGCGCCGGCGCTGTCAGCGCTCCAGCTTGCAAAAGCAACGCGATGCTTTTTGCTGCAGCGTGACGTCCGCAAGCAGCGTCGGCGAC
Organism: Roseiarcus sp.; assembly: GCA_035500275.1. Lineage (GTDB taxonomy): Bacteria > Pseudomonadota > Alphaproteobacteria > Rhizobiales > Beijerinckiaceae > Roseiarcus. Next base: position 21,376 of record DATJXI010000379.1, on the reverse strand, counting down.
ATTGGGGGGTCCCGAGTCTAGGCAATTCAGGCCGAAGCGTTCATCAATTCTTCACAACCGCCGGCGCGCGCATCAAACTTAAGAGCCTATACACTATGAATGAATCAAGCCACTAGCCGTAAACGTCAGTGGCCTTAAGGTTTGCGGCGACGGGGTCAGGGCGAGTTGCGAACCATGCGGGTGAGTTTCGGCCAAACGCTCGACGGCGGGTGGTCTACGACGCCGATCGGTCAAATCAGCGCGGCGGGGCGCTGGCGAGGCAGCGATGGTTTCATCATGGAAATCGAGCGCGAGGCGGCTCTCGATGCGCTCAAGCGGGAAGCTGCGGAGTATGGGGCCGACGGGATCGTCGGGGTCCGCTTTGAGGCGGACGAGGTCAAGAACTGCGAGATCGACGGTTTGGCGCTGCGCCGTGTAACCGCGACCGGCGTTGCGGTCCGCATCGCGCGGGCGGCCTAGACAATCCTCGCAGTTTACTCGGCCGCGTGCCGTAGCCGCTGCGACGCCGCTTCGCGGCGGCGCAACTCCGCCTCGGCCTCCAGAATATAGTCCCGGGTGAGCGGGACGGCGTCCTGCTTCTTCGCGATCTGGAGCTGGAAGACCATGTGGCCGTCGACGCGGAACGAGGTTTCGGACCCGGCAAGATAGAATTCCCACAGGCGGCAGAAGCGCTCGTCATACATCCTCTTCGCTGTGTCCCGGTTGGCTATGAAGCGCTTCCGCCAGGCCCTCAGCGTGTCCGCGTAGTGGAGGCGCAGGATCTCGACGTCGGTAACGAACAGCCCCGCCCGCTCGACCGCCGGCAGCACCTCCGACAGGCTCGGGATATAGCCGCCGGGGAAGATGTATTTTCGGATCCACGGATTCGTGACGGCGGGAACGGAGTTACGCCCGATCGAGTGCAAGAGCATCACCCCGTCGTCCTTGAGCTGGCGCTTGACGGTCTCAAAGAATTCGTCATAGCGGCGCACGCCGACGTGCTCGAACATGCCGACCGAGACGATTCGGTCGAAGGTCTCGCGGACGTCGCGATAATCCTGCAGCCGGAAGTCCAGGTGTTGCGAAAGTCCCGATTGATTCGCCCTGTCGGTCGCGACGGCAAGCTGCTCGTCGGACAGGGTCACGCCCATGACTTTCGCGCCGGCGACGCGGGCGAGGTAAAGCGCCATGCCGCCGAACCCGCAGCCGATGTCGAGCACAGAGGCGCCGTCGTTGAGCAGGAGCTTGGCGGCGATGTGCCGTTTCTTAGCCAGCTGCGCCTCTTCCAGGGGTTGACCCGGATGCTCGAAATACGCGCAGGAATATTGGAGGTCCGGATCAAGGAAGAGCTGATAGAGCCGCGCGTCGAGGTCGTAGTGCTGGGCAATATGGGATCTCGCCCGTCGGCGATCGTTGCGCTGATGCATGCCGCGAAACACGAACCGGGTCTTGTCGAGCGCCTTGACCCAAACAAGACCTTTTAGTTCAGAGAGATTTCTCGCCCCCAGCTCGAGAAGATCGTAGAGCGAGCCCTTCGTGACGATGACGCGGCCGTTCGTATAGAGTTCGCCGAGCGAGAACGCCGGGTTGACGAGCAATTCCCGCTCGGCGGCCCGGTCTGCGAGCTTCGCCCCAAGAAGCGGTCCGGAACCGTCGCCAAATCGGTGAATCTTGCCGTCCTCAGTCTCGACTTCGAGGTTGCCATTGCGGACCAGCTTCCTCATGAGCCGCACGAACGAAATCGCCATCGCAAACGCTCCCGCATGAGCGGCCGGAGTTGGCCGCGCGAGACTACCCTTACGGTTAGTTACGAAACATTCGCGGGTGATTTCAAGCCCAGCCGTCGGCTCGGCCCCGCGCCTTGGTTTAGCCCTAGTCATGGGACCTTGTCCGGCCGGGCGAGTTTTCCTTTCGGCGCTTTTGCGATAGACGACGGGCCGATCGGTCAGGGAATTCCACTTCGTGCAATATATATCGACGCGCGGAACGGCGGCGGCGCTTGGTTTTGCGGACGCGCTGCTTACAGGTCTCGCCAAAGATGGCGGCCTCTACACGCCTCGCTCCATTCCTCGCTGGACTGGCGACGACATTCGCGGCCTTCGCGGGCTTGCCTACGCAGACGCGGCGATAAGGGTCATGGCGCCTTTCATTGCCGGCGACTTAAGCGCTGCTTGGCTCGAAAGGATGACTCGCGACGCTTACGCCGGCTTCAGTCACGCCGCCACGGCGCCGCTCGTGCAGATCGACGTCAATCTGTTCGCCCTGGAGCTATTCCATGGGCCGACTCTGGCCTTCAAAGATTTCGCGATGCAGTGGCTGGGCCGCGCCATGGGCCACATCCTGCGCCAACGCCACGGCCGAGCCACCATTCTCGGCGCAACCTCGGGAGACACGGGCGCCGCCGCCATCGAGGCGTTTGGCGGCGAACCGGAAACCGACGTCTACATTCTCTACCCGCACGGCCGCGTCTCGGACGTCCAGCGGCGGCAGATGACGACCGTCCGGAAGCCCAACGTGCATGCTCTCGCGATCGAGGGAACGTTCGACGACTGCCAGCGCATTGTAAAGGAGCTGTTCGGCGACCTCGCATTCCGAGACGAACTGAATTTGTCTGGCGTCAATTCCATCAACTGGGCGCGCATCCTGGCGCAGATCGTCTACTATTTCGCGGCCGCGGTCGCGCTCGGCGCGCCCGAGCGCGCCGTGTCCTTTGCGGTGCCGACGGGTAACTTCGGCAACATTCTCGCGGGCTACTACGCAAAGCGGATGGGGCTGCGGATTGAACGACTGATCGTGGCGACCAACGAAAACGATATTCTCGCCCGGGCCCTCGAAACTGGGCGATATGAACCGAGGAAGGTCAAGCCGACCCAGTCGCCCTCAATGGACATTCAGGTGTCCTCGAATTTCGAGCGCCTGTTTTTCGAAGCTTCGGGTCAAGATTCGAAAGAGGTGTGTGACTTGATGTCCAGCTTCGCGCAGGACGGTTGGTTTTCGATACCCGCGGCCGTGCTGGACCGCATTCGCGCCGATTTCATCGGGGAGCGGGTGGACGAGGCGGCGTGCGCGGACGAGATGCGGCGCGTCTATCGGGAGAGCGGGATCATCGTCGATCCGCACAGCGCCGTCGGTCTTCGCGCGGCGCGGGGTGCGCTCCAAGCGTCTCCAGCGACTCCTGTGATCGCGCTCGGAACGGCCCATCCCGCGAAATTCCCCGACGCGGTGGAGCGCGCTACCGGCGTTCGACCGGCGCTGCCCAAGCATCTTGCCGACCTGCTCGACCGCGAGGAGAGGTTCCGCGTCCTTCCGAACGAGGCGAAGGCGGTCGCCGCCTGCCTTCGAGAGACAGCGAGAGCGCCAGCTTGACAGTGAAGGTTACAACGCTGCCCTCCGGCCTAGTCGTCGTCACCGAAGCGATGCCGCACGTCAAGACCGCCGCCATCGGGGTTTTCGTCGCCGTCGGCTCCCGCGATGAGAGCTTGCCGGAACACGGTCTTTCCCACCTGCTCGAGCACATGGCGTTCAAGGGCACCCGCCGACGGAGCGCCCGGGACATTGCGGAGGCGATCGAAAACGTCGGCGGCGATCTCAACGCGGAGACCGGCGTCGAGCGCACTGGGTATTTTACCCGGGTGATGGGCGGCGACGTGGCGCTCGCTCTCGACATCCTCGGCGACATTCTCACCGACAGCCAGTTCGACGCGGCCGAACTCGAGCGGGAGAAAAACGTCATCGTCCAAGAAATCGGGGCGGTTGAGGATACGCCGGACGATCTCGTCTTTGATCTCTTGACCGAAAGCGCGTGGCCGCATCAGTCCGTCGGACGCCCAATCCTCGGCACCCGGGAGCGCGTCGGCGCCTTCGACCGCGACGCGATCGATCGCTACCTTTGCGCCCATTATGGCGCGCCGGCAATGGTGGTCGCCGCCGCCGGCGCGATCGATCACGATGAGGTCGCGTCGCTGACCGAGGCCCGCCTGGCGGCGCTGCCTCGCGAGGCGGCGCCGCCGCAGGCCCCGGCCGTCTATCAAGGGGGCGAACGGAAGCTTCGGAAGCGTCTCGAGCAGACGCACGTCGTGGTCGCCTTCGAGGGCCGCCCAATCGACGCTCCTGACCGGGAGGCCGCCCATGTCTTTGCGGCAATCACCGGCGGCGGCATGTCTTCGCGTCTCTTCCAGGAGGTGCGCGAGAAAAGGGGCCTCGCTTATTCCGTTCACTCCTTCCATTGGGACTATTCCGACACCGGCCTCTTCGGCTTTTACGCCGGTTCGGCGGACCGCGACGCGCCGGAGGTAGTCGCGGCGTCGCTCGATTGCCTGGCCGAAGCCGCGCAAGACGTGACCGAGACGGAAGTACGCCGCGCCAAGGCCCAGATGAAGGTCTCGCTCGTCGCGGCGCTCGAATCCCCCGGCGCGCGCGCCCACCAGCTGGCCCGGCAGATACAGATCTACGGGCGGCCGCTCTCCGTCGATGAAATGACGGCGAAGGTGGACGCGATCTTAGTGGAAGACGTTCGCAAAGTGGGCTCCGTCATGCTTGGATCGCGGCCCACCGTGGCGACAATCGGCGCCGCTCGCAAGGTCCCTGGCCAAGCCAGGATCGCCGAGGCGCTGAAAGGTATTTGATGGCGCTTTTCGGCCTCACCCGCTCCGTTAGCCCCGAGCCGCTTGTGCGGGGGGCGGGACTCTACCTGCGTCCGGCGACAGCCGGCGATTTCGCCGCCTGGTCCCGGCTGCGCGCAGAAAGCCGCAGATTTCTCGAACCCTGGGAGCCCACCTGGCCGGACGACGACCTCACTCAAGCGGCCTTTCGTCGCCGCTTGCGTCGGCAAGACGAGGACATCGCCCGCGACGAAGCTTATGCCTTCCTGATTTTCGATAGCACATCCGATGATCTCTTGGGCGGCGTCACCCTAGGCGGCCTCAGGCGGGGGGTCTCGCAGACCGGGACGCTCGGCTACTGGATGGGAGCGCGCCATGCCGGGAGAGGGCGCATGACCCGTGCGGTTGCGGCGGCCGTCGATTTCGCCTTCGCTCGGCTGCGCCTGCATCGCGTCGAGGCCGCCTGTATCCCCGACAATGTCCCATCAATCGCAGTGCTCGAGCGGAACGGATTTCAGCGCGAGGGGCGCGCGCGCGGCTACCTCAAGATCGACAGCGCCTGGCGCGACCATGTTCTGTATGCGCGGCTGGAAACCGACGTCATCACGAAATCGGCGCCGAAAGCTTGAACGATATTCTCTTTCGAGTCGTTCGGCCCCTGAGCGGCGGCCGGAGATATTCAGCCGAATCGAATCGTAGGCTCCAAGGCCCGCTCGTCCTCCGCCTAGTCCGGATCGCGCTGCTGTTTCTGCTTGCCGTCGCGGCCGTGCCGGCGAAGGCGGTGCAATCTGTCAGGGTGTCGCCCGACTCGGAAGCCATCGATCTCACCCATGCGGTCGAGCATTTCGGCGCGCAGGGCGACCGTATCCAGGTGTCCACTGCGCCCGCGAGGGACGGCATTGTGCGCCGAATCGAGGTGAGCGCGCTCGAATCCGGCGCCCAGCCCTCGTGGATCGTCTTCGCCCTCACCAACGACTCCGACGAACAGCTCACCCGCCTGATCGTCGCGCCGCACTTCCGGTTCGTCGGCTCCGGCGTCGTTTGGCCTGACCTCGGCTCCTCGCGCATCACGACGATCACCGCCAGCCAGGGCCTCGCGCCGGAGCGGGAGGACAACCTTCAGGCCGACGTCTTCCGGCTGACCCTCGACCCGGGAGCCACGGTCACCTATGTGGCGGAGCTCAAGACGCCCACGCTGCCGCAGCTCTATCTTTGGGAGCCGGACGCTTTCAAGGACAAGTCGACCAGCCTGACGCTCTATGAAGGCATCCTGATCGGCATTGCGGGACTGCTGGCCCTTTTTCTCACCATCGTGTTCGTCGTGCGGGGCGCGATGATTTTTCCGGCGGCGGCGGCGCTGGCCTGGGCGGTGTTCGTCTATGTCTGCATAGACTTCGGGTTCTGGCGCAAGATGTTCGCTCTCGAGGACGGGGCGGAGCGGGTTTGGCGCGCCGGAGTTGAAGCGGCGATCGCCGCGACGCTGATCGTGTTCCTTTTCGCCTACCTCAATTTGCGTCGGTGGCACGTGCGCTATGTCCACTTCGTGCTGACCTGGCTTGTTCTGATGGCGGCGGTCGTGGCGCTTTCGGTGTTCAACGCGCCGGTCGCAGCCGGCATTGCGCGAATTTCAATCGCCGCCATCGCGGGGATTGGCCTCCTCCTTATCCTCACCCTTGCCGCGCGCGGCTCGGACCGCGCCGTCATGCTCATTCCGACGTGGTATCTGCTGGGTGTCTGGGTCGTCGCCGCCGGAGCGACCGCGCTCGGTTATTTGACCAACGATCTCGCCGCGCCGGGCCTGGTCGGCGGACTCGTTCTGATCGTCATGCTGATCGGCTTCACCGTGATGCAATTCGCCTTTTCCGGTTCGAGCAGCGGCGTTGACAGCGGATCCGACGCCGAACGTCGCTCGCTCGCGATGACCGGCTCAGGCGAGGCCATCTTCGACTGGAATGTCGTGAACGACGAGGTGACCGGCGCAGGGCCGCTTGAACATCAGCTTGGTCTGAAGCGCGGCGCGTTGGAGGGTCCAGCTGCGGGCTGGCTCGACGTGCTGCATCCGCTGGATCGCGACCGCTATACCCTGGCGCTCGACGGGCTTCTTCAGCAACGCTCCGGCCGGATCAACCACGAGCTTCGCCTGCGCGGGGCTGACGGCCACTACTTCTGGTACGTCTTGAAGGCGAAACCCGTCGTTGGCCCGGACGGCGAGGTCGTTCGCGTCATCGGGTCCCTTGTCGACGTGACCGAGATCAAGGCCGCCGAGGAGCGCATGCTCCATGACGCCATCCACGACAACCTGACCGGTCTTCCCAATCGCGAGCTGTTCTACGATCGGCTGACGTCCGCGATCCAGCTTGCGCAAAAGCTCGGCGGAATCAAGCCCGTTGTGCTCGTCGCCGACATTGACGGCTTCAAGGAGGTCAATGACGCCTATGGCCTTTCGGTCGGCGATTCCGTGCTGCTGGCGGTGGCGCGCCGGCTCGCCCGCGATCTGAAGCCGGGAGACACGCTCGCGCGCCTCGGGGGCGACCGGTTCGGCGCCGTCCTCCTGGGCGACGATCAAATGAAGGACCTCCCCGCGAAGGTCGAAGCCTCGCGCCAGGGCCTTTCATCGCCCATTAGCTTCGGGGAGCGGGAAATCTCACTCACGGTCTCAATTGGCGCCGCCAGCTACAATCCGAAGCTGCACTTGAAGGGCGCGGACCTCCTCTCGGACGCGGAACTGGCGCTCGCCAACGCAAAGAAGTTGGGAGGCGACCGCAGCGAGATGTTCTCGCCGATCATGCGGTCGCTGCGGTCCGACCGTCGCATGCTTGAGAACGATCTGCGCAACGCGCTCAAGCGGAATGACATCATGGTTCTCTTCCGGCCAATCGTGCGACTCGAGGACCGCACGGTCGCCGGTTTTCAGGCGCTAGCGCGTTGGAGGCACCACAGACTGGGTCTCATCGAGGAAGATGAATTTCTAGACATCGCCACCTCGAGCGGCGCCATCGTAGAGATCTGCGCCCTCACGCTCGATGTCGCCGTCCGCGAACTCGCCGCCTGGCAGAAGGCGCTCGAGGTCGACCCGCCCATCTTCGCGACCGTGACCGTATCGTCCAGCCAAATGCTCAGCCACAACCTCCTGACCGACGTCCGGGCGGCCTTGAGCAGATATTTCATTGAACGCGGCTCGCTCAAGATTGCGGTTGCGGAGGGCCTGGTGATGGAGAACCCCGAATACGCGGCTGCGCTCCTGCAACGCGTTCGCGAATCCGGCGCTTCCCTCATACTCGACAAGTTTGGGGCGGGCTACACGTCTTTGGGCCACCTTCCCCACTATCGCTTCGACGCGATTCGGATCGACGCCTCGCTTGTAAGGCCGAACGCGCTCGGCGTCCGCTCCCCGATTCTGCCGTCGATCGTCGCTATGGCGCGCGACATCGGCATGGACGTCATTTCCGAGGGCGCGGAGACCGAATCGGACGCAGTGCAACTCGCGCAGATCGGGTGTCAGTTCGCCCAAGGCGCTGCCTTTGGCCGTCCGATGAGCGCCGAGGCGGCGCGCAAGCTGATGGGCGCCGTACCGGCTTGAGCGGCTGTGAAAGGCGGGGACAACGAATTGCGCGCCTTGCTAATTCCGCCCGCTGTCAGAATGTGTGGCTCATGCGATTCCCGCCCGGCCTCCTCGACGAAATCCGAGCCCGACTGCCGGTCTCCGAAGTCGCCGGCCGCCGCGTAAAGCTGCGCAAGCAGGGGCGGGAATGGGTCGGGCTGTCCCCCTTCAACGCGGAAAAGACGCCCTCGTTCTTCGTCAACGACCAGAAGGGCTTCTTCCACGATTTCTCGTCGGGCAAGCACGGCGACGTCTTCTCGTTTCTGGTCGAGACCGAGGGCCTGAGTTTCCCCGAAGCGGTGGAGCGGCTTGCCGGAATGGCTGGAGTGCCCTTGCCGCGGCCAAGCGAGGCCAACGAAGCGCGGGAGAAGAAGCGCGCCGACCTCATCGATGTCTTGAACGCGGCGGCGCGCTGCTTCGAATTGAACCTGCAGGCGGCGAGCGGGGCCAAGGCGCGCGGCTATCTCTCCGACCGCGGCCTCGGCCCCGGCACGCTGAAGCGCTTCTCGCTTGGCTATGCGGCGCCGGAGCGTTTCGCCTTGCGCGACGCGCTTGCCGCGCGGGGCGTCGCCGTCGATCAAATGATCGAAGCGGGATTACTCGTCCACGGCGAGGGGATCGCTGTGCCCTATGACCGGTTCCGGGACCGGGTGATGTTCCCCATCCATGATCGCTCGGGCCGAGTGATTGCTTTCGGCGGGCGCGCGCTGGAGCCGGGCGCTCAGGCCAAATATCTCAACTCGCCCGAGACTTCGCTTTTCCACAAAGGGTCGTTGCTGTTCAACCATCATCGAGCGCGGCCTGCGGCCCATCGTAAGGGAGAACTCGTCGTTGTCGAGGGTTACGTGGACGCGATCGCGTTGAGCGAGGCCGGGTTTCCGCATGTGGTTGCGCCGCTCGGCACGGCGCTGACCGCGGAACAATGCGCGCTCCTGTGGACAATGGCGGCCGAGCCGATCCTCTGTTTCGACGGCGACAACGCCGGACGAAAAGCGGCGTTCCGCGCAGTCGAGACTGCCCTGCCCTTGATCGGAGCGGGAAAGAGCTTGCGTTTTGCGCTTCTGCCGGAAGGGCAGGACCCTGACGACCTCGTGCGGACGGAGGGCCCCGAGGCTGTGGCGGAGGTCCTGAGCAAAGCGCGCGCGTTTGCCGAGATATTGTTCGAGCGCGAGACGGAAGGCCGGCGGTTCGACACCCCCGAGCAGCGAGCCGCGCTTGAACGTCGGTTGTTCGAGGCGGTCGGGGCGATTCCGGATGAGAGCCTGCGGCGCCATTATCAGGCGGACGTGAAACAGCGCCTAGCGGCTTCTTTTGGCGGTGAACCGCTACCCCCATCGAGACCGTTTGGTGGAGGCGCGGAGCGCTCGCGTTATAGTCGGCGCGGGCAATGGCCTCAGCCAGGACCTCGTGTCGGGCTCGCGAGCGCGCCATTGCTCGCGCAGGCCAAGCTCGCCCGTAAAGCGCGGGAGCCGGCGCGGGAGGTCACAATTCTGGCGGTTGCGCTCGGTCATCCGTCCCTTATTGAGGCGCATTGCGAGGAACTGGCGGCGGTGGAGCTCTCCGCAGGCAAGCTCGCCGCGCTGCGGGACGCGCTGCTCAACGCGCCGGCGGAGGCCCTGCAGTCGCCGTTCACGCTCGCCGAAGCCTTGGCGGCCGCCGGGCGCGCGGAAGAGCGCGACCGCATTCTCGCCCTCGCCGCAAAGATGCCCAATTGGTGGTGCCTGAGGCCGGAAGCCTCGCTCGCCGACGCCGAACTCGTGCTGCGGCAAGGCTTGGCCTTGCACCGGCGGGCGGGCGCTTTAAATAAGGAGCTGAAACTCGCGGAGCGGTCTTTGGCGCTTGAGCCAAACGAGCGGAATTTCGCCAGATTACTCGACATTAAGACGCAATTGGCCGAACTCACGCATGCAGAAGCGGCGATAGAGGGCTTTGGAGAGCAGTCTGGTAGAGCCTCGTCGACCATCTGACGAGACGAGGGCAGGGTTAGCGCGCGCTTAAAGGACTTGCGTCATGACGGCAGGCGCCGACCTCGGCTGGAATCAGCCGACGGTCGCGCGGAGCTTTTGGCTTAAGCCGGCCGGCCTCGCTTCGGACGGAAGATTGGCCCGCATTGCGGGCGGGATGACGGAGACCGCAATGGCGAAGAAAGACGAAACCAAGGGCGAAGGCGAAGCGGCGGCCGTCGAAACCGTGGACAGCCCCCTCCTCGACCTCACCGACGCCGCCGTCAAGCGGATGCTGAAGGTCGCCAAGAAGCGCGGCTGGGTGACCCAGGACGAGCTCAACGCGGTCCTCCCCTCCGAGGAGATCTCCTCCGACCAGATCGAAGACATGAACGCGATGCTGAGCGAAATGGGCATTAACGTCGTCGACAGCGAGGATCCGGAAGAGGCGGAAAAGGAAGGCGCCGACGACGAGGACGAGGGCGGCGAGGGCGGCGAAGTCGTCGAGGCGAGCCGCTCGACGGCGGTTGCGACCCGCAGCTCCGAGCCGGCGGAGCGCACCGACGATCCGGTGCGCATGTACCTGCGCGAGATGGGGTCGGTCGAGCTCTTGTCGCGCGAGGGCGAGATCGCCATCGCCAAACGCATCGAGGCCGGCCGGGAAGCGATGATCGCAGGCCTCTGCGAGAGCCCGCTCACGTTCCAGGCGATCATCATCTGGCGCGACGAGCTCAACGAGGGGAAAATCCTTCTCCGCGACATTATCGATCTCGAAGCGTCCTACACCGGCCCCGACGGCAAGAAGCCGCCGAAGGTGGACTACACCGCGCCCGGCGCGCCGCCGGCCCCCAATCCCGTGCGCGACCGCATGGCGCCCGCGACCGCGCCGCAGGCCCCGCCCGACGGCTTCGAGGGCGCGCCACCGCCGGACGTCCTCGACGAAGAGGACGACCTCGAAAACTCCGTTTCGTTGTCGGCCATGGAGGCCGAGCTCAAGCCGAAGGTGCTCGAGACCTTCGACCGCATCGCCGACGCTTACAAGAAGCTGCGTCGGCTGCAGGACCAGAATGTCGAGAACAAGCTGAGGAGCGAGTCGCTGTCGCCCGCGCAGGAGCGCAAGTACAAGGTCCTCAAGAAGGAGATCGTCGCCGACGTCAAGTCGCTGTCTTTGAACCAGAACCGCATCGACGCGCTCGTCGAGCAGCTCTACGACATCAATAAGCGGCTCATCAGTCTCGACGTCCGCCTCATGCGGATGGGGGAGGCGCACCGGATCAGCCGCGAGGACTTCCTCAAGAACTACCAGAATTCGGAGCTCGATCCGAAGTGGCTTCTTCGCGTCTCGAAGCTGACGACGCGCGGGTGGAGGGAATTCGTCGCACAGGACAAGAACGCGATCAAGGAAATCCGGGTGGAGATCCAGTCGCTCGCGCAGGAGACCGGGCTCGAAATCCAGGAGTTCCGCAAGCTCGTCCAGATGGTGCAGAAGGGCGAGCGCGAGGCGCGGCAGGCGAAGAAGGAAATGGTCGAGGCCAACCTGCGCCTCGTCATCTCGATCGCCAAGAAGTACACGAACCGCGGCCTCCAGTTCCTCGACCTCATCCAGGAGGGGAACATCGGCCTGATGAAGGCGGTCGACAAGTTCGAGTACCGCCGCGGGTACAAGTTTTCGACCTACGCGACCTGGTGGATACGCCAGGCGATCACCCGCTCGATCGCCGACCAGGCGCGCACGATCCGCATTCCGGTGCACATGATCGAGACGATCAACAAGATCGTGCGCACCTCGCGCCAGATGCTGCACGAGATCGGCCGCGAGCCGACGCCGGAGGAGCTTTCCGAGAAGCTCGCCATGCCGCTCGAGAAGGTCCGCAAGGTGCTCAAGATCGCCAAGGAGCCGATCAGCCTCGAGACGCCGATCGGCGACGAGGAGGACAGCCACCTCGGCGACTTCATCGAGGACAAAAACGCGGTCCTGCCGATCGACGCGGCGATCCAGTCGAACCTGCGCGAGACGACCACGCGGGTTTTGGCCTCGCTCACCCCGCGCGAGGAGCGCGTGTTGCGGATGCGCTTCGGCATCGGCATGAACACCGACCACACGCTCGAGGAAGTCGGCCAGCAGTTCTCGGTGACGCGCGAGCGCATCCGCCAGATCGAGGCCAAGGCCTTGCGCAAGCTCAAGCACCCGAGCCGCTCGCGGAAGCTCAGGAGCTTCCTTGACAACTAGCGGCTTGCGACTGCGGCTAATCGACGCGAGCGCGCGGAGCGATGCCGAGCGCGCTCGACAACATCTTGTTCGTTGAGCAAGGTCAATCCATGTTTCACTTTCAGAGCGATCTTGGCCCCGGTCGCTACTGAAAACTGAAAGTGAGGTCCATGGATCGGCTGGTCGTATTTCAGATGGTGTGCGCCGTATGCGCCGCCGCGGTCGTCATCGGCTATTTGCTGCACCGCCATCGCCACACTCGCTACGGGCGCCTCATACGCGGCCCGCTCGAGGAGTATTTCGCCGGACAAATGGAGGTCGGTCAGCTTGGCCGGCGCGCGCGGGAGACAGTCGGGCGAAGCTATCTCGCCGGAAACGAGTTTTTCGCCGAGGCCGTCGCGGCTTACCAGCGCGCGATGGACGCCGTGCGAGCCAAAAAGCGCCCCGGCCTGAACGAGGACAAGCTGATCAGGCTCCTCGCGGCCCTCAGAAACGAGTTCGGCCTGACCGAGCGCTACAAGAACGAGGGCTGGCGGGCGGGACGCGAGTAGCCCGGCGCGGCCACCTTGTAGGCGCGGTGGCCGACCGCGCCCTACAGCCGCTGGAGGTCGCCGCGCCGCAGCGCGGTTAACGACCGGGCCGGCCAGCCTGCCCTTCCCCTCGGGCCGCGTCCGCATTATGTAAGCGCCGCTCTTCCCTCAAAACTCAGACCGATGCCTGAATTGAACCCCGTCCAGCGGCGGCGCACCTTCGCGATCATCTCCCACCCTGACGCCGGCAAGACGACGCTGACGGAAAAGATGCTGCTGTTCGGCGGCGCGATCCAGCTCGCGGGAGAAGTGCGCGCCAAGGCCAACCGACGCAAGACGCGCTCCGACTGGATGGGGATCGAGCGCGAGCGCGGCATTTCCGTCGTGACCTCGGTCATGACCTTCGAATACGGCGGCTGCGTCTTCAATCTCCTCGACACGCCCGGTCACGAGGATTTCTCCGAGGACACCTACCGGACCCTCACCGCCGTCGATTCGGCGGTCATGGTGATCGACGCCGCCAAGGGCATCGAGGAGCGGACGCGCAAGCTCTTCGAGGTCTGCCGCCTGCGCGACATCCCCATTGTCACCTTCATCAACAAGATGGACCGCGAGACGCGCGACCCGTTCGACCTTCTCGACGAGATCGAGAAGACGCTGGCGTTGGAGACCGCGCCGCTCAACTGGACGATCGGACGTGGCCGCTCGCTCGCCGGCGCCTATGACATCCGCCGCAGGACGCTGCATCCGCTCGACGCCGACGTGGAGGAGATCGCCGTCGCCGGCCCGGATGACGCCAAGGTTGCGGGCCTGTTGCCCGAGCACGAGCGGGCGGAGGCGATCGAGGAGCTTCACTTGGCCGTTGAGGGCCTTAAGAGCTTCGATAAGCAGTCCTTCCTCGAGGGGCATCTGACACCGGTCCTGTGGGGCAGCGCGCTCAAGGATTTCGGCGTGAGGGAACTCATCGACGCCATGGCCGAGTTCGCGCCGCCGCCGCGCGCCCAGGCCGCGGCGAGCCGGGTCGTCGCGGCTGACGAAGCCAAAATGACCGGCTTCGTCTTCAAGATCCAGGCGAACATGGACCCCAACCACCGCGACCGCATCGCCTTCATGCGCGTCTGCTCGGGCAAGCTCATGCGCGGCATGCGGGCGAAGCTCGTGCGGACCGGGAAGCCCGTGACCCTCTCCGCGCCGCAGTTCTTCTTCGCCCAGGACCGCTCGCTGGCCGAGGAGGCGTTCGCGGGCGATGTCGTCGGCATTCCGAACCACGGGCTCTTGCGCATCGGCGACTCCTTGAGCGAAGGCGAGGAGATCGTGTTCCGCGGCGTTCCAAGCTTCGCCCCCGAGATCCTGCGGCGGGTGAAACTCGCCGATGCGATGAAGGCGAAAAAGCTGCGCGAGGCCTTGCAGCAGATGGCGGAGGAGGGCGTCGTGCAGGTGTTCCTGCCGCACGACGGCGCGGCGGCGATCGTCGGCGTCGTCGGCGCGCTCCAGCTCGACGTGCTTGCCGAGCGGCTCAACGCCGAATACGGCCTGCCCGTGTCGTTCGAGCCGAGCCGGTTCGAGGTCTGCCGCTGGGTGTCGTCGAGTGATAGGGCGGAGCTTGAGAAGTTCCTCACCGCCTATCCCTCGTCGATCGCCTCCGATCTCGACGGGGCGCCAGTGTTCATGGCCTCCAGCGCCTTCAACTTGCGCTACGAGCAGGAGCGCTGGCCGAAGATCGGGTTCACGGACGTCAAGGACTACCAGAAGGCGGCGTGAATGCGGTCGAAGGTCGAAATGAACCGGCTCTCAGACGGATGGATGCGCGTGCAAGGTCGGGTCTCGCCGGACCAGAAGATTGTTCCCGTATGCATTAGGGGCGGATTGACGTTTACCGTATCGGGCCGCATGATGTAATTCTGGGGCCGTGATTTTGTCCAGTCCGCCGATCAAGCGTACTGAGAAGGAGCTGGAATAGACGCCAGCGACACTTTGCCGGCGACTATGCCAGCCGCATGAGAGCGCAACGTTCCCCGCCCACGAGTGATTCGACCCTACTGGCGCCTCAAGGATTCCTAGCCATGACGACACCCGCAATAGGTTTGGACATCGCGATGTCGCACGATGTCGCGCAGTACTGGGGATGGTTTCTGCTTTGGGGCGTTCTGTTGGCGCTGCTTGGAATCGGTGCGATTGCGCGCTCGATGACGGCGACTCTCGCGTCGATGCTCGTCTTCGGGTGGCTGCTCCTGTTTGCGGCGGCGATCGAGGTCATTCAGGCCGTCATGGTCGGGCATTGGTCGGGGGTCTTTCAACATGTGTTGGCCGCAATCCTGTTCGGCGTCCTCGGTCTCATTCTCGTGCTGCGGCCGTTGATCAGCGCCGAGGTTCTGACGCTTGTGATGGCGTTCTTCTTTCTCGTTGGCGGGCTGTTTGAGATTGTCGGCGCGGCTGTGGTCTCGTTTCCGGGCTGGGGCTGGCACGTGCTCGACGGGGTCATCACGCTTGCGCTCGGCGTGCTCATCTTCGCGCAATGGCCCGCGTCCGGCCTGTGGGTGATCGGCCTCTTCATCGGCATCGACCTCATCTTCTATGGACTGGCCTGGATCGCGATCGCGCTGGGCGCGCGCTCAGCGTAAGCTCGGAGGCGGCGCGCCGCCGTTCATGGCCTCCTAGCGCATTCAACCTGCGCTACGAGCAGGGGCGCTGGCCGGAGATCGCATTCACCGACGTCAAGGACTACCAGAAGACGGCGAGCCTGATCGGGGCCTCTCGCCGAGGCGGCGCGAATAGGCGACTTTCCGAGTTGATGCGCGTCAGGGTTCGCGCATACGCTAGGCAACCCTCGCTCACTTCGTTCGGAGGCTTCGGTTGGCGACCGTCAGCAAGAAGCATCAGTGGCACGCCTGGTACGTGGTCGTCGCCCTGATCGGCGTCTTCTTCCTGCAACAGTTGTGGGCGTTCCACGAGCGGGTCGCGGTCATCCCCTATAGCCAGTTCCTGAACGACCTCAAGGCCGACAGGATCGCCGAGGTGCGCGTCTCGGGCTCGACCATTCAGGGTCAGTGGACGGCGCCCGTGGAGGGCAAGAGCACGTTCATAACGACCATCGTCGCGCCCGACCTCGCCGACGAACTCGCTCAGCACCATGTGAAATTCTCCGGCGAGGTTCAGAGCACGCTCCTGTCGACGCTGCTCTCCTGGGTCGTGCCGACGCTGATCTTCTTCGGCATCTGGATGTTTTGGTTCCGGCGCGTCGCCGACCGCCAGGGGTTTGGCGGCCTGATGTCGATCGGGCGCAGCAAGGCCAAGGTCTATGTCGAGACCGACACCAAGACGACCTTCAAGGACGTCGCCGGCGTGGACGAGGCCAAGGAGGAACTGGCGGAGATCGTGCGCTTCTTGAAGGACCCGAGGGGCTACGGCCGCCTTGGCGCCCGCATCCCCAAGGGCGTCCTGTTGATCGGACCGCCTGGCTCCGGCAAGACCCTGCTCGCGCGAGCGGTCGCGGGCGAAGCGGGCGTGCCTTTCTTCTCCATCAATGGCTCCGAGTTCGTCGAGATGTTCGTCGGCGTCGGCGCTGCGAGAGTGCGCGACCTCTTCGAGCAGGCGCGTCAGCGCGCCCCCGCGATCATTTTCATTGACGAATTGGACGCCCTCGGGCGGGCGCGCGGCGCCTACCCCTTCGGCGGCCACGACGAAAAGGAGCAGACCCTCAACCAGCTCTTGGTCGAGATCGATGGCTTCGACTCGAGCGCCGGCGTCGTGCTGCTAGCCGCGACCAACCGCCCGGAAATCCTCGATCCGGCGCTCTTGCGCGCCGGGCGTTTCGACCGCCAGGTGCTGGTCGACCGGCCCGACCGGGGCGGGCGCGCCGAGATCCTGGAGATCCACGTCAAGGGCCACAGGCTCGCCCGCGACGTATCCCCGGAGCAGATCGCCGCTCTGACGCCTGGCTTTACCGGCGCGGACCTCGCCACCCTCGTCAACGAGGCCGCGCTCATCGCGACGCGACGAAACGCGGACGAGATTTCCATGTCCGACTTCACCCGCGCCTTCGAGCGCATGGTCGCCGGCATTGAAAAGCGCAAGCGGGTGCTGAGCCCAAAGGAGCGCGACATCGTCGCGCATCACGAGATGGGCCACGCGCTGACCGCGATGGCGCTCGGCCAACCGGCCCACAAGGTCTCCATCATCCCGCGCGGCGTCGGCACGCTCGGCTATACGATCCAGAGGCCAACGGAAGACCGTTTCATCACAACGCGCGAGGAGCTCGAGGACCGGATGGTGGTGCTGCTTGGCGGCCGCGCCGCGGAATGGATCATCTACCGGCACACGTCGACCGGCGCCGCCGACGACCTCGCCAAAGTGACCGACATCGCGCGCGACATGGTCATGCGCTTCGGCATGGACCCGACGCTTGGGCCGGTCTCCTACGAGAGCCCGCCCTCGCAGTTTCTCAACGCGCCCACGCCGCAGCTCTTGGGCGAACGGCGCTACAGCGACGAGACGGCGCATGCAATCGACCAGTCGGTCCAGCATGCGGTCGAGGAGGCGTTCCAGCGGACCATCTCGCTCCTCGAGTCGCATCGCGACCTTTTGGACGAAGGGGCGAAGCGCCTCCTCGAGAAGGAGACGCTCGAGGAGGCGGCGCTGCGCGATCTCGTGGGACCCATGGGCGCGCCCGAGCGCGCGCCGGCGAAGGCGGCGGCGGGAGCGAAGATTTAGGGCGGTTTGCTCTCCGTTTGAAGCGCGCTTCAATAGGGCGCGGTCGATGACCGCGCCGCCGCGCTCGATCCAAGCGCGGCGACAGTTGCGCGCGTCGATCCAAAGCCAACCGCTCCAAGGGTCAAAACCCAATCAGCGCGCGCGGCGACGACCGCATTGGGGCGGAGAGCGCGCGGCCTACACGGGTCGTGTCGGGAAGGACCCGAGTCCGGGCGCAAGCCGCCATTCCATCGCGAGCCCGAAATAGGCTCGGAGCGGGGGTCTTTGGCCTCTTTAGCCCTCATTCCACGTGCTCAACGGAAGGCCACCAATGTTTTTATCGTTTCGTCGGCGGCTCCTTATTCCAAGCCGCGCGCTCCATTGCGCCACGCTGCTTTTTTCGCCTCGCGTTCGAGAGCTCGACGCTGCTGACGGCTCAAGGGTACCTCGCTTGGCGCCGGATACTTGGCCGTTGACAGCCCGCCGCGTTTCACTCTGCTCGGTATCAAGACGTCGAAGTGCCGCCGCAGCTCCTCGGCGTGGCTCCTCGGAGCCGCCGGTCCGACCAGTTACCTCACTGGAAGCATCTAAGGCTATGCCGACCATCCGCTTGAGATTGCGATTGTCGTAGAGAGCCGCGTGACAGTACACGCTTAGCTTAGTCGCACGGCACGCCGGTATTGCTGATACCCACCCTCCAAATCAATGGCGCTTGGTACGCAAGGGCCATGAAGACGTAACCGGATTGCGGATCGGCGAAATGCTCGGTCTGGGAGGACGATCCTGGCAAAGCTATCCTGCCTGCTCCGCTCAGCCTCTTGCAACGTGTCAAGGAATGACTGCGACAACGCTCGGCGCGTTACGCGGTCCTCTCTCGCCATTATCCTGAGGGCAGGCTCGACGGCTCCTGCGTCTTGCGGGTCGCCTAGAACCGCGATGGATAGTGCCTGCCAGAATGTTCTCAGTGAACAGGCCGATCAGCCTGTCCCCATGTGTATGACACCCGGTCGGCTGTCTTCAAAGGGCGCCTTCGGGTCGAAACCGGCCCAACTGATTGGGTTTTTGACCCTTAGGGACGGACTCTTCCTCAAAGGAGCGAAAGCGGCATGCGGCAGGACGCGCCGCCGCTCCATGTCGGGATGCTTTATCGCCGGCTCTGCGTAGATCCGGGAGCGGAAAAAGCGCCGCAAAAAATAAGCCGGAATTGTCTTGGCGTTCGGCTTCGTTCGTGGTATGTTCTTCTTCGTCGAGGCCGCAAGCGCGGAGTAGCGGTAGGCACGGGCGAGGCGGCGGCTGAACGATTTTCGGCCGCGGCGGCCGGGGAGTAGGGGCGGGGAAAAAATTTCGGGCTAGATTCGTCGCAAGCCATTGAAAAGGCTCGAAACGGGGAAGGAAAGGGAAGGAAAAGGCCCATAACAGGACCATTTCCGGATCCGTTCCGGACGCGATTTGGAAGCATTCGGACGCTCAAGGGAACGAATTGCGGTCCAAAGCCCGCATCCGGCCTCCTCATCGCCGAGCCCCTCCTCCCGATGTGAGTTAGGGGCGCCAACGCGTTACCCCTCCATCAGCGCCGTCACATGCGCAGCGACCGAGCGGGCGAGCCCCTGGAGGTCGTAGCCGCCTTCCAAGAGCGAGACGATGCGGCCCCCGCACCGCTTTTGCGCGATCTCCACGAGCTTGTGTGTGATCCAGGCGTAGTCCGCCTCGACGAGGTTGAGGTTGCCAAGCGGATCGCGGCGGTGCGCGTCGAACCCGGCCGAGATGACAATGAGGTCCGGATGGAAATCCACGAGCCGCGGCAGGACCGCGATCCCCATCGCCTCCCGGAAGACGTCGCCGTCGTCGCCCGCGCGCAAGGGCGCATTGACGATCTGGTCGTGCTCGCCGCGTTCGCCGAGCGAGCCCGTCCCCGGAAAAAGCGGCATCTCGTGGGTCGAGGCGTACATGACGTCTTCATCATCCCAGAAGATGTGCTGCGTGCCGTTGCCGTGGTGCACGTCGAAGTCAATGACCGCGATGCGCTCGGCTCCGTAGGCCGCCATTGCGTGCCGGGCGGCGACGGCGGCGTTGTTGAAGAAACAGAAGCCCATCGGCGTCGCCTTCTCCGCGTGATGGCCAGGCGGGCGCGTCGCGACGAAGGCGTTGCGCGCCTTTCCGCTCATCACCTCGTCCACGGCGAAGATGGCTGCGCCAGCTGATCGCAGCGCCGCCTCAAACGAGGCCGGCGACATCGACGTGTCCTGGTCGATGAAGGTATGCCCTTGCGTGGGCGTCGCCGCGCGGATCGCTTCGATGTATTCGGAAGGATGGACGCGCGCGATCGCCGCAATGTCCGCCCTGGGCGCGGCGTCGCGCGCCAGCATCTGGAACGTTTCCGCCTCGAGGGCGTGGTCGACGGCCCGCAGCCGGTCGGGCCGCTCGGGATGGCCCGCGCCCATGTCGTGATCGAGGCAAGCCGGGTGGGTGATGAGCAGCGTCGTCACGGGTTCTTTTTCCTCGTCTGCGCGCTTCCCCGTCCCATCTAATTGTCGCGCCGCAGAAGGCGAAAGTCCATGCGACAAATGCAATCACTTCGGCATGGGTTCGGGAGTGCAAGCCAGGCGCTCAGCTTCGGCTTCCGCTCGCGGGTAAAGGCTCGGCAGCTC
Organism: Roseiarcus sp.; assembly: GCA_035500275.1. Taxonomy (GTDB): domain Bacteria; phylum Pseudomonadota; class Alphaproteobacteria; order Rhizobiales; family Beijerinckiaceae; genus Roseiarcus. The sequence goes on along the minus strand of DATJXI010000379.1, from coordinate 1,176 downwards.
ACTGAACGCCCGCAACAGGACATACCCCTTGCGCGCCGGGGCGGTCACGCGCAAATCGCGCGAGGGATCTTCCTCGTTGTCTCCCTCGGCGAGAGCCTGAACCTGCTCCGGCGTCCCGATCACTGCGTCGATGACGCCATGGGTCGAAGCCTTGTCGGTCAGCGAATAGAAGGCGAGCCCGCGGCGGGTGTGAAAGGAAATCGACGCGAAGGATCGTCCGGCCGGAGCCCTCACCCGGATTGGGCCGGAGGCGAGGTCGAAACGGCAGAAGGACATTGCAACCGCGGGATCACCATAGGGAAAGGTCTCTTGGTTCGGGTCCGCTCGGGAGAGGAGCACGGTCGCGTTGACATCGCCGCGCGCGGCGAGCCGCTGAAAGGCGTCGTCAGACGCAACCAAGGGCACGGTGAGAACGACGACCAAATGGACGAGCGCGGCAAGGAGGACCGCCGCGGCGAGATAGACTCCCAGATAAGACCCGCCCGACCCTGGCCTCATCCGCAGCCGGTCCGCGTGATGCGCGGCGCCGCCGACCTCTCGATTTCCCCCGCCGTCGCTCCGAGCGGAGAATCGTAAAGCCTTAGCGCGAGCCCGAACGGCCCGGGCGCCCCGATCGGGAGCCAATTGCCCGGCTGAACCTCCGCAGCGACCGTGATGACGAAGCGGCCGCCGCCGCTTCGCAGGATCTCGGACGAGCGAAACCCGTAGCGCTCGGCAAGGTTGCCCACCGGAAAGCCGCGCTTGTCGATCAGGCTCAGCGTCCAATAGCGCGCCGCGGGCACGTGCGGCCCGACCGAATAAACGCAGCGGCTATCGAGCCTTCTGCCGGCGTCGTCCGTCCAGGCGATCATTTGAATCCCTTCGCCGTTGGCGAGCGGGATTTCGCCGCTGCGCTCGATGATCGCCCGGGTATAGGGATCGGCTTCCATCGAGCCCGCGTGCGCGGAGACAATCCAGGGCCCGACCCGAACGCTGTCGAAAGGACTTGCTCCGGACATGGCGTAGGCCGTGATGAACAGGCCGAGACATATCCCTGCCGCCATCGTGAGCAGGATTTTGAGGAAAGCGATCATTCGCCTTCTCGAGAGCGCTCGGCGACGATGCTAAACGCCGCAACCGCGCCGAGAGACATCGACTTCATGGCTCCGCCATCGCTCCCCGCACGACCTTCGCGTC
>DATJXI010000378.1:0-4241 GCA_035500275.1 Roseiarcus sp. | reverse complement strand
CAAGTTCAAAATTTTTCCAATACTCATCCGCGTGGTTATTAACTAGGTCACGGATATGCTGCGGGATTCCATTTTTCTTTAACTCGGCCAATCGCTCTCGTTCGCTTGGCGTTAGCAAATCTGAAAAGCGTACAAAAAGCTTGCCCATAATTTCTATGTAGCCGCCGCAGAGGCGGGCAGCATCTGAAGAGAGCTTGAACTGCGTGTTGGCCTCTAAGCATCTCTTGCGCCCTCAATCATTATCACGCGAATTTCATTGCCAGCCGCGTCGGAGATACGAAACCGATCAGGAGCGGCGGAGGTATGTTTCTCACGCATACTGGCGGAGCGAGAGTGGGCGCTGCGATCGCCATATCTAAGTCAGACAAGACGCTTGTCTCTCGTTCAACAACCGACGTGCCTTTGAGCCATTCGATACGGAACATCGCGATTCCATACTTTTCGCCGTGCGCGGATCACGTGACAATCGCGAGGCTGGAGTCAAGCCCATTAAATTTCCAAACTGAGACGGTAATAGGTCCATTTTGAAAAAACGTCAGCGATGAAGAACCGACCAAGCGGTGACTAGAAGCGAGAGGACCGAAATAGCAACTCCGACCGCCGCCCATCGTTTGCTCCACGTTGCCGAATTGGCTGCCTCCGCGGATGCGGCCGCGCTTCTTTGCTGTGCCTCCAACGATTCGCGCTCCCTTTCCACGGAGCGTCTTTCAATCTCGGCGAGGGCTCGGGTATGAGCGATGCTCCCGGGCGTAGAGTTAGAAAGAGAGTCAAAAACAGCCCGCTCGGGCCAAGATTCCATTTTCTCTCGCTCGGAGGGCATGTAATTCCTTTTTTTGCGATTACTGGCGGCACTTTCGATCAGCTTTCGATTCAGCCCGCAAATAGCGCTTGCTTGAAAGCTTAGCCCTAGACCGTTTTTCCGGCCCGTACAGAGGCCGAACGTTTTGCCCTTGCCGGCTCGCCAGCGAGATCATCAACCCCATTCAGCGCCCGCCGCAGCGTCGCAGGATGGACGCCGATCATCCCGGCGACGACGGCGCGGCCCTTGCCCTCTGCTAACAGCCTTTGCGCCAGGTCGAGTTTTTCAGGCGCCAGGACCGAAGGTTTCCCGACATGCTTCCCGGCCCGCCGCGCGGCCCGCATCCCGGCCCGTGTGCGTTCGCGCAGCCGGTCCCGTTCGTCTTCCGCCACAGCCGCCAGCAGCGCCAGCACGCCGCGACCGAGCGCCGTTTTCGTGTCGAAACTCTCCGTCAGGGAGCAGAAGCCGACCCCGCGCCGGTCGAGATCGAGAACCATCTTGACGTCCAGCATCGAGCAGCCCAGCCGGTCGAGCTTCCACACGACGAGGACGCTTCCCGGTTCGAGCGTGGCAAGCGCCTGATCCAAACCGGCCCGCGAGAACTCCGCGCCGGATATGCGATCCTCAAAAACGCGAGAGCAGCCCGCCGCCTGCAAGGCGTCAAGCTGATATTGCGGGTTCTGTCTTCGCGGGACAGCGGGCATAGCCGATCATGCCGGGAATTTTGCGCGTACCCTTTTGCGCGATCCAGCCCTTTCGAGATCAAGGGCTTAGAAACCGGGGGATAACCGCGCGAAAGGCTTCCTTTTTGTCGGCCACGGCAGCCAGCATCCGCCGTGTTAGAGTTCGTCGCGGGAGTCGCCCCGCCCTCTACCTCACCACCGTCAGCCGCCGGGCGGCGCGGGTGAGGCCGGTGTAGAGCCAGCGCGCCCGGTGCTCGCGGAAGGCAAAACTCTCGTCGAACAGCATCACGTGGTCCCACTGCGACCCCTGCGCCTTGTGGACGGTCAGCGCGTAGCCGTAGTCGAACTCGTCGGACTCGCGCCTCAATGAGAAAGGAATGTCGCCCTCCGCACCCTCGAAAAACGGCTTCAGAACCGCGACCTTGACCGTCTGGCGTCCGCCCTCGTCCTCGGCGCGCAAGATCATGCGCACGTAATCCTTTTGCACGCCCCGAAGCGCCTCGACCCGCCAGACGCCGCCGTTGATCAGGCCTTTCGCCCGGTCGTTGCGCAGGCAGACGAGCCGGTCGCCCGCCACGGGTAAGGGCCCGTCGAAGCCGTTGAGTTCACGGATGCGCTTGTTATAGGCGCGCCGGGTCCGGTTGACGCCGACCAGCACCTGATCGGCCGCCATGACCTGCGCGGCGTCGACCTCGGCGCGGCGGATGACGCGCGTCTCGCCGTAGACGCCCTCGCTGAGCGTTCCGCCCGCCCGCACGATCTCGGACAGGCGGATGATCGGGTCGTCCGCCGCCTGCCGGTGAATCTCGGTCAGCATCGCGTCCGGCTCGCTCTCGGTGAAAAAGCCGCCGCCTTTGACCGGCGGAAGCTGGAACGGATCGCCGAGCACCAGGATGGGCTTGCCGAACGAGAGAAGGTCGCGGCCCAGCTCCTCGTCCACCATCGAGCATTCGTCGATGACGATCAGGCCCGCGCGCGAGGCTGGCCCATCGGCGTTGAGGGTGAAAGTCGGGCCGGCCTCGCCCCCCTCGCTCGCCCGGTAGATGAGGGCGTGGATGGTCGTCGCGCCGGCGCAGCCCTTCGACCGCATCACCATCGCGGCCTTGCCGGTGAAGGCGGCGAACACCGTCCCGCCCTTCGCGCCTTCGGCGACATGGCGGGCGAGCGTCGTCTTGCCAACGCCGGCGTAGCCGAACAGGCGGAAGACCTGCGGCTCGCCCTTGCGCAGCCAGCGGCCAACCCGGTCGATGGCTTCCGCCTGCTGAGGCGACCACTCTCGGCTCGCCGGCATGGGCCGCGGCTCAGCCGTTTCGGGAGCGGCGTTCCCCAGCGGGGCCGGCGGGTCGCCGGCCGCTTCACCGGCGCGCTTCGGCTCGTTGGCCGCGCCGCAGCGCGAGCAGACCGGCGGGCGCCTGCCGAGGTCGTAGTATTTCGCGCCGCAGGCCGGGCAACGGCGCTTGGTTCCCAGTCTGCCGAATGCGGTTTTGGTCCTGGCCAAGTTTCAGTCGTCCCTGGCTCAAATCAACCTTTGGTTTAGGGTTTCGGATCAACCTTTACCAGAAGCGACGGAAGAGAAAGCGGCGGCGAGGAGGCCGCCAAAGTCCTTCGCCTCCACCCTTCTGGCCGCCTTCTGACGGCGACTTGAATGCCCGGTTTCGGGACCTATATGGAACGCGATCGGCCGCCAGGCGTTGTTTTGGCGACCGGAACAACGACGGCGGGGGATGCTTCGGGTCCCTCGTCTCGTGAAGCGCCTTGAGGGGCTTCCGATGGTGCGTGTTACGGCGTTGAGCTCACCGTTCCTCCTCGGCTTCGACGAGATCGAGCGAGCGCTCGACAAAGTGTCGAAGACAGCGGGAGACGGATATCCTCCTTACAATATCGAGCGCATCGCCGCGTCGGGCGCCGAGCCGGAAAAGTTGCGTATCACGCTTGCGGTGGCCGGTTTCTCCAAGGAGCAAATCGAGGTCACCGTCGAGGAGAACCAGCTCACGATCCGGGGCCGTCAGCAGGAGGAGGAAAAGGCGCGGGAGTATCTGCACCGCGGCATCGCGGCGCGACAGTTCCAGCGCAGTTTCCTCCTGGCCGAAGGCATAAAGGTTCTCACCGCCGACTTGGCGCAAGGCTTGCTTTCGATCGACCTCATCCGGCCGCAGCCGGAGCGGGTGGTCCGGAAGATCGACGTTACGGCGCGGGATTGATGGATGCGGGGATGGCGGGTCTTGAAAGAGACCGCCGGAAAGGAGGGAAGAGATGAATGCGACAGAAAAGGCCATGGCGTTGACGCCGCAAGAGTTCGCCCATTTGGGGGACGGCGCGCTCGCCTATGTCAAGGCGATCAACTCGGAGGACGTTTCGCGTCTCTTCCCGCAGGCGCCGCCGTTTCGGCCGGGGATCAAGCTCTTCGCGCTCTTGGGCGCGGACGGCTCGCCCATCATGCTGACGGACTCCAAGGACGCCGCGATCGCGAACGCCTGGGAGCACGAGCTCGAGACGGTCAGCCTGCACTAATGTGAAGAAACTTGCACCAGCGTCGTCCGGCGCTGGCGAATCATCTAGAGTGGCGGTTGTTCTCGGAAGGACCGTCCCGTAATGCGTCCCTATCTCGACCTTCTGCGCGACGCGCTGGACAACGGCGCGCTTAAAGGCGACCGCACCGGCACGGGCGTGCGATCGGTTTTCGGCCGGCAGCTGCGCTTCGACCTTTCCCAAGGCTTCCCGCTCGTCACGACCAAGCGGCTGCATGTGAAGTCGATCGT
>DATJXI010000377.1:0-17948 GCA_035500275.1 Roseiarcus sp. | reverse complement strand
GTCATGGCCGGAGAGCCTTGGAGGAGCGTCTGCGCTGCGCGGTAGTGGTCGGGGGCGCGAAAGACCGGCGTATAGACCTGCCACGGCCTATGCCATTTGACGAGCGTATCGGCGCACGTCGCGCAAAGCGCCTGAAACACTGCATAGTAGGCCGTCGATACAGCCCTACGTAACGAGGCTTGTCGCGGACGGCGCTTATCGTGCGTCGCAAGCAAGCGAGCGTTTTCAAGTTGATGCTCGACGAGAGACCACATAGTCAGTTTTACGCGGCGGGACGCGTGTCCTCTGCGCTCTCGTATTCAGGCGCGAGGAAAGTCACATACGGGAACCGATAGTCGCCAATTTCCCTTAGCGCGGTCGCAACTTCCGCGATCGTGTCGAGGAGGCGCGAGCCAGGCATTCTCCGGCGAGCCGCCCTGAGGAATATCGTGACGGACAACGCAGCCTCTCCCACAGAATCTTCGCCAGGACGCACCTCGATACGATCAATTTCGTCCTCTCCAAAGAGGCGGACAATCGCCGACCTGATGACCTCTTCGACCTCCTGGTCGCTTCGGGATTGTAGCATTGCTCTCGTCCAAGGAACTACTTGAGTATCCTTATCACGGACAATACCCGGGCGCATCTTTCGCCCTTGAGGTTTAACCGCTCAGGCCCCCCGCGAGCGTGGGCATGTCGAGCGGCCTGAAGCCGTAATGGCTGATCCAGCGCAGGTCCGCGTCGAAGAAGTCGCGCAAGTCCGGCATGCCGTATTTGAGCATGGCGACGCGATCGACGCCCATGCCCCAGGCGAAGCCCTGGTAGGCTTCCGGGTCGATGCCGCAATTGGCGAGCACGTCTTGATGCACCATCCCGCAGCCGAGAATCTCGAGCCAATCCTCGCCTTCGCCGAAGCGGATCTCCCCGCCCGAGCGCCGGCACTGGATGTCGACCTCCATCGAGGGCGAGGTGAAGGGGAAGAAGCTTGGCCGGAAGCGCATGCCAACACGCGGAACCTCGAAAAAGGCCTTGCAGAACTCCTCGAGCACCCATTTCAGGTTGGCGAGCGTCGCGCTCTCGTCGACGACGAGGCCCTCGACCTGATGGAACATGGGCGTGTGCGTCTGGTCGGCGTCGCGACGATAGGTGCGCCCCGGGCAGATGACGCGGATCGGCGGCTTTTGGCTCAGCATCGTGCGCACCTGCACCGGGCTCGTGTGGGTGCGCAGAAGCTTCCGCTCGCCGAGAGCGTCGGGCTCGAGGAAGAACGTGTCGTGCATCTCCCGCGCCGGATGGCCGGGCGGGAAGTTGAGCTTGGTGAAATTATAGTCGTCGCTCTCGATGTCCGGCCCCTCCGCGACCGAGAAACCCATGTCGGCGAAGATCGCCACGATCTCATCCATGACTTGGCTGATCGGGTGCACGCGCCCCGTCTCGACGCCCGGCGGGCGGACCGGAAGCGTGACGTCGACAGCCTCCCGCTTCAGCTGCTCTTGAAGGGCGGCCTTTTTTAATTCCGCGCGCCGCGCGGCGAGAGCCTCGGTCACCTGATCCTTGAGCGCGTTGATCGCCGCGCCGTGCGTCTTGCGCTCGTCGGGCGAAAGCTTGCCGAGCGTCGAAAGCAGCGCCGAGATCGAGCCCTTCTTGCCGAGCGAAGCGACGCGCACCGCCTCGAGCGCGGCTTCGTCGCGCGCCCCTTCGATGGCGGCGAGCGTTTCATTCTGGAGAACGGCGAGGTCGGACATGAGGTTGGTCTAGGCTTCGAAAAAAACGAACGCGGCCCCACGCAAAGGACGCATGGCGCGGTGGACGGACCGAAAAAGCCGAAAAGGACTCTTAAGCCGCCTTGGGCAGGTTGTCCTTCGCCTTCTCGACGATGGCGGCGAAGGCCGCAGGCTCCGAGACAGCGAGCTCGGCGAGCACCTTGCGATCCACCTCGATTCCGGCCGTCGCGAGGCCGGCGATAAAGCGGCTGTAGGTGAGGCCATGCTCCCGCGCCGCCGCGTTGATCCGCTGGATCCACAGCGCCCGGAACTCTCGCTTTCGGTTCTTGCGGTCGCGGTAGGCGTACTGCATCGCCTTGTCCACCGCCGCCTTGGCGGCCCGGATGGTGTTCTTGCGCCGGCCGAAATAGCCTTTGGCGGCCTTCAGGACCTTCTTGTGCTTGGCGTGCGAAGTGACGCCTCGTTTGACGCGCATCGTTCAAAATCTCCGGAAATAGGGCTCAGCCGTTCGGCAAGAAGTATTTCTTGACGTTGTCGCCGTCGGTCTTAAACAAAACCGCCGTGCCGCGCAGATTGCGGATCTGCTTGGTCGTGCGCTTGATCATGCCGTGGCGCTTGCCGCGCTGGGCATAGATGACTTTGCCGCTCGCAGAGATCTTGAAGCGCTTTTTGGCGCCGGATTTCGTCTTCAGTTTGGGCATTTGGCTCTCCTGGGCTTGGCGCCCTATTCAAGTTGGCGGGACTTTTGAGCCCCGTTCGCGTCGGAATGAGCGAAAAGAACCGCCACGGCAGCCCTATCGGCCGGGCGGTTCTGAGGGCCGGGTTCATATGCGAAAGGGGGCATGAGCGCAAGAGCGGCGCCGCAATCGAGGGTCGCGGGGCCATTCGCGAAAGTTGCCCGGAAGCAACAGGGAATTTTTTATGACCGCGGCTTCGGCGAAGCCGCCTTCGAGGGCTTGCGACGGTCGGGCTTAGACCGTAACCCTCTTAAACGGGGCATCCCTGGGCGGATAGGGCGATGGGCTGGCGTCTGGGTCTGGGGTCGGGTTTCGTGTGCGCCGCTCTCCTGTGGGGGGCCCAAGCGGCGTTCGCGGCCGACTTCCCGACCCCCGCCTTGACTGGAGCGGCGCCGGCGCCCGTGATCGCGCCGGCGCCCTATTCCTTCTGGCCCTTCCAGGAACTGCGTCTCGGCGTCTTTGACCACAATCCCGTGCATGACGAGGGCGCGCCGGTCGACGTCTCGGTCGAAATCCTGTCGTCGGCGCTCTCCTTCCCCGGCTACGACGCGCCCGCAATCGCAACGAATCCATGGGTCAACTGGTTCTTCCACCCGCGGCTCAACGTCGGGGGCATGATCAACACGGAAGGCAAAACGAGCTACGCCTTCGGCGGCTTCACCTGGCGTATCCCGATCTATGGGCCGATCTTCTTCGAGGGCGAGCTCGGCGGCTCCATCAACGACGGGGTTCGGCATCCGACCTACAACCGGGTCGACTTGGGCTGCACGGCCAACTTTCGGGAGTCGGGCGGGTTCGGCGTACAGTTCAACCCGAACTGGGACGTGATCTTCAGCGTCGAGCACATCTCGCACGCGAGCTTCTGCGGCAAGACGAACCCCGGCATCACCGATTTCGGCGTGCGCGTCGGCTATAAGTTCTAACGCTTTCATCGCCGGGCTTTTCTACGAGCGCATTTTCGTTTAGGACGCCCTCCGCGCCTCAAAAGGACGCCTCGCGGCTTGGCGCCGCGGCGCGGCCTTTTTTTATGCGCCCTTGAAGCGACGAGGCGGCCGGCCGCATAGGTGGCCTGAGCGCCAGGAACCCCATGCCGAAAAGAACCGACATCTCGACCATCCTCATCATCGGCGCAGGGCCGATCATCATCGGCCAGGCCTGCGAGTTCGACTATTCGGGGACTCAGGCCTGCAAGGCGCTGAAAGCCGAGGGCTACCGGATCGTCCTCATCAACTCGAACCCGGCCACGATCATGACCGATCCCGAGATGGCGGACCGGACCTATGTCGAGCCGATCACGCCCGAGATCGTGGCCAAGATCATCGCCAAGGAGCGGTATGCCGCTCCCGGCGGATTTGCGCTCCTGCCCACGATGGGCGGCCAGACGGCGCTCAACTGCGCACTGAGCCTCAAGAAAATGGGGGTGCTGGAGAAGTACGGCGTCGAGATGATCGGCGCCACGGCGGAGGCCATCGACAAGGCGGAGGACCGCGAGCTCTTCCGCAAGGCGATGACGAAGATCGGCCTTGCGACGCCCCGTTCGCATCAGGTGAAGACGCTTGCCGCCGCGCTCTCGGCCCTCGACGACATCGGCCTGCCGGCCATCATCCGCCCGAGCTTCACGCTTGGCGGCACGGGCGGCGGCATCGCCTACAACAGAAACGAATTCATCGACATCGTCGAGCGCGGCGTCGACGCCTCGCCGACCAACGAGGTGCTGGTCGAGGAGAGCGTGCTCGGCTGGAAGGAGTTCGAGATGGAGGTCGTCCGCGACAAGGCGGACAATTGCATCATCGTCTGCTCGATCGAGAATGTCGATCCGATGGGCGTTCACACCGGCGATTCGATCACGGTCGCGCCCGCGCTGACGCTCACCGACAAGGAATTTCAGATCATGCGCGACGCCTCGATCGCGGTTCTGCGCGAGATCGGCGTCGAGACGGGCGGCTCGAACGTCCAATTCGCGATCAATCCCGATAACGGGCGCATGATCGTGATCGAGATGAACCCGCGCGTTTCGCGCTCCTCCGCGCTCGCCTCGAAGGCGACCGGGTTCCCGATCGCGAAAGTCGCGGCCAAGCTCGCGGTCGGTTACACGCTCGACGAGATCGCCAACGACATCACGGGCGGCGCGACCCCTGCCTCCTTCGAGCCGACGATCGACTATGTCGTCACCAAGATTCCCCGCTTCGCCTTCGAGAAGTTTCCCGGCGCCGAGCCGGTGCTGACGACGGCGATGAAATCGGTGGGAGAGGCGATGGCGATCGGGCGCACGTTCCCGGAATCGCTGCAGAAGGCGCTGCGTTCGCTCGAGACGGGGTTCGACGGCCTCGACGAGATCGAGATCGAGGGCCTAGGCAAGGGTGACGACCACAACGTCTTGCGCGCCGCCATCGGTACGCCGACGCCGGATCGCCTTCTCAAGGTCGCCCAGGCGATGCGCATGGGCATGAGCGTCGACGAGATCCGCGAGGTTTCGAAGATCGACCCGTGGTTTCTCAGTCGCATCGAAGAGGTCGTGGCGCTGGAAGCCAAGACGCGCGCCTATGGCCTGCCGGGCGATGCGGGCAATCTCCGTGCGCTCAAGGCGGCTGGCTTTTCGGACGCACGGCTTGCTGCGCTCACGGGGCTCAGCGAGGCCGACGTCGCCCAGGCGCGCAAGCAGCTCGGGGTCATGCCCGTCTTCAAGCGCATCGACACCTGCGCCGCCGAGTTCGTTTCGCCCACCGCCTACATGTATTCGACCTACGAGGCGCCCTTCGCCGGCAGGCGGAGCTGCGAAGCCGATCCGTCCGACCGGGAGAAGGTCATCATCCTCGGCGGCGGCCCGAACCGCATCGGTCAGGGCATCGAGTTCGACTATTGCTGCTGCCACGCCTCATTCGCGCTGAGCGAAGCCGGCTTTGAGACGATCATGATCAATTGCAATCCAGAGACAGTCTCCACCGACTACGACACGTCCGACCGCCTCTACTTTGAGCCTCTGACCAAGGAGGATGTGCTCGTGATCCTCGACAAGGAGCGCGAGCGCGGGACGCTCAAGGGCGTCATCGTCCAGTTCGGCGGCCAGACGCCGCTCAAGCTCGCCCACGTCATCGAGCAGTCCGGCGCGCCGATCCTCGGCACCTCGGTCGACTCGATCGACCTCGCCGAGGACCGCGACCGCTTCAAGCGGCTCCTCGACAAACTTGGCCTCAAACAGCCCAAGAACGGCATCGCCTATTCGGTCGAACAGGGGCGCCTCGTCGCCGCCGACCTCGGCCTGCCGCTGGTGGTTCGCCCGTCCTACGTGCTCGGCGGCCGCGCGATGGCGATCATTCGCGACGACATGGAGCTCGACGACTACCTGCTCGGGGCGTTGCCGAGCCTCGTGCCGTCGGAGGTCAAGGCGCGCTACCCGAACGACAAGACCGGGCAGATCAACACCGTGCTCGGCAAGAACCCGCTGCTCTTCGACCGCTATCTCTCGGACGCCGTCGAGATCGACGTCGACGCGCTCGCGGACGGCGACGCCGTGGTTGTCGCGGGCGTCATGGAACACATTGAAGAGGCGGGCATTCATTCGGGCGACAGCGCCTGCTCCCTGCCTCCCCGCTCGTTAACTGCCGAGACGGTCGCCCGGCTCGAGGAGCAGACGCGCAAGCTTGCCCTCGCGCTCGAGGTCGGCGGATTGATGAACGTGCAATATGCGCTGAAAGACGGCGAGATCTACGTGCTCGAGGTCAACCCGCGCGCCTCGCGCACCGTGCCGTTCGTCGCCAAGGTGATCGGGAAGCCGATCGCCAAGATCGCCGCCCGTGTCATGGCGGGCCACCCGCTGGCGAGCTTTGACCTGAATGTGGGTAAACTACGGCACGTTGGCGTGAAAGAGGCGGTGTTCCCCTTCGCCCGGTTTCCGGGCGTGGACACTGTGCTGGGTCCCGAAATGCGCTCGACCGGGGAGGTGATGGGCATCGACCAGTCGTTCGAGGTCGCCTTCGCCAAGAGCCAGCTCGGGGCGGGCTCGAGTCCTCCGAAGAAAGGAACGGTCTTCGTTTCGGTCCGGGATGCCGACAAGGAGCGCATCGTCGAGCCGCTTCGCGAGCTCCAGGCGCTCGGGTTTAAGATTCTGGCCACCGCCGGCACGCAGCGCTATCTGGCCGCCCGGGGCCTGAAAGCGGAGAAGGTGAACAAAGTGTCCGAAGGACGTCCGCACGCCGCCGATCTCGTTCGGAACGGCGCGGTCCAGCTTGTGTTCAACACGACCGAAGGCGCGACGTCGCTTGCGGACTCAAAGCCGCTGCGACGGGCCGCCCTCTTGCAAAAAACGCCCTATTACACCACACTTTCCGGAGCCATCGCGGCCGCCGAAGGCATTCGGGCGGTCGCGGCGGGCGAACTCGAAGTCAGGGCTTTGCAGGACTATCTGGCGTGACGGCGCGAAAACGCGTCGTCGCGGCGGGCATTGTTTGACGGAAAGACCTCATGGACAAACTGCCGATCACAGCCGCGGGCCACGCGGCCCTGGAAGCCGAATTTCTCCGTCGCCAGCAGGTCGAGCGACCGCGCATCATCGCGGCGATCGCGGAAGCGCGATCGCATGGCGACCTGTCGGAAAACGCCGAATACCATTCGGCCAAGGAGGCGCAGTCGCACAACGAGGGCCGCATCGTCGAGCTTGAGGAGCTCTTGCAGCGGGCCGAGGTGATCGACGTCGCCAAGCTCTCCGGCGACACGATCAAGTTCGGCGCCACGGTCACCCTTCTCGACGAGGACACTGAGAAGGAGAAGGTGTTTCAGATCGTCGGCGAGACGGAAGCGGACGTGAAGGCGGGCAAGGTGTCGGTCTTCTCTCCAACTGCACGGGCGTTGATCGGGAAGCGGGAGGGCGACACGGTCGAGGTGATCACCCCCGGCGGCGGCAAAAGCTATGAAATCGTGAGGGTGACCTATATATCGTAAGGTCCAGCGCGTCCGGGTGGAGGTCGGGGATGTTCGTCATGCAGGCCGATGGCGTCACGCGGCGCGCCGCGCTGAGCGCTCTTGCGTCGCTGGTGGTCGTCTCCGTCGCGCGCGCCCAGCCTGTTCGTTTCCGGAGCGTCCGCGTCGACGTCAGCCCGCTCCGGGCGAACGCAGGCGATCCGACGGCGGCTTGGGTCCAGCAGGCTCTTCCCGGGTTCCTCGTCCAGGCCTTCGCGCCTTATCTTGTCCCTGGCGACCGCGCTGGGGCCACGCTGATCGCCCGGATCGACTACGTGTACCTCGGTCCGAGCAGCGGCGGCGGATTCGGGCCATTCAATAGGAGCCAGGACACGATTGAGGGCTCGCTTCTGGTCGGCGGTCCGCGCGGAGTGATCGCGGCGCGCACGCCGGTGCGCGCGATCAGCTCGTATTTTCCGAATCCGTTCGATCAGCCGCTGCGTGTCGAGTCGAACCACGACCGCATTGTCGCGCTCGCGCGCAATTTTGCTTATTGGGCGCCGGGCCAGCTGGGCCTCTGAGCGTTCAGGCACTCGGAGAGGGGAGGGGCAGATGCCATCGAAAATCATGACGCGCCGCCTCGCGCTGGCGGGGATGACAACCTGCGCGTTCGCTCTCGCGGCCTGTGCGCCGACGAACGCGCCGAGCGTGCAAGCGACCCCCGCGGCGGCGCCGGGACTGCGCGTCCGCGACATTCGGGTGAACACGGCGCCGCTCCTCGCCCAGAGCGGCAACCCAACGGCGGCCTGGGTCCAGACGGCGCTTCCCGCTGCGCTTGCGCAGACGTTTGCGCTTGCGCCTGATGACGCGAGCGCCCCGACCCTTTCGGTGCGGGTCAATGCGATCATCCTGGGTCCCATCGGGCCGGAAGGGGGCGCGATCGATACGATCAAGGGCATGGGCACGCTCGGCGGCCGGACGACCAGGCTTAGGGCGACGGCCTTCTACACACCCTCCCCGGTCGATCAGGCCTTGGTGGAGCAGGCGTTGCAAGGGCGGGTGACGACGCTCGCTCAGGCCTTCGCGCAGGCGCTGCCCGCGAAGCTGGGCCGTTAAGTTTGGAAGCGTCCCGGGACCTTGACGGTCCGCGCGGAGCGCCTATCAGGCTTCGCGTGGGCGTCGCCGTCCGGTCGCCGACTCGACTCTCGCCGAGACGCTCGGCGTCTCGGCGCAGGCTCTATCGCGACATCCAGAGCCTTCGCGCGCAGGGCGCCGACATCGCGGGCGAGGCGGGCGTCGCTATTTGCTCCGCCCGGGCTTCCCTTGCAGGGGGGACAGAGCATCCCGCAAAGGGGGGAGACGCTTCCCGGAGCGAGCGCCTGATCTTGGTAGGCGGCAATGGCCGCCTCCACCAATTTGTTGATGGATCAGCGCGACGCGAAGGTTTAGGAACTTGATCGACATGTTCTTCGTGTCTTGAACGCCGTGAGAATCTTGTTGGCGGGAAGCTGCGAGCAACGTGTAGTCCTAGGGGGTGGATGAATCGTAGCTTGCGAGACTCAGTCGAGACCTCGATCCCAACTCGAAGCTCTAACCGGCGATTATTCAAAGATGGCTCATGATAAACAACTGATGAGTTACGAGGTCGTTTTTGAACGGGAAGGTCACGACATCGAAACGCTCTACTGGGCTGGGCCATTGGAAGAAACCCGAGAATTGGCGCGAGGGATTGCTTTTCGGGGCGGGGGCGACGCCGTTCGGATCGCGGCGCTGACTGGCAGCGACGCCGAGGGCATCCTTGCCGGAACGACTGTCGACACCTTGAGATTCTTGGCCGCGTAAGCGTCGCGGCGTCGGCTTTTTCCATCCACGTCCAGCGAGCGTTCCCTCCGGTTCGACGCGGCGGCAATGAACGATGTCCAAGCTTGGCTTGCGTCTATGTGCGGGCTGAGTGCGTCCGTCCGAACCCAAATGGATGCGCCGCCGACTACCACTTTTGGTCAGATCAAACACCTGTTATCGTTTACGCCCATCCCCCCCTTTACGAAAAGTTAGTCCTGTGCAACTTGTGAGTAGTGGGCTCGGGGGCCTACGTTAGGAAGGACCGTCGGGGGACGCCGGACGGGGATCAAATCGGAGATGGCGGTAGTCGGCTCGGGCGCCGCACGCCGTTTTTTGTCCTTGATCCTTGGCGAACTCCCTTCGTCTCCTTCGGGGAAATGGGGTCAGAGATGGGTAATGAGGCCGCTTTTGCTGAATTTGCCGAGATGGGCGGAGCCACACAATCCTTAGAATTCGCCGAGAGCTTTGGCGTGAGTTGCGTCACCGCGAGAGTTGGCGTCGAAGTTACTGCTTTCATTGCAATAGTTGAAAGCCGCACGTTCTTGCGGGAATGCATTCGCCGGAGCATGCAATCGGCGTTTTCATTTCCGGTCGTCACGTATTCGACGCTATCTGAACTCGAACGCCAACTCGGCGAGCCTTCGGCCGGGGTTGTCATCCTTTCGTTGATGGAAGCCAGCGCCGAGGCGAGCGCGAACGCGCTGAAAGAGCTATCGGAAATTAGTCCGCACAGCCCGGTCGTTGTTCTCGCCTCCAGGAATGACGCGGACCTCGCTCGGACCGCCATCCGCCACGGGGCAAAAGGATACATCCCAGTCACAATGGGATTTGAAGTTGCGATCGAGGCGGTGCGTTTTGTTATGGCGGGCGGAAGCTACGCGCCTGTGGACTGTCTGCTCGCAACGGCTCAGCCTTGCGTCCCGGCGGCGCAGACCAACTCGCCGTCCGGCGTCCTCACTGGCCGTGAACTTTCGGTCGTACACGCGATTCAGCAGGGGAAGTCGAACAAGGTCATCGCATACGAATTGAACATGTGTGAAAGCACTGTGAAGGTTCACGTGCGCAATGTCATGAAGAAATTGAAGGCGAAGAATCGCACCGACGTCGCAATCAAGGCGCAGACCGCTGCTGAGCATCAGCTCGCGCAAGCTGCGGGATGAAATCGGAAAATCGGACATTCGATCTCTGCCGCAGCCCACCCTCGGCCACTTGAGGCGAGGCGCCATCTTCTGACACGAAGTGCCGGGGCTCGTCGCGTCGCCCGGCGCAATCCGCCGCTTATGCCCGGGCTCCAGACTGGGCCCAGGCGTCGCTCGCGCATTGCCTTCGCCGAGGCCGTGCGATAGGTCGCCGCAATGGTTGGAGCAGGCGCCGACAGGACAAAACCGCTTGTGCGCGGCGGCCCGGCGGTCATCCTCGTCCGGCCGCAGCTCGCGGTGAACATTGGCATGTGTGCGCGGGCCATGGCCAATTTCGGCCTTTCCGACCTGCGCCTCGTCAATCCGCGTGAGGGCTGGCCCCGCGCCGGCGAGCACCGCGAGACGGCCTATTCCGCTGCGGCGGGGGCGGCGAATGTGCTGGACGCGGCGCGTGTTTTCGCAAGCGTCGAAGCCGCCGTCGCCGACCTCGCCGCCGTCTATGCCACAACCGCGCGCGAACGGGGCCAACTGAAACCGGTGCTGACCGCAAGCGCCGCAATGGCGGCGACCACCGCCGCGACGGCGCAGAAGCGGGGAATCCTCTTCGGACCGGAGCGGACCGGCCTCGACAGCGACGAAGTCGCCATCGCCGATGCGATCGTCACGTTTCCGGCGAATCCGTCTTACGCCTCGCTCAACCTGGCCCAAGCGGTGCTGATCTGCGGCTACGAGTGGTTCAAGGCCGCGCACGGCGACGCCCCGCCCAGAGCGATTCTGCGCGCCTCCTCGCCGCCGGCGCAGCGCGAGATGCTGCTCGCCTTCTTCGACTACCTGGAAACGAAGCTCGACGAGAACGGTTTCTTCCGCCCGGCGACAAAAAAGCCGGGCATGCGCCGGAATCTGCGCAACATTTTCCACCGCATGGAGCTGACGCAGCAAGATGTTCGAACCTTATGGGGCGCGGTTGTGCGGCTGGCGGAGGGGCCGCGCTCTGCGGCTAAGACCCGGAGGCGGACCCGAGCCTCCAGGGCGACGCCCTAAACGCGTCTCTGGCTCACAAAAAAGGCTCCCCGGACGGTGGCGCCCGGAGAGCCGATCGCGCCGCTGCAGAGGAGGCCGCCCGCGACGCTGTTTCTTAGCCGGCTACGGCTGCGTGTTGCTCGGGGAAGCGCTCTCGCCGCCGCCGGTGCCGCCGCCCGTCATGCTTCCCTTGTGATGATGGTTATAGACCATGTGATTGTGGTAAACATGGTGATGGTGGTCAACATGATGGCGGGTCGTCGCGGCCATGCCGGCTCCTGGGCCGAGGGGCTCCTGGGTGACCGGGGCGTCGCCCATCGGCGAAGCGGGGCGTCGTTTCCTGCGCCAGAGCGTAGCCGGCGAGACCGACCGTAAGGGCGGAGACGACAAGACAGCTCTTGATCATCGAACTCCTCCGCATCTCGAAAATGCCCCAGGGGGCGCAGGATTTCATTGTGACGCCGGTCGCCTGAACTTGGAATGAACCGTCCCCGGCTAAGTTGATAGGCGAAAAGCGTCCGGGGACCTCGGCGGAAAGCGAGCGAAAGATGGCGGTAAGCAGCATGACCGGATTCGCGCGCGCGATCGGGGCGTATGGCGGGTGGCGATGGGCGTTCGAGATCAAGACGGTCAACGCCAAGGGGCTCGACCTCCGATTGCGGATGCCCTCGCCTTTCGACCGGGTCGAAGCCGAGGCCAGGGCCCGGCTGGGCAAGGCGATCGCGCGCGGGACGTGTTTCGCGACGCTGACCGCGCACCGCGACTCCTCGGCGGCAAAGGCGCAGATCGATCAGGCGGCGCTGGAATCCATCGCCTCGGCCGCCCGTGCGGCGGCGGAAAGGATCGGCGTCGCGCCTGCGACGATGGACGGGCTCTTGAGTCTCAAGGGCGTCGCCGAAGTGGTCGAATCGGAGGACGGCGACGCGGCGGTAGAGGCCCTCGGCGGGACCGCGCTCAAAAGCCTCGACGATGCCCTCGCGGCCCTAAGGGCCACCCGTCTTGTTGAAGGCGCCGCGCTTGCCGCGGTGCTCGGCGAGCGGCTCGACGCGGTCGAAGCGCTGACGCTGGCTGCCGAGGCCAATCCGGCGCGCCGGCCCGAGGCGGTGCGGGCGCGGCTCGCGGAGAGCGTCGCGGCGCTCCTCGATTCCTCCCGCGCGTTCGATGAGAACCGGCTCTACCAGGAGGCGATTCTGCTCGCCGCCAAGGCGGACGTGCGCGAGGAGCTCGACCGGCTGAAGACCCATGTCGCGGCGGCGCGGGCGCTTCTCGCGGAAGGCGGCGCGATCGGCCGCAGGCTCGATTTCCTCGCCCAGGAGTTCGCCCGCGAGGCGAACACGCTCTGCGCCAAGGCGAACGACGTCACTTTGACGGCGCAGGGGCTTGAACTGAGGGCGCAAATCGAGCAATTCCGCGAGCAGGTTCAAAATGTCGAATGAAAGCTTTGGCGATGGCGGGGAGCCGGCGCGGCATGATCCTCATCCTTTCCTCCCCGTCCGGGGCGGGGAAGACGACGCTCACCCGCATGTTGATGCAGGACAAGGACCTTGACCTTACGTTGTCCGTTTCCGTGACCACGCGCCCGCGCCGCTCGTCCGAGGTCGACGGCATCCATTACCGCTTCATCGACAATCGCGAGTTCGAGCGCATGCGGCGGAGCGGCGACCTGCTTGAATGGGCCGAGGTGCACGGCAATTTCTACGGAACGCCGCGCGGGCCGGTCGAGAAGGTGCTGGCGCAGGGGCGCGACATGCTGTTCGACGTGGACTGGCAGGGGGCGCGGCAGATGCGCGAGCGGGTCGGCGACGACGTCGTCAGCATCTTCGTGCTGCCGCCCTCGATGCGGGAATTGCGCGCCCGGCTCGAGCGACGCGCCGAGGATTCCTCCACCACCATCGATCAGCGGCTCGAGAACGCGCGGGCGGAGATCGGGCGCTGGCGCAACTACCAGTATGTAATCGTCAACGACGATCTGCAGCGCGCCTATAGCGACGTGCTGGCGATCGTCCGGGCCGAACGGCTCAAAGTTGGCCGGATCGAAGAGGGCGTCGAGCCCTTGGTCGAGGCTCTCATGCATGGCGATGCGCCGGCGGGGCGATAGCGCCTGAACTCAGGGCCAACGCTTCGCTGCGGCTGGCTCGGAAGGGTCTTGAATGCAAGCTGTTCAAAACATTACGATTGTGGGAGGCGGAACCGCCGGGTGGCTGACCGCGCTAATGCTGCACACGCGGCTGAATTGGACGCGCCAAGGTCCGCCGGTCCAGGTTGCGCTCATAGAATCGCCCAACATACCCATAATAGGCGTTGGCGAAGGTTGTCTCCCTGGAATTATGGCTGAATTTCAGAGAATCGGGCTCGATGAACAGGAATTCATTCGACGGTGCAATGCAACATTCAAATTCGGGGTCAATTTCGTAAACTGGAACCTGACCGAAGACGGGAAACCGGGCACGTTTGTTCACCCCGTCTCCTATGGCGACAGGTGGTTAGGCGGGATCAGCCCCCTTTACTACTATTTGGCGCATGGAGCGCACGGCGGTCATGACCCCCACAATGCCGCAGCCAGTCTCGATCCGATCGTCGAGGCGATCCGTCTCAATCGGGCGCCGCGGGCGTCCCCCGAAGACGCCTACAAAGGCGATTTTTTCCGCTACGCTTATCATTTTGACGCGACAAAACTTGCAGAGTATCTCCGGGAAACCGGGACACGGCGTGGCATAACTCACGTTCTCGATGACGTTGATAACGCAATCGTCGGCGATGGCGAGATAATTTCTCATTTAATACTAAGACAAAGGGGCGCGATCCCAGTTGAGCTCGTTATTGATTGCACTGGATTCAGAGGAACAATCATATCTAAGATTCTAAATGAGCCGTTTCAAAGTTATAGCAACAATTTGCTATGCGATCGCGCCGTTCCCATTCAGATTCCCTATCGGGAGAACGAACCGATCGAGAGTTCAACGAGCGCCACGGCGTTAAGCGCCGGGTGGGTCTGGCGAATTCCGCTCTTCAATCGCATCGGCACAGGATACGTCTATTCAAGTCAGCACCGTTCCGACGACGAAGCGATACGCGAATTATGCCAATATCTTGGATTGGATCCCGAGGGGGTCGAGCCGAGAGTTATCCAGATGCGCGTAGGACGATTGCGTCGCGCCTGGGTAGGAAATTGTATTGCAGTCGGGCTGTCAGGAGGTTTTATCGAGCCTCTCGAAGCCACAGCGATCATGTCTATCGCCGTCACTGCGTTTCAGATCACGCATCACTTTCCGGACAAATCGATGCCGGAAACGCTTCGACAGCGTTTTAATAAACGCATCGACACTTTATACAACAACGTTCGAGATTTCATCCTCATGCACTATTATCTCGCCAACAGGCCCGAGCCGTTTTGGCGCGCCGCCAGAGATCCATCGGTCCTGACCGAGAGTCTTCTGGAAAACTTGGAGGTGTGGCGGTATCGATTACCGGAGCCCGAAGACCTTGGCCAGCCAAACATTTTTACCGACGCCAGCTATGCGGTATGCTTGGCTTCGAAGGGTTTCTTCCGCGGTCAAAAACTGTTCATGGAAACGCGGGCGGCTCGACAACACTGGGACCATTATTTTGCCGCGCTCGAGCGGCGAAGAGCGCGTATGCGCGCGCTCCCATCGGCGCGCGATTTCCTTGCCAAGATGCGACGAGAACAGCCCGTCGCCGCCTGATCGCCTCTTCCGATCCGCCGTCACTCGCCGCTGACGCAGGCGAGGGCGAAGGCGTAATTGCGGGCGACCTCGTCGAGCCGCTCGTAGCGGCCCGGGCGGCCGGCGTGCCCGGCCTCCATGGCCGTCTTCAGGAGAATCGGCCCGCCGCCCGTCATCGTTGCGCGCAGCTTCGCGACCCATTTCGCCGGCTCCCAATAGGTGACGCGCGGGTCAGTTAAGCCCGCGAGCGCGAGGATCGGCGGGTACGCTTGCGGCGCGATATTGTCGTAAGGGCTGTAGGAGCGGATCGTCTCGAAAGCGGCCTTGTCGCGGATCGGATCGCCCCATTCGAGCCATTCCGGCGGGGTGAGCGGCAGGGTCTCGTCGAGCACGGTCGAGAGCGCGTCGACGAAGGGCACGTCCGCGATGATTCCGGCGAAGAGCTCGGGCGCCATGTTGGCGACCGCGCCGACCAGCAATCCGCCGGCGCTGCCGCCCTGGGCGACAATGCGGCCCTTCGAGGTGTAACCCTCGGCGACGAGGTAGCGCGCCGCGGCGATAAAATCGCCGAACGTGTTCGGCTTCTTCATGAGCTTGCCGTCCTCGTACCAGCCCCAGCCTTTGTCCGTGCCGCCGCGCACATGCGCTATGGCGTAGACGAAGCCGCGGTCCACGAGCGACAGGCGGTTGGTCGAGAAGCCCGCCTCGACAGGGTAGCCGTAAGCGCCGTAGCCGTAGATCAGCAGCGGCGCAGAACCGTCGAGCCGGAGGTCCCGCTTCATCAGAAGCGACACTGGTACGCGCTCGCCGTCGTCCGCGGGGGCGAAGACCAGCCGCGTGACATAAACGTCGGGGTCGAAGCCGGGCGGCGTCATCTGCCTCTTCACGAGCGTGCGGGCGCGGGTTTCGCAGTCGTAGTCGTAGATCTCCTCGGGGTGCGCCATCGACGAATAGCTGAAGCGGATGTGCTTCGTGTCGAATTCGTACACTCTCTCGAAGCCGAGACTGTAGGTCTCCTCCTCGAAGGCGATATCGTGCGAGCCGCCGCTTTCGAGATGGTGGACGACGAGGCGCGGCCGGCTGTCCTCGCGCATGAGGACGAGAAGATAGTCCTTGAGGAGAGTCGCCGCCGCGATGAAGCGCCCGTCGCGATGTGGGACGACGTCGCGCCAGTCCGCTTCGCTGGACGCGCCGCACGGCGCCGCGACGATGCGAAAATCGCGCGCCTGCGCGTTGGTGCGGATATAGAAGCGGTCGCCGTGGTCCATGACGTCGTAGAAGATCCCGGCGCGCCGCGGCGCTACCAGCGTCGGCTTCGACGCCGGCGCGTCGAGATCGACGACGTGCGTCTCCGACGCGTCGTGACCGTGGACCGTGATGAGCGCGGCGCGCCTGAGCCGCGTCGGCTCAAGCCCGATGAACCATGCGGGGTCGGGTTCGGCGAAGACCTCGACGTCCTCGTCCTGCCTCGTCCCGAGGCGGTGCAGCATCACTCGGAACGGACGATGGTTGTCGTCCTGCTCGACGTAGAGAAAGGCGCGCGAGTCGCGCGTCCAGACGATGTCGTCGGTGGCGCGGACGACCTGGTCGGGCTGGTCCTCGCCCCGCTCGAGGTCGCGCACGGAGATGGTCAGAAGCTCCGAGCCGAGATCGTCGGCGGCCCAGACGAATTTCGTGTGATCGGGAGAGTGGCGCGCCGCCGCAAGGTCGAAGAACGGCTTGCCTTCGGCAAGCCTGTCGCCGTCGATGAGGACCGTCTCGTCGCCGCCGGCGCGCGGCCTTCGGCAATAGACGCGGTGCTGGCCGCCGGCCCGGTAGCGCGAGTAATAGGCGAAAGGCCCGTCGACCTGCGACGGCTCGCTGTCGTCCTCCTGAATCCGCGCGCGCATCTCCCGGACGAGCGCCTTCTGCAACGCTTCCGTCGGCGCGAGGATCGCGTCGGCGTAGGCGTTTTCCTTTTCAAGCAGCGACCGAATCTCGGCGGGCAGGCGAGCGGGGTCGCGCAGCACCTCCTGCCAGTTCTCGGCGCGGATCCATGCGTAGTCGTCGGTCCATGTTACCCCATGCGCGGACTTCAGGACCG
This sequence comes from Roseiarcus sp., assembly GCA_035500275.1. Classification (GTDB taxonomy): domain Bacteria; phylum Pseudomonadota; class Alphaproteobacteria; order Rhizobiales; family Beijerinckiaceae; genus Roseiarcus. The sequence goes on along the minus strand of DATJXI010000377.1, from coordinate 845 downwards.
GACGCACGGCGGCGTGCGGCGGCGCGGGCGAAGCGGCGCGCGCCGCCCCGGCGGGATCACCACTCATCGATGAGCGCCGTCCTGAGCGGCGGGGGACGCGGAAGGCTCATGAATGCGGCGACGATCTCGGCGGGCGTCGCGCAAAGCGCCGCTGCGCCCGCTTCGCTCAGTTCCGCCTCGCCGCCGTAGCCCCAGAGCGCGCCGATGGTCGGTATCCCGTGCCGCTTCGCCGCGATCACGTCATGCTCGCGGTCGCCAAGCATGCAGCACGCGTCCGCCTCGAGCTGGCGCTCCTCGAGGATGCGCGCGATAAGATCGCCCTTGTCCTCATAAGTCCCGTCGAGCTCGGCGCCGTAAGCGGCCTCGAAATGATGGTCGAGGCCGAAATGGCTCAAGATGCGAACCGCGCAGACCGCGGGCTTGGCGGTGCACAGGATAAGCCGCGCCCCCGCCGCGTTGAGTTCGGCCAAAGCCTCCTGCACGCCTCCGTGGACCGTGGCTTGAAACAGCCCGTCGACGTCGTAGCGGGCGCGGTACATGCGAAGCGCCTCTTCCGGGTCGGCCTTTCCTTCCGAAACATGCCAGAACGACTGCCTGAGCGGAGGACCGATGATCCAGCCCAACTCCGTGGTGGCGGGCGCGACGAGCCCGAGCGCTTCGAGCGCGGCGCGAAAGCAGCCGATGATGCCTTCCGCCGGATCGGTGAGCGTCCCGTCCAGATCGACCAGCAATACGGTTCGCGAATGGTCCTGCATAAAGCCGCCTCAGGGCGTTTCCCACGCGCCGCTCCTAGCAGAGTGGAATAAAGCGTCGATGACGCGCATGTTGGCGATCGCGTCCTCGAT
>DATJXI010000376.1:0-5110 GCA_035500275.1 Roseiarcus sp. | reverse complement strand
CATGACTCCCCCCGCGCGCCGCCGCAAGGCGCCTGTTCTTGCCGGAATTTAGGCCGACATTTTCTTCCCTTCCCGCGGAAGGCGTGCTATCGTTCCGTTTTTCGGAAGGAAGACGAGCGCCCATTCGATCGAAACGGCGGCCTTCAGGCCGGCTGGGGTTCGGACGCCCCCTTGGGGGCAAGCAGGGGCGAAGATTTTTTCGCTCGACTCGCCCGTAAACCATTGAAAAGGCTCAAAACGGGAAAGGAAAGGGAAGGAAAAGGCCCATAACAGGACCATTCCCGAACCATTCCGGACCCATTTTTGGAAGGATTCGGACGCTTAAAGGAAGGAGTTGCGCCGAAAGGGAGGTTGGCTTCGGCCGGGTGCGGCCGCGTGCGGATTGCGCTACGGTTGAACCTGAGAGACCGGATGAAGCCGGCTTGATCAGGGAGAACCTCGATGGCGGAAGCGGCGCAAGCGGATCTTGGCGTCATCGGACTTGCGGTCATGGGCGCGAACCTCGCCCGCAACGCCGCTAGCCGCGGGCTCTCGGTCGCCCTCTTCAACCGGCATCACGAACGCACCGACGCCTTCGTCCAGGAGCATGGGCCCGAGGGCCGCTTCATCCCCTCGACGACGCTTCCCGAGTTCGTCGCGTCGCTGAGCCGACCGCGCATCGCCCTCATCATGGTGAAGGCGGGCAAGCCGGTCGACGATATGATCGACGAGCTCATGGCCCATCTCGACGCCGACGACATCGTCATCGACGGCGGCAACTCGCATTTCACCGACACGATCCGGCGCGCCAAGGCGTGCGCGGCGCGAGGGATCCGCTTCGTCGGCATGGGCGTCTCGGGCGGCGAGGAGGGCGCGCTTCATGGGCCGAGCATGATGCCCGGCTGCGACCGCGCGGCCTACGATCGCATCGCGCCCTTCCTGACCCGGATGGCGGCTGAGGCGAATGGGGAGCCGTGCTGCGCGCTGATCGGCCCGGACGGCGGCGGCCACTACGTCAAGATGGTGCACAACGGCATCGAATACGCCGACATGCAGCTCATCGCCGAGACCTACGACATCCTGAAGTCGGTCTACGGCCTGTCGGCGGACGCGATCGGCGACATCTTCGCGAACTGGAAATCGAGCCCGCTCGATTCCTACCTCATCGAGATCACCGCCGCCGTATTGCGCAAGAAGGATGAAACGGGCCGCGCGCTCGTCGATAACGTCCTCGACGAGGCCGAGCAGAAGGGCACCGGGCGATGGACGGCGCAGTCGGCACTCGAACTCGGCGTGCCGATCACGGCGATCACCGAGGCGGTTTTTGCGCGGGCGCTTTCGGGCGAGCGGGAATTGCGCCTCAAGGCCGCTGAGCGCTTTCCTCATGAGTCCCCGGCGCCGAGGAACGCGTCGCCGGACGACGTCGAGGCGATCCGCGACGCGCTCTACGCGGCGAAGATCGTCGCCTATGCGCAAGGGTTCGAGCAGATGAGCGTCGCCGGCCCGCAGTATGGATGGAATCTCAACTTGCGCGAGATCGCCGCCATCTGGCGGGCGGGCTGCATCATCCGGGCCCGGATGCTCGATCGCATCATGGAGGCCTATGAGGGCGAGCCCGCGCTCGCGAATCTGTTGCTCGCCGACCACTTCCGCGACGCCGTTGCGGGCGCCGAAGGCGCCTGGCGGAGCGTTCTTTCCTCGGCTGTCCAAAGCGGCGTGCCTGCGCCGGCCTTTTCCTCGACGCTCGCCTACTACGACGGCTTCCGCCGCGCGCGCGGACCAGCGAATCTGCTGCAGGGCCTCCGGGACTATTTCGGCGCGCACACGTATCGCCGGCTCGACAAGCCGGGCGTGTACCACACCCGCTGGAGCGAGGATGGCGTGGAAGCGCAGGTTGGGTGAATGGCTGCGTTCGTCTTCCAGAACGAGGATGGAGTGGTGGGCCGGGCAGGACTCGAACCTGCAACCAGACCGTTATGAGCGGCCGGCTCTAACCATTGAGCTACCGGCCCTTTCGGCGCTCGCAGAGCACGAGGTCGGGCTTTACGAAGTCCAAGTCGCGCTTGTCCAGCTTGGCGAGCCGCCTAGCGTTGTCCAAATTGATGACAGAGGCCATTTGTAGCCCCCAGGCGGTTGCGGTCAAGGCAAAATGTCAAAACGGAAAGCTGTCCCCAGGTGCCAGAAAACCACTGGACAGTTGAGATCGCCGCCGCGCCCGGCTATGTGGCGCGGCCCCATGTCCCCCTTCGAGAAAGACCAGCCCTCCGCCCCCGAACCCGAGGTCACGCAAGCGCTCGCGATCGCGCATGGGCTCAAGCCCGACGAATACGCGCGCTTCGTCAGGCTCATCGGCCGCACGCCGACCTTCACCGAGCTCGGAATCGTCTCGGCGATGTGGAACGAGCACTGCTCGTACAAATCCTCACGCCTGCATTTGCGCAAGCTGCCGACGCGCGCGCCGTGGGTGATCCAGGGGCCGGGGGAGAACGCCGGCGTCGTCGATATCGGCGATGGGCTCGCCTGCGTCTTCAAGATGGAGAGCCACAACCACCCCTCGTACATCGAGCCCTACCAGGGCGCAGCGACCGGGGTCGGCGGCATCCTGCGCGACGTCTTCACTATGGGCGCGCGGCCCATAGCCTGCCTCAACTTCCTGCGCTTCGGCTCGCCGGAGCACCCGAAAACGCGCCACCTCCTGGCCGGCGTCGTGGCGGGCATCGGCGGCTACGGCAACTCCTTCGGCGTGCCGACCGTCGGCGGCTCGGTCGGCTTCCACCGAGGCTACGATGGCAACATCCTCGTCAACGCTTTTGCCCTTGGGGTCGCGAGGGCGGATGCGATCTTCACCTCCAAGGCGACCGGCGTCGGCAACCCGATCGTCTATCTCGGCTCCAAGACCGGGCGGGACGGCATCCACGGCGCCACCATGGCCTCGGCCGCGTTCGAAGCGGACGCCGAGGAGAAGCGCCCGACCGTGCAGGTCGGCGACCCGTTCGCCGAGAAGCTGCTGCTCGAAGCCTGCCTGGAGCTCATGGCCTCGGGCGCGGTCGTCGCGATCCAGGATATGGGCGCGGCGGGGCTGACCTCCTCGGCGGTCGAGATGGGCGCCAAGGGCGGGCTCGGCGTCGAGCTTGACCTCGATCGGGTACCTTGCCGCGAAAAAGGCATGCGCGCCTACGAAATGATGCTTTCCGAGAGCCAGGAGCGCATGCTCATGGTCTTGAAGCCCGAGAATGAAGAGGCAGCCGAAGCCATTTTCCGCAAATGGGGCCTCGACTTCGCCGTCATCGGCCGCACGACCGACACGAAGCGCTTCGTCGTCGTGCATGAGGGAAAGGTCAAGGCCGACCTGCCGATCAAGGAGCTCGGCGACGAGGCGCCGCTCTACGACCGGCCCTGGACACCTGCGCCGCCCCCTGCGCCGCTCGACCCCGCCGTGCTCGTCCCCCCGATTCCGACCAACGCGGCGCTCCTCAAGCTCCTCGGCTCGCCCTACCTGTGCTCGAAACGCTGGGTCTACGAGCAGTACGATTCGCTCATCCTCGGCAACACCGTGCAGGGGCCCGGCGGCGGGGCGGCCGTCATCCGCCTCGGCGATGGCCCGAGGGGCCTCGCGCTCACCACCGACTGCGCCGAGCGCTACTGCGCGGCCGACCCCCACATGGGCGGCAGGCAGGCGGTCGCCGAGGCGTGGCGCAACCTCATCGCCGTCGGGGCGTGGCCGCTCGCGCTCACCGACAACCTCAACTTCGGCAATCCCGAGAAGCCGCAGGCGATGGGCGAGCTCGTCGGCTGCATCGAGGGCGTCGCGGATGCGGCCCGCGCGCTCGACTTCCCGGTCGTCTCCGGGAACGTCTCGCTCTACAACGAGACCATGGGCGCCGGCATTCCCCCGACGCCCGCGATCGGCGGCGTCGGCCTCGTCGTCGACGTGAGGAAGACGGCGTCTCCCGCCTTCAAGAGCGAGGGCGAGGACGTGCTGCTCGTCGGCGGCGCGCCCGCCTGGCTGGGCCGCTCGGCCTGGCTCGCGGTCGTCATGGGGACCGAGGAGGGCGCGCCGCCGCCGGTCGACCTTAACGCCGAGCGGCGCAACGGCGAGTTCGTGGCGAGGCTCATCGCCGTGGGCCGGGTGACCGCCGTCCAGGACATTTCCGACGGCGGCCTTGCGGTTGCGCTGGCGGAGATGGCAATGGCCGGAGGGATCGGCGCCAGCGTCGCGGGGGAGGGCGAGGAGCACACCTTCTTCTTCGGCGAGGACCAGGCCCGCTATGTCCTCACCGCCAAGCCCGCCGAGACTATCGCCATCGCGGCGGAAGCGGAGCGGGCTGGCGTCCCGCTCACGCGCATCGGCGCAACCGGCGGCGAGAGCCTCGTCCTGGGCGCGAGCGCGCCCTTGAACCTTGCGCGCTTAAGCGAAGCGCATGAGAGTTGGCTGCCGAATTACATGACCGGAGGCGCGCCGCCATGATTCCTTTCATCGTGGTCAAGACTAAGGCGGGCTTCGCCTATATCCGTCCTGAGCGCGTCGTCGCCGTCAGCGCGATCGACGCGGCCGAATGCCTGGTCCTCATGACCGACGGGGTGACGATCGCGGCAAAAGAGCCGGCGGAAGACGTCGTCGCGCGGCTCGAGGCGGAGGCCCGCCAGGAAGACGACGCGATCAAAGCGATCGAGGAGCGCAAAACCCATGGCCATGTCGCAAACCGAGATTGAGACCATGATCCGCGAGGCCTTCCCCGGCGCGCGGGTCGAGGTGAAGGACCTGGCGGGCGACGGCAACCACTATGCCGCCAGCGTCGTCGCCGCCGCCTTCAAGGGCAAGACCAAGGTGCAGCAGCACCAGATGGTCTACGCCGCGCTCAAAGGGCGCATGGGCGGCGATTTGCACGCGCTCGCGCTCTCGACCTCGGAGAGCTGATCGCCCAGCCAGTCCCTTCAGCGGCCGATGCTGGCGCGCTGGACGCCTGGCGTCGGAGTCGAGACCGTCCGCTTCTACGAGCGGAAGGGGCTGATCGACCCGCCTCGTAGCGCGGACGGCTATCGCGAATACGGCGACGAGGCGCTGGGGCAGTCAGATATGTCAGAATTGCGCAGCGGATGGGCTTCAGCCTCGCGGACGTGGCGAAGCTGC
>DATJXI010000375.1:0-3302 GCA_035500275.1 Roseiarcus sp. | reverse complement strand
ACGCTCGTCTCCAACGGCCTCGACTATGAAGGGGTCGCAACGCCGGTGGCGTCGGGGCGATGGACGCTGGTCATCGAAGCGAGCCGGGGCGACAAGCGCCTCTTCCGCAGCGAAAACCGGCTCGCCGTGGCGGACGCCGCCGCGAACTAAGACAAAGCTTGTGACGGCGGCGCAGGACCTTTCGGTCTTCGTGCGGCGCCCGGCGGAGGGCGTCGAGGCGATGGACCTCGTCGTCGACGGCGTCTATTGCGGCGCCTGCATTGTCACGATCGAAAAAGGCCTCCGCAGACAGGAGGGCGTGCGCGGCGCCCGCGTCAATCTCGCGAGCAAGCGCGTCACCGTCGAATGGCAGGAGGGCGCGCTTGAGCCGCCCGCCATCCTCGAGAAGCTCGAGGCGCTCGGCTATCCGGCCTATCCCTTCGCTTCGGAGACGGCCGACAGCGCCGAGATGCAGGCCGAGAAGCGCCTTCTGCGCTGCCTGGGCGTCGCGGCCTTCGGCGCGATGAACGTGATGCTGCTCTCGGTGTCGCTCTGGGCCGGCGCCGACACCGATCCGAACCTCGCGACGCGCGACCTCTTCCACTGGCTTTCGGCGCTCGTCGCACTTCCGTGCGCCGCATACGCCGGCATGCCGTTCTTCGAGAGCGCGGCGAAATCTCTGCGCGCCCGCGCGCTCAACATGGACGCGCCGATCTCGCTCGCCGTCATCCTCGCGCTCGGCATGTCGGTCGTGCAGACGCTGGCGCACGAGCGCCAGGCCTATTTCGACAGCGCAATCACGCTCATCATGTTCCTGCTCGCCGGCCGCTATCTCGACCAGCGCATGCGCCGCAGGACACGCGACTTCGCCGTCAATCTTTCCGCCATCCGCGCGGAGCGCGCGGTGAAGCTTGGCGACGACGGCGAGGCGAAGGAGACGCCGGTCTCGGCGATCCGCCCCGGCGATCTCGTCCTCGTGCGCGCGGGCGAGCGCGTCGCGGTGGACGGGGCGGTCGAGGACGGCCGCTCGGAGATCGACCAGAGCCTGGTCACGGGTGAGACCGCGCCGGCGGAGGTTCAGCCGGGCGCGCCGGTCTACGCGGGGACGCTCAATCTGACCGGCTCGCTTCGCGTCCGGGTCACGAGCGCCGCGAGCGGCACGCTTCTCGACGAGGTCAATGCGCTTCTTTTGAAGGCGGTCGAACAGCGCTCGTCCTATGTGGCGCTCGCCGACCGCGCGGCGCGGCTCTACGTGCCGGTCGTGCATCTGGCGGCGCTCGCGACTTTCGTCGGCTGGCTCGCGTTCGGCGCTCCCTGGCAGCAGGCGACCATCATCGCGGTCACGGTCCTCATCATCACCTGCCCCTGCGCGCTCGGCCTTGCGATTCCCGCCGTGCAGGTTGTCGCCGCCGGGGCGCTGTTTCGGCGCGGCCTCATCCTCAATTCCGGCGAGGCGCTCGAGCGGCTCGCCGAAGCGGACGCGGTCGTGTTCGACAAGACGGGCACGCTGACCCAGCCGAAACCGGTGCTCGCCAACGCCGCCGACATTTCCTCCGACGACCTTGCGCTGGCCGGCGCGCTAGCGCTTGCGAGCAAGCATCCGCTCGCCAAGGCCATTGCCAGGGCGGCCGGGGCGAAGGCGCCGATCGCCCCGGAGGAATTTCCGGGGCAGGGGGTCACGGCTACGTATCGTGGCGAGGCGGCGAAGCTCGGCTCGATCGCCTGGTGCGCGGCGGAGGCCGAGGCGGCGCCGGTCGCCGCGGCGTGGCCGGACGCGTCGCTCATCGCGCTCAGACGCGGGCCAAAGGCGGTCGTCTTCGCGGTCCGGCAGGCGTTGCGCTCGGACGCGCGCGAGGCGGTCGCGGACATAGCGCGCGCGCACGCGATCGAGATTCTGTCGGGCGACCGCGAGCCCGCGGTCGCGCTCGTCGCGCGCGAACTCGGCGTCGAGCGGTATGAGTCCGGCCTGACGCCCGCCGACAAGATCGCGCGCCTGAAAGCGCTTGCGGGTAAGGGCAAGCGCCCGCTCATGGTCGGCGACGGCCTCAACGACGCGCCGGCGCTCGCCGCCGCGCATGTGTCGATCTCGCCCGTCTCCGCCGCCCACATTGCCCAGGCGCAGGCCGACGCGCTCTTCCTCGGCGACAAACTCGCGCCGGTCGCCGACGCGCTCCGCCTCTCCGCCAAGGCGCGCCGCCTCATGCTGGAGAATCTCGGGTTCTCCGCCGCCTACAACCTCTTCGCCGTTCCGCTCGCCATCATGGGCTACGTGACGCCGCTCGTCGCGGCGGTCGCCATGTCCGGTTCGTCGGTGGTCGTGACGTTGAACGCGCTGCGCGCGCGACAGGCGAGAAGCCGATGAACGTCCTCGTCTACCTGGTCCCGCTGGCGCTGGCGCTTGGCTTCCTTGGCCTCGCCGCCTTCTTGTGGGCGCTGAAAAGCGGCCAGTTCGACGATCTCGACGGCGCCGCCTGGCGCGCCATTAGCGACGACGATCTGCCGGAGGAGGGGAAGAGGTAGCGCCAGCCGCTTCTTGCAGTCGCCCGCGCTTCTGATGCACTAAGCCCAGCCGTTGCAGGGAGCGCCGGGAGGAGGCCATGCAATTCCACCTCAACGGGTTCAGAACCGGCGATCCGCACATCAGCGAGCCGGCCGAGCGCGCTAGGAGCGAGCCCGCGGACGTTCTTCCCGAAAAGGTCGACGTCCTCATCGTCGGCTGCGGGCCGACCGGCCTCACGCTGGCGGCGCAGCTCTCGGCCTGTCCCGACATCCGGACCCGGATCGTCGAGCAAAAATCCGGGCCGCTCCAGCTCGGGCAGGCCGACGGCGTCGCCTGCCGCACGATGGAGATGTTCGAGGCCTTCGGCTTCAGCGAGCGCATCCTGAAAGAGGCCTATTGGGTCAACGAGACGTCCTTCTGGAAGCCGGACGCCGCCGAGCGCGCCAACATCGTCCGCAGCAGCCGGATTCAGGACGTCGAAGACGGGCTGTCAGAGTTCCCGCACGTGATCCTCAACCAGGCGCGCGTTCACGACTTCTATCTCGACGTCATGCGCAATTCGCCGATGCGCCTTGCGCCCGATTATTCGCGCCGGCTCATCGGTCTCACGATCGACTCGTCAAGCAAGGACGGAGATCGTCCGGTCACGGTCCGCCTCGAACGGCTTGATGCCCCCCACGAAGGGCAGGTCGAGACAGTGAAGGCAAAATTCGTCATCGGTTGCGACGGCGCGCGCAGCGCCGTGCGCAAGGCCCTTGGCGGAGAGCTGCGCGGCGACTCGGCCAGCCAGGCCTGGGGCGTCATGGACGTGCTCGCCGTAACC
>DATJXI010000374.1:0-11031 GCA_035500275.1 Roseiarcus sp. | reverse complement strand
TTGGTTCCGCGCAAGCCCGGCGATCGGGTCAAGACCAACCGGCGCGACGCGATTAGCCTGGCCAAATTGCACCGAGCGGGTGAACTGTCGCCGGTGTGGGTTCCAGACCCAGCCCATGAGGCGATCCGCGATCTGGTGCGCACGCGACTGGCGGCGGTGCGCGTGCTGCGGCAGGCGCGCCAGCAACTCTCCGGCTTCCTGTGGCGAGCGAACCCATGCGCACCGAGGATGTGAGCCCCCGTTATGAAGATATCGACGCTTGGTCGAGCCTGGACGCCGTTCACGCGATGTTTGAAGGGCAGCTTTCGGCAGTCGCCGCCGTGCGTGAAACATTGCCGGCCATCGTCAAGGCGGCCGAAGCTGCGGCTTTGCGGCTCGCAGAGGACGGAAGGATCGTCTATTGCGGCGCCGGAACTTCTGGCCGCATCGGCGTGCAAGACGGCGTGGAGCTTTCGCCAACCTTCGGTTGGCCGGAGGACCGTGTCGCGTTGGCGATTGCGGGCGGAGAGCGGGCGCTGAGCGCGAGCGCCGAAGGCGCGGAAGACGATGGCGAAGCGGCTAAACTCGCGCTCTCGCAGCTCGCGATCGGCTCGCATGACGTCGCAATTGGATTGTCGGCGAGCGGCGCGACGCCGTACACTGTCGAATTCCTGCGGGGCGCGCGGGACCGGGGTGCGCTGACGATTGGCGTCGCCAACAACCCGGGCTCTTCGCTCATCAAGTTGGCCGAGCGTCCCATTTGCGTCGCGACCGGCGCTGAAGTCCTGGCCGGGTCAACTCGGATGAAAGCGGGCGTCGCGCAGAAAGTGGTTCTCAACCTCTTGTCCACGCTGACGATGATGCGGCTCGGTCGAGTCTACCGGGGCATGATGGTCGACATGCGCGCGCGCAACGACAAGCTTGCGCGAAGGGCGGCGCACATCATCGGTCGCCTCGCGCCCTGCGATGAGGAGACGGCGAGGCAGGCGTTCGAGACGGCCGGCGAAGTGAAACTCGCAGTCCTGCTGGCCCGCGGCTTCGACCTCAATGCGGCCAAGGTTCTCATCCGTCAGAGTGGAGGCCGCCTGAGCTTGGCGTTAGCAGAAGACAAACGGTGAAAGCGCGCAAGTCTCGGGCGTGAGAAGGCGCACCGGCTAGACAATTGGAACAAAGCCGTCTCAGGCGGCATTATCGCGGGCCACGTCGAGACCGGCGGAGCGGCCGCCGGGGGACCTAGTCCGGCGACCGGAGGGACAGGATTCTCCCGAGCCCGAGGTTGCGATCAGCGCCGGTTCCCGGTCCGCACGCGCTTCCTCCGGCCCGCTGCGGAAATTGAGCGCGACATCCCGACGAAAGTTCGCCGTCAAGAGACGCCTGAACTCGCCGGCTTTATGGTCGCTCAACTCCGCCGGCAGCGGCCATCGTCCTAGAGGTTGGCGAGGCTCGCCGCGGACGGCCGGGTCGTCCGGTACTGGCTGCGCGCCGCCATGTCGGTCGAGATCACCGCGACGGCGATGAGCGTGAGGCCGGTCATGTCGTCGAAGTCGACGTTGAGGAAGGCGAGCGCCACGACGGCAGTCAGTCCCGCCGCCATGAAGGGCGCAAGCCGCGGCGGCGCCCTCTCCAGCCCCCGGAACGCGAACCAGAGACCGGCCGCCGCGACGACGGCGCCGACGATCCCAAGCTCGTACCAGACGGTGAAGGCGAGCGCCCGCGGGGTTTGCGGGGGCAGGATCATGTCCCGCATGCTGCGAGCGACGGTTTCGAACCCGTGTCCGGTGATGAGACGCAGCTTGTCATGCGTGAACACGTCCGCCGCGACGGACAGCGACGCGTAAGGCGGCGGTACCCTGGCCAGTTTCGTATGAAAGACCCAAGCGGCGACGGTCGGCGCGACAGCTGGAATGAGCGGCGACAGGAGAACGAGCCCCGCGCCGCCCCAGGCGAGCTCCCTCGCCGTGCGCTTCATGTCGGAAATCGAGAAGGACAGCGCCAGATAGCCGGCGAACAAGGCAACCGTCAGCGGCGCATAACCGTCCATGTACGCAAACGCCAGCGCGAGGATCAGCAGAAGGCGCGCATAGCCGTTGCGGGCGCGCGACGTCAGCCCGCCAAGGGCCGGAAACAGGAGCACCGCCAGCGCAACTGCGCCACAGGCCAGCGTTCCGTCGTCCGGAACCCCGGCCAAGATATGTGAGAGGCCCTTGGCGGCGATCGTCGCCATCAGCAAGGTGACGCCAATGGGGAAGAGGTAGAGGTCGGTCGCCGCCGCGTTGTCGCGCGGCGCGGCGACAGCGCACAATGTGGCGGCAATGAGCAGCGCGAGCTTCAGCACATGCTGCGCCGCCGAAACAGGATACGGAGTCCAGAGGATCGACAGGGTCGCCCAGGCGAGCCCGGCGAGGAGCGCCAGAAACGCCGGGACGCGAAACGGGACCAAAACCCGGTTCACGAAGCCGGGCTTCGCGTCGAGCGCCGCCGCCAGGAGGATGAGAGCGATCCCTATGGAAAATATAACGAACAACGCGAGGGGATGCACGACGACGCCCACGGGAGCTCCCACGCCAAGGCTGACGTAGCCCATCCGGGAAAAGAAGCGCGAGGCGTCCGCCGCATCGTCGCGATCGGCGCCTCTCAAGCGTGTCTTGCCTGAGACCAAGGCCTGCCCGTCAAACCGAGACATCGTGCTTAAACCGCCCCCCGAGGACGGTTATACGATGTAGCCGCATGACAGACTGTATGAAAGGCGCCACAGGGTGGCGACTTTTGCAGGAGTCTAGTCTGCCTCAACGCATCAGCCGAGATTGACCGTTTCGCATGCCCATGCGACTTGAGCCCACGCGATGCGGACTTGGCGATGGGCGAAGGCGACGGCGTGAGCGGCGCATCCATCGTCGCCGAAGCGAAACGAGCTTCAATAAAGAGCAGCGCCAGGATCCTGGCAGGGTTCGCGGCGGCCGGCGGCGTCGGGCTGTTGGCGGCGCAAGCTTTTGCCGCGAGCCGCCTCGAACTCACGTTCGACGAGGCCTATTACGCGCTTTGGTCCCGCTCGCTCGCTTTCGGCTATTTCGATCATCCGCCGATGGTGGCGGCGCTCATTCGCGCCTCGACGAGCGTCTTCGGCGACTCGGAATTGGGCGTGCGGGCGCTTTCCCTCGTTCTGGTCGGCGCACTTCCCGCTCTTATCGCAACCATCGCCTGGCGTCTGTTCGGATCGCTGGAAACCGCCGCCGTGGCCGTCCTTATGTGGATCGCGATGCCGCTCGTGCAGGCGGGGGCGGTGTTCGTGACTCCGGACGCGCCGCTTGTCATTTTCTGGACCTTGGGTCTCGCGGCACTTTTCGAACTCTGGCGCACTGGGCGGGCGCAATGGCTTCTGGCGACGGGGCTGGCGCTCGGGCTCATGCTGCAGTCGAAATTCACCGGCGCATTTTTCGCCGCGGGGGAGGCGCTCGCCTTTGTGACCGCGCCGTCGCTGCGGCGCTGGCTGTTCTCTCCTTTTTCTGCGCTCGCGCTGCTGATCGCCCTTGTCGTATTCGCTCCGTTCCTCGCCTGGAACGCAACGCACGGCTGGGCGACGTTCCTCAAGCAGGGCGGGCGCGCGGTTGCGGAGAGTTTCGCGCCGGTCTACCTCGTTGAATTTCTCGCCGCGCAAATTGGGCTCATGAATCCTGTGGTCTTCGCGGCTTTCGCGGCGTCGCTGGCGGCGGTTTCATGGCTCGGGCGAGCCTTGCCCCGCTCCAGGGAGGAAGCGCGACGGCTTTTGGCGAGCACGATCCTGCCGGCCGCTTTGTACTTCATCCTGCACGCATTGCACGACCGCGTGCAGGGGAATTGGCTCGCGCCTCTCTATCCGGGCTCGGCCATCCTCGCCGCCGACTGGCTCGCCGAGGCAAGGCGCAAGAGCGCGGCAGGGTTGAGCCGCGCGCTGTTTCGGGCCGTGCCGTGGGCCGCTGTGGCGGCGCTGGCCGTGATGGCGTTCGCGTTCGTCCAGGCGACGACCGAACTCTTGCCGCTTAACCGGCTCGACCCGACCAGCCGTATTGGCGGCTTTCGCGAGCTTGCGCGCGAAGTTGACGCAAAGGCCTTGGCCGAGAACGCGCGCTACGTGCTGACACAAGGCTACGCCCTAACGTCGCTGATGACCTACTACGGCGATCCATCCATCGCCGTTGTCCAGCCGGAGCAGCGGATCCGCTGGATTTTTGAGCCGGCGCCGCCGGAATCGCTGTTCGCCTCTCCCGGCCTCGCGGTGGGCGAAGCCGGCAGACGCTTCGACCTGACCCTGAAGATGCGGTTCCGCATAGTCGAGGCCGCCGGAACGCTGACGCGGTGGCGCGGCGGAAGGGCGGTTGAGACCTACGAACTGTACCGCGTCGCCGATCCATATGCGCCGGTGCTCGACCCCGTCTGCGCGCGCGGCGAGGTCAATCTCTTACGCCAGTGCGTGTCGTGAGGGAATGGGCGGCGCTAGACGCAGGGGACCGCCAGCGCGCCCAAGCGCATGCGCGAGCAACGTTTAAACGCGCCGGCGCACGCACGGAGCCAGCGTCAACATTCGAAACCGGGGGCTTGCGCTGGCGATTTCCGACCTCGACGGCGCGCTGCGAGGCGGTCATCGTCACCACCGGCGGCGGCGACGCGCCGGCGGCGACGCCTATAAGGTCGAACTTTCGTTAACAGAGGGCGCCGAGGTCGAAGCGACCACGGTTGCGGCGGAAAGAATCGATCGCAGCGACGGTCCGCCGGCCCGCATCGCTGCCAAGCTCTCGCTGGCGCCGAGCGCCCTCTTCTGGCTCCCGCAGGAAACCATTCTGTTCGACGGCGCGCGGCTCGAGCTGCGGCACGATGTCGAAATGGCGCGCGCGTCGAGCGTCCTCCCTGTCGAGACGCTCGTCTTCGGTCGGCTCGCGATGGGTGAGACCCGCATCGACGCCTGCCTCCGCGATTCCTGGCGCATCGTTCGCGCTGGCCGGCTCATATTCGCTGACGAGACGCGGCTCAGCGAGGCAGGCGCGACCCTCGACCGCGCCGCAGCAGGGGCGGGAACGCGGGCGCTTTCCGTCATCGTCGCCGCGGCGGCCAGCGTCGAGGCGCTTCTGCCTGATTTGAGGGTGGCGCTCGACGCGGATGGCGTTGAGGCGGGGCGCGAGCGCGTTCGATGGGCTCTTCACGCTGGCGGTCCCGACCGGCGGCGGGAAGACGCTCGCTTCGCTCGCCTTCGCGTTGGAACATGCGAAGCGGCACAATCTTGATCGGATGGTCTACGCGATCCCGTTCACCGCGGTCATCGACCAGACAGCCTCCATTTTTCACGAGGTTCTCGGCACCGAAGTCGTTCTCGAACATCACGCGTCAATCGACGAGTCGCGCATCGAGGGTCGGGAGGGGCGCGACAAGCTCCGGCTCGCGATGGAGGACCGGGCCGCGCCGGTCGTCGTGACGACGAATGTCCAGCTCCTCGAGTCGCTTCATTCCAACCGCCCGTCGCGGCGCTCCGTTTCTTGGAGCGTTGGAAGCCGGAGCACTTCGACGGGTGGCCCGATGAAATGAAGGGCAAGAACGTCGTGTTCGAGTTGGACGGCGATCGGCGTTTTATCCATGATAGACAAGCGGCCCGCGCGCTTTGGCTCAAAGTTCTCGCCGAAGAACCGGCAATCGACGCAATTTGTCTCGTCCAAGGAAAGCGATCGCGGGGGCCGCTGACGCACCCTCCGATCAAGGGGGTCAAAGATGCGCAACCTTCCGGGGCCGCGCTCGTCTCTTTCAATCTCGACGCCTTCACCTCCTACGGCCACGAACAAGGCGACAACGCTCCGGTCTCGGAGGCGGCGCCTTCGCCTATACGACAGCGCTAAACCGGTTCCTCGAAAGGGGGAGCGGCCATCGCATTCAGATCGGCGACGCCTCGACGGTTTTTTTGGGCCGACGCGTCCGACGCAAAAGCAGCGGACGAGGCGGAAGGCTTCTTTGCCGCGCTGCTCGGCGCCGTCGAGGTCGACGAAACCGTTGAGGCGAAGAAGGTCAAAGCGATCCTGCAAGCGGTCCGCGAGGGGCGGCCAACTGCCGATTTCGAACCGGGCCTGCCGCAGGGCGTGGGCTTCTTCGTGCTCGGACTTGCGCCGAACGCTGCGGCTCTCGGTGCGCTTCTATCTTGAGGACGATTTCGGAGCGATCGCTGCCCGCTATCTCGCGCATGTCGCGCGGATGCGCATCGAGCTCCGCCGCCAGACGAACGGCCCTCGATTTGGCGGCTGCTGATCGAAACGGCGGCGCAGCGTAAATCGAAGAACGTGCCGCCCAACCTGGCGGGCGAATGGCTGCGGGCGAGCCTCACCGGCGCCCCTTACCCTCTGCCGCTCCTTTCCATTCTTCTCATGCGGCTGCGGGCCGACCACGACCCACAGCGCGTGAATGGCCTGCGCGTCGCCGTGATGAAGGCCGTGCTCATCCGCAATTTTGCAATGGAGGCCCCCGTGTCCCTCGACGTCGAGAACAGGGATTCGGGCTATCTGCTCGGCCGCCTGTTCGCCGCTTACGAATATGCCCAGACGCAGGCGCTTGGCGGCCGCGTCAACGCGACGATCCGAGACCAGTACAACGGCACGGCCTCGGCCACGCCGCGGGCCGTCACGTCTATTTCGGCGTGTTCAACGACCTGATCCGCGTTGCCGACGTCGACATCCTCTTCCACGGGCGCTCGCGCCGTCCGCCGCTCGACCCGGTCAACGCGCTCCTCTCGTTCCTTTATACGCTGCTCGTCCACGACTGCCGCAGCGCGGCGGAGAGCGTCGGGCTCGATCCGGCCGTCGGCTTTGCTCCAGATTTTGGCGTCGAGGTCGAATTCCTGCCAACACGTTTGCATCGTCTCTGACGTGCGCGTCGCCGTGAGGATGCAGAATTCGAGCGTGCCGCACCCGCCTGCGAATGTCGGCGATGAGAGCGGGAACGTCGGCATGGGGCATCGCCGCATGATGGCCGCGCGTGAGCTTTGCGCGCTTTGGCAAGAGCTTGTCGAGATGGCCGCGCCAGCGGGCGGGATTGGAGGCGCCCCGAGCAGGCCCGGGACCTTGCGGCCGTTGTACAGGAGCCCGTCGCCGGACCCGCCCCAGGCAAGCCCCTAGGCGCCGGTCGGCTCAAGGCCGCGAGCTTGGCGGCGACGGGCGGCGCGATGCGGCGGGCGTTCGGCGCCTTGCCTTTCTCGATCTTCCGCATCGCCTCGCCTGGATCGCGCGGGCGAGCTCCGGCCCCGGCAAGACCGCGACGTCGTACGGCTGCCTCATCAGCGAGAAAAACCTCGCCGGTCGCCGTAGGCGTCGTAGGCCACGGCGTAGCCCTTCTCGCGCTCGAACGCCCTCAGCTGGCCTCAGCTGTCTCTCGATTGACGGCGAGGCCTGAGCTGTCCCACTATCGACGGCAGTCTCCCGGATTGCGCGTTGCGGGTTTGCGGGCTTGAACCTGGGCCGGCCGCGTCGCGGGAGGGCCGCGGCCAATGGGCGCGGCGAGTAACCAAGGGAGAGCGGAGTCCCGGCATGAGAGCCTCAGTTGCCGGGTCCGCCGGCGATGCGGAGCCTCGCTCCGGATAATCCGCGTCTTCATTGAAATCGGGAGGAATAGGTGGTGAAAAGACAATCGGGACGGCCGGCCGATGACCTCGAATCAGCGATTACCCGGCGGGCATTCATCTCTTCGGCGGGATACGGCGCCGGCGCGCTCGCTTTGGCGGCGCCGCTCTCCTGGTCCGCGCCGGCCTTCGCCGCGGACGGCGCGCTCAAGGTCGGCTTCGTCAGTCCCCTGACGGGGCCGCTCGCCGGCTTCGGCCAGACCGATCCTTACATCCTGTCCCTGGTCCGCAAGGCGCTTGAGCCAGGCGTCATGATCGGCGGCAAGAGATATTCGGTCGAGATCATCGACAAGGACACGCAGTCCGACCCGGTTCGCGCAGGCCAGCTCGCCAAGGAGCTGATCGAGAGCGACAAGGTCGATCTTATGCTGTCGACGTCGACCCCTGAGGTGGTCAATCCCGTCGCCGACGCCTGCGAGGCGGCCGGCGTGCCGAGCCTTTCGACCGTCATGCCGTGGGAGGCGTTCTATTTCGGGCGCGGAGCAAAGCCGGGTCAGCCCTCGCCCTTCAAATGGAGCTATCTGTTCAGCTTCGGCGCCCACGACTTCTTCAACTGCTACGTTTCGCAGTGGAACGGGCCGGTGAAGACCAATAAGAAGGTCGCCGTCCTCTATCCCAACGACGCCGACGGCAACGGGATCCGCAACCATCTCGAGCCGGCTCTTGCGAAGGCGGGCTTCACCATCGTCGACCCCGGCGGCTACGAGGACGGCACGACCGACTTCTCCTCGCAGATCGCGAAGTACAAGGCCGAGAACTGCGAGATCTTCAACACCTTCCCGATCCCGCCCGACTTCGCAACTTTCTGGCGGCAGGCTGCCCAGCAGGGCTACACGAGGATGGTCAAGATCGCCCAGATCGCCAAGACCGGCCTCTTTCCTTCGCAGGTCGAGGCGCTGGGATCGCTCGGGCCGAATCTGGCCACCGCCGTCTACTGGCACAAGGACTTCCCCTACAAATCGTCGCTGACGGGACTCTCATCGAGCGAGATCGCCGACGGTTATGAGAAGGCGTCCGGCAGGCAATGGACGCAACAGCTCGGCGCGACCATGTCGCTGTTCGACGCCGGAGTCGCGGCCTTGCAGGCCAGCGGCAATCCTCTGGACAAGGCCGCCCTCGCCAAGGCGATCAGCACGCTGAAGGCCCCGACGACCGTCGGCGTGATCGACTTCACCAAGGGACCGGTGCCGAACTGCTTCAACACCGACATCATCGGAAGCCAGTGGGTCAAGACGAAGCCGGGAAGCAAGTTCAAGCTCGACATGGTCATCACGGAGAACGCCAACGACAGAAACGTGCCCGTGCAGGCTCAGTTGAAACCTTACAACGCCTGAGAACGGGAGCGTGGGCCGCCCGCCGACAGGCGCGATCCTCAGCGGCGCGGGATTGCACAAGCGATTCGGCGCGCTGACCGTTCTGGACGATGTGAGCTTCTCGGTCGGGGCCGAGGAGGCGGTCGGTATCGTCGGCCCGAACGGGGCCGGGAAGACGACGCTGCTCAGCGTGCTGGCGGGCGGCTTGCCGGCCTCGGGAGGAAATGTCCGCTTCCGCGGCGCCGACGTGACCTCGGCGGACGCTTCCGAACGAAGTCGGCTCGGCATCGCCAAGACCCATCAGGTGCCGAGACCCTTCGGAGGCCTCACCGTGTTCGAGAACGTCTATGTCGCCGCGACGGCGGGCGGCGGCCATCGCGGGGCCAAAGCTTACCGCGGCTGCATGGATGTGCTCGAGCTCTGCGACATGCTCGGCGCAGCCAACCGGCGCGCGGAGACTCTCGGCCTGCTCGACCGCAAGCGGCTCGAGCTCGCGCGCGTGCTGGCGACCGATCCCGTCGTCGTGCTGCTCGACGAGATCGGCGGCGGGCTCACCGACGAGGAGACGGTTGCGCTCGTCGGGACGATCCGCGAGATGCAGCGTCGCGGGATGGCGATCGTCTGGATCGAGCATATCGTCCACGTCCTTCTGCAGGTGGTGGAGCGGCTCGTCTGCATGGTGGCGGGTCGCGTGATCGCCGACGGCGAACCCCGCGCGGTGATGAGCGACCCTGCGGTCGTCGACGCCTATCTCGGGAGCGGGGCGCGGTGAGCCTGCTTTCCGTCGACCGGCTCGACGTGCGCCATGGCCTTCTGCAGGCCGTGCGCGAGGTTTCCTTCGCCCTTGAGGAGGGCGAGGTCCTCGCGCTCGTCGGCGCCAACGGGGCCGGCAAGTCGACCTTGCTGCGCGCCATCGCCGGTGCGCATCAGCCCTCGGCCGGATCGATCGCTTTCGACGGCGCCGACGTGACGTCGATGCGCGCGCACAAGCGGGTCGCGCGGGGAATTGCCCTCGTGCCCGAGGGCCGGCGGTTGTTCGGCGACATGTCGGTCGAGGAAAACCTGCGGGTCGCGATGCGGGTCGACCGGCGCGGACATTGGACGCTGGACAGGGTCATGGAACTCTTTCCGATGCTGATCGAACGGCGGAATTCGCTTGCCGGCAATCTCTCGGGCGGCGAGCGTCAGGCGGCAGCGATCGGCCGGGCGCTGCTCACCAATCCGCGCCTCCTTCTGCTTGACGAAGTGTCGCTCGGCCTTGCGCCGGTGGTCGTCGAGCAGCTCTACAAGTCGATGACGTCGCTCCTCGAGGGCGGCGCGACCCTCATCCTGGTCGAGCAGGAGCTGAACCGGGCGCTGAGCGTCGCCACGCGGGTCCTGTGCATGCTCGAAGGCAAGATCGTGCTCGACGGTCCGGCGAAAGCGATGTCGCGCGAGCTCATCGTCGACGCCTATTTCGGCCTCAGGCGGGCGGCCGTGCAGGGGCTCAGATGAGCTTCTTCAATCTCGTCGCTCAAGGGGTGCTGCTCGGCGGCTATTACGCGCTGCTCGCCTGCGGGCTCTCGCTGATGTTCGGCGTCATGCGCATTATCAATCTGGCGCACGGCGACCTCGCCATCCTCGCGGCCTTCCTCGTCTTCTCGATCTCCGACGCGTTCGGCCTTTCGCCGTTCCTGTCGCTGGTCGGGGTTCTGCCGATCATGGCCGCCGTGGGCTGGGCCCTGCAGCGCGGCGTTCTCGAGCGCAGCCTCAGATCGGGCATGCTTGTACCGCTCCTCGCGACCTTCGGCCTGTCGATCGCCCTCGAAAATCTCCTCTTTGAGGCCTATGGCGCTGATACGCGCTCTCTCGGCGGCATGATCGGCGACCTTGCGTTCGACAGCTACGAGGTCACGAGTCAGTTCAGCGTCAGCTATCTCGCCGCGCTGATCTTCGCGCTCTCCGTCGCGCTGCTCGGCGGGCTGTCGATCTTTCTCAAAACCACCTCGCTGGGCCGCGCGATCCGCGCCACCGCCGAGGATCCGGACACCGCCGAGCTCGTCGGGATCGACGCGCGCGCCGTCTATGCGGTCGCCGCGGCGATCGCGGTCGCGACGGTCGCGCTCGCCGGCGTGA
>DATJXI010000373.1:0-12358 GCA_035500275.1 Roseiarcus sp. | reverse complement strand
CGAGAACCGGGACGCGCGTCGTCAGGAACGTCTGGTTCGCGCTGCTGCCGTCGCTCGAACCCAACACTTCGTTAACGCTCGTGACGGCCTGCGCCGCCATCGTGGTGTTGAGGAGACAGCGTCGAATCCGCGGATAGGCATCGTAGTCCCCCGCGTCCCACCGCACCCGCAGCCACCACGCATCCGTTCCGAATTCGGCGTGCGCCGCAAAGTCCGGCGGCGCCAGGAATTCGATGGTTCCCGTGACCGTCAGATTGGTGGTTTGGTCACGCACGACGAGCTCGGCCCAAGCCTCGCCGTTCCAATACTCCCAAATCAATTGTAACTGTTGTGTTTGAGTGGGTTCGGCATGACAGAAGGTGACGAACTCCGCCGAGTGGATCATCTGGTCCGGCGAAACGAGCTGAAGGATACCGGCGTCGTTTGCTCCGAAAGCCGTGCCTTCCGGCACGGTCACCTGCAGGTTAAGCTCGACCCATTCTCCCGGAGACAGAGTAATGTTCGTCGGCGCAGCAGCGCCGCTCGAAGATCCGTCGGAGCGGATGAGCGTGACCGCCGGACTCCATTGGCTGCCAAGCGTATTGACGTCGTAGCTGATCGTGCTCGTTCCGGGATTGGTGACAACGAACGCGTGGCTCACTTTGGCTCCCGGGTCGCCGGCACCCCGACTGACCTCCGGTCCGAGCGGAATGGTCGTTTCTCCGTACTGCAGGTCAGCCGCCTGAAAGAATATTGCGATCGTATTGTTCGCGAAGGTCGTGCGGCCGGAAGGCAGGGTGAAACCGAGATAGAAGGTCGGCCGAGTGTCCGGCGACGTCCGAAAGGGAGCGAAGGTCTGTCCGGACGCGCCGTTGAAGGCGGTCAGATTCGTGATGATGGAATCGTTTTCCGCCAGCACCGCTTCGGGCAGCGCTTGTGTTTGCGGCGGCGCCGGCTTGTCGAGATCGTAGACGGCCGTGAGAGTGCTGATGGACGGCGGCTTAAAGTCCGGGGGTACGTACATGAAACCGCCCGGCCTGTCGGGAGCGGTCACGTAATGGCCTTCGACGCCGTAGTTCCCAGATGTGATGCGCACCCTGATCCAGAAACTGTCCTTGCCGTTGACGCTGAAACGGCTGACGCCCGGCGGCAGCACGAACGACACTCTGCCATCGCGCGAAAAAGCGTTCGTGGTGTCGACGAACCCACTTCCGCTGACTGGACCGTTCTTGGTGGTTGTCCCCAACTCGCTCCAGGTTCCGTTCCAGATTTCCCAACGAAGCTTGAGATCGTCGGACGGATTGGCCGGAAGGGGCGCCTGCACCTTCCCTTCAGGCGGGCTGGTGACGGTGACGTTCAGAGTCACGTTGGCGCCGGCGTTGGAGAAGGCTTCTTCCAAGGCGAGCCACAGGGTGTCGTTGAATTTGGGCTTCTCGCCGAAGGGATAGAAATCCCTGGTCACATCGATGACGCCGCTCGCCGAGGAATAGGCTTCGTCGATAAGCAGGCCGTCGTTACGCAGATGAACCTGCATCCCGATACTGCGAATGACCGGAAGCTTCGAGCTGCAAATCATGCCGCTCCGTGGCGTCGATGACTGGGTGATGGGCGTCATGAGACGGCAGCGAATCCACTCCTTGGAAACGGCGGCGACGGCCATCGCTTGGGCGGCAGGAATACGGCCGAACTGGATAATGCCCGACTGGCGCAGGCTCCGCGTTCCATCCTGGGCAAGGCCTGGCGATATGTCTTGCCATTCACCGCCAGTCCAGATCTCCCACTTGAGGGCGACGTCGTCGCCTGCCGGCGAAGCCAGATCGACCGCCACGCTGAGATTGCTGGCGGCGCGCGAATTGAGAAAACCGGTCTGTCCCAGATAGAGGCAGTGAGTCATCGGCTGGTTGCCGCGGAACACGGGGAATCCCGAGCTTTCCGCGCCAAGGATGTCGCCGCTGTAATCAGCCCAGGAGTCCTCATCGGGATCGCGCGCCAGCGCATAGGCCAACTGCGCCGCGGTCGCGAATATTTCGCTTTCCGTCTCGTAGACGACCGGGTCTTTTTCCCCGGCGCCCGGGGGAGCGGCGACCTGCGTTCCGGCGGGAACCAAGGCGTCCGACAGACTGCCCTTCGTCAGCATGAACGTCACCGGTGCCCGGGCCGGCTGCGGAGGCTGCAATGCGGCGCCGAGCATGTTGAGGAAGGCGAGGAAGTTCTTCTGCGGAACTTGGTTCAGCCGTTGAATCAGGATCTCGGCGAGCCGCGCCGAGATCGCAATCAAGGCTGCGCTCACGCCGGTTGGCGCGCCCGTCGCCGGATCGACCTCATTCCAGTCAGGCGCATAAATGCGCAGCAGCTGCTGAAGCTGTTGCGCAACATCCGCCGCGGTGCGGGGATCGATCGAAGGCGCCGAGGGAAGGTTCAAGTGGCGCTTCTTTCCAAATAGAACGGATAGACAAGATTGAAGACGTTGTTGGTGGCTCGCACCTGGTACTCGATATTGATGAGCAGCGTCTCGCCGCCGCCCTGCGTCTCGACCTGCACGTTGCGAACGTCGATCCGCGGCTCATTGACCAACAAGGCGTCTCTCACGGCCTGCGCGATCTTGCCGGAGGTAGACGCAGAGTTCACCTCGAACACCAGGTCGTAAATGCCGCAGCCGAAATCTGGCCGCATCAGCCGCTCGCCCTTGGACGTCCCCAGAATGATCCAGACCGACTGGCGCACGCTCTCCTCGTACTGCGCGGTGGTCACGGCTCCCGTGGCGCCGAACTGGATCGGGAAGCCCACACCGACGCCGAGAAAGGCCTTCGTCACGAGATCGCCTCCTCTCCTTCACCCGATCAGCACTGTCCCGACGGCGACGACTGTTCCGACCGGCAGGTCCGACGGGTCGTTACACGTCGCCGCCGTGTCGCCGTTGCGCGCCGCCATCTTGCCGTTGATTTTGACTGTGGGACTGCCGGTCTTGATGGTCCCCTTGTTGGAGGGAGGCGTCTGAAACGAGATTCCTGGCGGGGTCGGCACGTGTGGCGGCGTGTTGTCCGCAGTGCTGTCAACCGTCGCGGCCGGCATGCCCAT
This sequence comes from Roseiarcus sp., assembly GCA_035500275.1. Classification (GTDB taxonomy): domain Bacteria; phylum Pseudomonadota; class Alphaproteobacteria; order Rhizobiales; family Beijerinckiaceae; genus Roseiarcus. The sequence goes on along the minus strand of DATJXI010000373.1, from coordinate 9,301 downwards.
GATGTTGACGTCACTGCTCAATGCGCCGTTGATGATTCCGGCGAACGGATGGGGAAGCGGGGCTGGCGAGTCCGGCGACGGCGGTATGACGATGTGAGTGTCGATCGCCATGACCTGATCCCCCTTCTTGGCTGCCGGCTGCCCCACATCATCCTCCCCGCCCAGCTAGTATGGCCGTTCAGTTGATATTCACCGTCGAGCCCTTGACAGTCATCGTCCCGCTAGCCTCGACGTTCATGTTGCCCGTGGCTTTGACCTCGGTCGAGCCCGAAGAAGTGATCTGCACTTTCTGGGCGTCGAGCTTGATTGTCCCCTTAGGCGCAGAAAGGGTGAGGTCTTTGTCGGTCGTCACCGTGATCGTGTTTTCGGACGTATCGATCACGATGCTGTTCTTTTGGCTCTTGTCGACGATCTCGATCGTCTCCTTGCCATCCTCGTCGTTGAACTTCACCACATGGCCGCTTCGCGACTGGATGATCCCGGCGTTGTTCTTGCCGTCGTCATTGGTGATTGGCGGCGCGTCCGAACCATTCCAAAGCCCGCCCAGCACATAAGGGAACCGGACGTCGCCGTGTTCGAAAGCAACCAGGACTTCGTCGCCAACTTCAGGCAGGAAATAGAACCCTCGTTTGTTGCCGGCCTTCAGCGTCGCGACGCGCGCCCACCCGCTTTCGTCGCCGTCGCTGAGCCAGGGAAACTTCACCTTGACGCGCGCGAGACCGTCCGGGTCCTGGTTGTTGGTGACCACGCCCACGACCACGCCGTAGATGCGTCCGACGCCCCGCTCCTGCTCAGCCGATTCCTTGAGGAGATCGAAAAAGCTCATGAGGCGTTTCTCCGCACCGCGAATTCGGTGACATAGCCGCCGGCCGAGCAGCGATGGACGGCCGACGTCACATAATAGGGGCCACTGAAGCGTCGACCTACGCCGTCGATCTTGATGACCGTTCCGGCGCGGATGTTGGTATTGCCAACACACACACACTCCCCGGTCACGAACTCCAGCACCAGTTCATTGAAAAGCGCTTTGGCGATTTGATCCGCCTCCGCTTGCGCAGAAACCGGGTGGCCGCTCACCACCTCGATGGCCGCGCCGAAGGCGCTCTCCGAGATCGCCGCCCCGCTTAATCGACCACCCATGGATGAAACCTCGTCGCCGGCCTTGGAGTCGCCGAGCACAGCTTTCTTGTCCTTGACGCTCCAGCTCTGGATCTTGACTTCGGTCGCCTGTCCAGCGGCCGAAAGCCTGGGATGAAATTCCAGCAGGTCCTCGCCCCAGCTGAGCGTCACGATCGGAGGCTGTGCATTTCCGATTGGCCGGAATTGCAGGGTCTTGTCGCTCAGCAGCACCTCGTAGCCGATGAGGCGCGCGCGCTCGCAAAGAAATTCCCAATCCGTCTGGCTGGCCTGCAAAACGTAGTCCAAGCTCGTGCCGCTGTCGGTCGACTTCACCGTCAGTCCGGCTTCGCCGCCGATCTGCGCCGCGATGTCGCTGTCTTTTTTCTGCAGAAAGGTGCGGGTCTTCCGCCCACGCTGCAGGCGATGCCGGCGGTCGTATCCGCGCACGTTCAGCAGCGGAAGCCGGCTCGCGGCAAATTCAGCCTCAAGCGCGGTGATCTCGCCGATGATCATGCTCGACATGTCGTTTCCCCAACCCATCCTGATTTCGACGACATTACCGACCGAGAACAGATCATTGTCGACCCACGGCGAGTCCTGCTCCAGCGCGTCCGAACTGGAGACCGCGAAGGCGAACATGCTGGGCAATTCCACGCTGTCGTCCACCACCACGTCTTCGATGTATCCGAGCACCGCCGCCGGAACGCGGGCGCCGTTGATGAGCACATCGATCTCTGGAACCAGTGGACCTTCTTTCATCCCGACCCTCAATCGAGCTTCGGGATATTGAGCCGCACCCCGACTGGGATGCGTCGTGGGTCGTCGAGGCCGTTTGCCTCAGCGATGATCCGCCACAACGTCGGGTCGCGATAAACCTCCCCAGCAATGCTGCTTAACGTGTCGCCGCGCTTCATCAGCCGAGTGGTGAACTCCGGATCGTTTTCCAGTTCGTCCTTGGTCGGATCGAGATATTCTGTGAACGCAACCGTCAGGTTGGCGCGCACCGGCCTGCCGTCCGCCATGAACAGATTGAACCGCTGGGTCAATTGGCTGACGACGCCGGTGAAAGGGAAGTCCGAGCCGGGCGGAGTTTCCTTGCCCCAGGAGACAACGCAGGCCGGCGGCCGCTGCGGATCGAGGTCGCGCACGATGCGCGTCAGCTTCACGATCTTATTAGTCAGGTTGCGAACGTCTTTCTTGGCGTCGTCGGTCTCTTCCGTCGTGTCGAAGAAAAGTTCAAGCGAAAGCGTTCGGCTCTGGCCGCCGCCGAACGTCAACGGGGGGGCATTCTTTCGGCGGACGGTCTGGCTCCCTGTCTGCCCGGCCGCAGGCGCCGTTGTCCAAGAAACCGATTTGCTGATCGAATAGGTGTTGGGGTTGAACAGCACTTCGATCGGAGCAAGATGGGATTTCGGCTCGGGAGTGATGGTCATCTTGGAAAGCGCGGTCATCTCGTCCGACCTCGGCGCTCGCGGTCGATTCTGAGCTGGCGCGCGATCGCGCGGCTGACTTGCCGGGCGATGTGCGTGACGTCTGCGAGGCCGACATCCGCCAATGGCGTAGCCAGCGGCGCGGCTCGTTCGCCAGGATCTGCTTTCACGCCGGCGACAGATAGGGTTTGCCCGCCATCCACGGACATTGAGCCGCCGACCATGGCTGGCGACATGACGTCCCGGCTCTCCCTCTCATGATGCGCCTTCCGCCACACGATGACCGCGGACGCGCCCGAGGGCGGGGCGGCGCCAATCTCCGCGGCGACAAGCGCAGGCGATTGCGCCGCCCGGTCGTTTGGCGTCGACGCGGACGCGTTCGGTGTGGCGTAGACCGTTTGCCGCGGGTCCGTAGAGATCGCATGGTCCGCTGCTCGCGCCGGACGCCGAGTGAAACCGGACTCAACGGACGATTGGAGTTGGTCCCTCCTGGGCTCGGGCGCGCTTGGAGATACAGGGCTGGGTTGCGTCGAGGGGCGAGCCGCCCCATGCAGCAAGGGCAGCGCCGCGCTGACGGCCTTCATGGGCGCGGGCCGCGCATCTTCTCGGATCGTTTGCGACACGAGAACCTCGCGGCGAGCGAGGACGAGCGGCCGCGCCTGCGAGCTGAGCGAACCTTGCGATTGCTTGTTGGGGCCGGCCATCGCCCCGAGCAGCCCGTCCGGCGAGGCTCCCGGAGCGGCTGGCGCCGTCCCGCCCGCCTGCGTCCACTGCGGAGCCACAGGTTCCGGCGACAACACGCCGGGCGATCTTGTTCCCTCAGCCCGCGCCCACCCCGTCGCGAGTGGCTCGCCGCTGCTTTGCATGCCCGGCGCGGACCCGCCGCCGGCCATCGGCGACACGGGCGGCTTGCCCCCGTCATGAGCCGCCTTCGAGCGCTTCACTCGATAGAGCATCGCCGTTGTCGACTCGCGCGCCGGATCCGCCTGCGGTCTCGTCGTGCTTGCCGGCAGCGGTGATCCGTTGGTCGGAGGCGCCGACGATGCGATGTCAAACGAGCCGTTCGCCGTCATCAAGGACGGAGGAATGGGTCCCACGCCCGCGTTGGCGAACACAAGGCTGCTCGCATCCTCGGTCCGCTCCGCCTGCCCATAGCGCCGTCTCAATTCGCTCAGCAGGCCGAGTCTCCTGGCGAGCCGCATGGTCGCGCGTGAATGCAGCGCAAACGTATGACGCAAATCGACGACGCCGATGGACGCAGCCGCACGACGCAGCAGACGGCGGCCGAGCTCGCTCGCCGGAAAGGCGCGCACCAGTGCGTCGTGGCGTTCGAGGTCAATCATGTCCTCAGAATCCGATTGACCCGCCGATCGCGCCGGCGGCGCCTGCGATCGCCGATCCGGCCGCGCCCAAGACGCTTCCCAAAGTCGGCCTGCTCAAACCGCGATGCGACAGCTCGACGTTTTCGAAGGCGACGCTGGCCGTGTCGGCGCGAAATTCCGGTCCTGTATATTTCACCGGAAAAGCTTCGCTGAAGTTCCAATACATGACCGGAATACGCATCTTGTCGAGCAGGTAGATGGTGCCGTTCTTGCGGCTGACCTTTCCCTGGATCACGTCCTGATGCCAGTTCCATAGGCCGTCCATCTGCGTGAGACCGTGCTTGAGGATGAGCGAGGGATATTTGGTCGGGCCGGCAAACCGGTGCACGTAGTCATTGAGGCCTCCCTCGCGGTAGTCGAAGGTTTCAGTTTCTACCTGCAGTCCGGTGCATTCGGAGAAACCGCCCGCCAGGATGCCTTCGATCTCCACCAGAAAGTTGAACGCCTGATAGGGGTCGGCGCGCACGCCCAAGACGTTGGTGAGGGCCGCAAAGGCCGTGTTCAAGCCGACGGACGGTAACGCCATATCTGGTCCCCCCTTTTTTTGGCGCGGTCCGGGTCCGCGGACAGGCGAGTTGCGCGCTTCCTCGAATTTTCAAGAGCCCCTTGGACTCTCTTCATTGAAGCGCCGGTTGATCTTTGCGATCTCGGCGACCCAACGCTGGCGCTCGGCGTGCTCGAGCGCCAGGATTTCTTCGTGCGGCCAGTGAAAGTGATACGCAATATACGCTACCTCCTCATAGAGCCGCTCTAAGGGGTAGCGCCAATTTCCCCCGCTTGGTTCAACTCCACTTCGAACTGCTGCTGGCACTGCGGGCACTGCGCCTTTATTCGAGTGTGTCCGACGCCGTTGATGCGCGCGTAAAGGTCCTGCAAGTAGGCCAAATCGGCGGCGAACAGGCCTTCGATGACTTTCGGATTAATGTGCTCCACCGTCCCCAGGCGCGTGATCACGCGGACGAGCAGGATGATCAACAAATATCCGGGATTACTCAGCACGCGCGGGTCCTTGAGCGGCGCGATTTCGTCGAACGCGGTGGCCAGACGCATCGTCCCGTCGCGGTGGAGGTTGCCCTCGGCATCCACGTAGCCCCGGGGCAGAGTAAAAGGAAACTCGGTTTGCAGCATCGTCCTGCTTCATTCGTGCGTGGAAGGCGCTCTCAGTGCTGCGGCCCACTCGCGCCTGCGAGCAAATCCAAGAGAGCGCGGTTATGCTTTCTTGAGCTCCTCGTGCGTGATCTCGAGGGTCTCCACCGCCACGGCGGCCGTTGCGGCGTTGAAGGCCGGTCCGGTCCACTTGCTTGGCCAGGCCAACGAGAAGTTCCAGCGGATCTTCTCCGCGCCTGTTTCGTCGCGCAGCACGACCGACCCGTTCTTGCGCTCCGGCTTGCCGTCGATCACGGTCTGGCGCCACTTCCACAATTCATCCGAATCCGTGATGCCGCGCTTGAGCGTGATCGCCGAATAGGTATTCAGTCCGGTGAGCTTGCGCGTATGGTTGGGATCTGTACCCTCGCGATAATCGATGGAGCCGGTGCTCGCATCGAGCCCACTGACTTCCTGAAAACCTGCCTGGGTGATGCCGTCGATCTCAACCAGGAAGTTGAATCCACGATAGGGGTCGACCCGAGTTCCCGTCGGCATGACACTCCTCCACTTTGAAGCGCAACCTCAATCGTCCTGGGCGCCGCCGGCGCTGCGCACGATGCGGATAACGATGAACTCCGCCGGCGCGAGCGGCGCCAGCCCGATCTCGATGACGACCTGACCCAGATCGCGCAGCTCCGGCGGATTGTTTTCGGCGTCGCACTTCACGTAGAACGCCTCGGCAGGCGTGTTTCCCTTCAGCGCGCCAGCCGTCTGCAACTTGACGAGGTACGGCGTCAGCTCGCGCTGGATCCGGATCCACAGCCGGGCGTCGTTCGGCTCGAAAGCCGCCCATTGCATATTGAGGTAGATCCATCGCCGCAGCGTGAGAAAGAGCCGTCGCACGTTGACGTAGAGCCACTCGTCCGACGGCGTTGAGCCCACCGTCCGCGCGCCCCATACCCGGATTCCCCGCCCGGGAAAGGCTCTGAGACAGTTCACTCGCGCCGGGTTCAGCTGGTCCTGGATGGAATTGTCAATTTGCGTCTCGAGATCCAGCGCGCCGACAATCTCCTCGTTGGCGGGAGCTTTGAACACGCCGGTCTTCGCGTCGCTGCGCCCGTAAATGCCGGCGACGTGACCACAAGGGGGAATTGAACGCGATCCGCTCGTAATCAGCCACGGATAGTAGAGCGCGCCGTTGATCGGCTCCCGCTGGCCGAGGACCAGTTGCTTGCATTGGTCCACGACATCTTCGACGCTCGCCCCCTTAACGGAGTCCAGGATGGCGAACCGATCGCCGCGCTCGGCGCAATGCGCCAGCATCTCCGCCTGCACGCGGGCGATCGACGCCTTGTCGGGGCTTGCGCCGTCGGCCTGCAAAGCCGAAGCGTCAGGCGCCGCCACGATGTCCATATCGTCCAGGGGCGCCAGCGCGGCGACGCCATTGATCAGCGACTGAGCCGGATCGACGTCGGACTCGACGGCGACCACATAGCAGCGCCGGCCGCCATTATCGAAAAACCCGGCTACCGTATCCGCAAGGAAGCTGCCGTCCGCGCTCGAAAAAAGGGTGGCGAAATCGTCCTTCCGGTTCAGCGCCGCGGGTCGATTGATCATGGCGCTGGCGCCGGGCAGCGGCAGGGCGAAACCGACGAAGGCCGGCACGCCCGTCTGCAACACCGGAGAGGGCGCAAGAAACGCCTCCTGCCTGTAGACGCCTGGGCTGCTGTAGGGTTGCGCCGCCGGCATCTTTAAGCGCCGGGCGCAGTGAATTGGCTGATGCGGAAGATGACGAATTCAGCCGGGCGGACGATCGCCACGCCAATCTCGGTCACGACCTGGCCAAGGTCGCGCAGCTCCGGCGGGTTCGTTTCGGCGTCGCATTTGACATAGAAGGCTTGTTGGGCGGTGGCGCCGAAGAGCGCGCCGGACCTCCAGACGTTGGTCAGGAAAGCGGTGATGTTGCGAGTGATCTTCTGCCAGAGGCCCGGCTCGTTCGGCTCGAACACCACCCACTGCGTCCCCTCCTCAATGGATTTGCGCAGGAACAGGAGCGTACGCCTGACATTGATGTATTTGAGGTCGGCGTTGGCGTCGCCGCCGAGCGTGCGCGCGCCCCAGACGGTGATGTTGCCGTTGAGATTGCGGATGCAATTGACGCCCTCGGGGTTGAGGCCGTCCTGTTGCGCCTTGCTGATTGCGTATTTGAGATCGAGCGCCCCGGTCACCGGCTCGTTGGCGGGGGCCTTGTGCACGCCACGTTCGTTGTCGACGCGCGCATAGATCCCGGCGATGTGTCCGCTCGGCGGGGTGTAGGTTGGCGAATTCGACACCGGATCGAACACCTGCAGCCAGGGGAAATAGAAGGCGGCGAAATCCGTGAAAGGGGGCAGGACGCTGGCGCTGTTCTTCGCATCGAGCAGAGTGAGATCGAGCGCGGACGGGGTCCCGGTCTCGACCATTTGCGGGCTGTCGAAGATTGCAAACCGGTTCTTCGTGCGCTCCTGGCAATGCGCGATGATCTGGGTGCGCGTGTTCTTGCCGGTTGCGTCGTTCTGCGCGAGGCCGGGCGCAGCCACGATGGCGATTTCGTCGATAGCCTCGAAGTTGATCAGGAACTTCGGGATGTCGGCTTCCGTCGTCACGCGCATGACGTAGCAGCGGCTGCCGCCATTGTTGAAGAAGCCGTACACCGCCTGAGCCAGGAAGCCATGGGTCGACTCGCCGCTGAAGTCGCCGAAGAACTTCTTGAAGTCGCTGAAGGTGGTGCAAAGCTTCGGCATGCCGGCGGTGACCGGAGAGAACGCCGGCGTCACGTCGGCGGTGATCTTGGCGCCGCTGGCCGGCGCTGTCGTAAAGGTGGCGGTCGATACCTTCTTCGTGTCGTCGTTGGCGAGCGTGAGGCCGGTCGTGATCGCGGCGCCGTCGACATTCACGACGGTTTGGCTTGCGCTGATCGGGTAAAGCGGGAAATCGAATTCCGTCTTCGTTCCGTCTCCCGCGCCGAGCTTGGCGCCGGCAACCTTCGCCAGGGGTTGATCAATCCTGTCCGCAACGACTCCGATGAAGCCCGCGGTGCTGGTGCTTACGCCCGCGATCGGCTTGATGGCGGAGGGCACTTCCTCAACATAGACGCCCGGTGAAAGATATTGCGCCATTTTACCCCTCCCATTGCTTTTCCTGGCCGCTCCGACAGCGTCTCCGCCTAATGTGCGCCCGCCGGGCTCGCCCTCGGCGCCGTGAACGGCGACAAAGACTTCGACAACGACAGGCTCAGCGCTTCTGCGCGGGATTGAGAAGGCCGTCCGGCGTCGCGGCGCGGCCTTGCTCCGCCACCGGCCCGCCCGACGCGTGCGGCCGTACCGCGGGCGATGGCCTGGCTTCCCACGTCGGCGGCCTGCTTTGCGCGGATGCGGCGCAGGGTGGCGCCGGCAGCCTCGGGGCGGATGACGCGCCAACGAGAGCTGCGTTTCGCTGCAGGACATCTCCCGGATTCGCCGGCGCGGCTGTCGGCTGCACGGCTGCGCCGGGGGTTGCGCCAACATATGCCGGGGGCTGCGCTCCCGGCCCCTTCACTATGAGGAAACGACTTCGACGCAGCCAGGGCTGCATCGTGATGTGAGTTGTTTCGTCGCCACGGACCGAAACCACGCACCTGACGCGCCCCCCTTCAATACGTTCCACACAACTACTGAGATATTTTGCAATTATTGATTAAGCATAGCTTGACTCTCCTGCGTAAGCAACATCCGATCACCGACACTGTCGGTAACCCCCGATATGTCGGGTTTAGGTAGCGCTTGATCTGTCCGGTAGTCTCGGCCCCTTTGCGAGGGGTGGGGATGCGCCGGACGGAAGCCCTTCAGGGGGTGCGCATGGCGATGTTTTTCAATCTTCGGCGCCGCTGGGAGGAAGCGGAGCTCAATCAGGAGGAGGCGGCCGAACTGCTTGGGGTCGACGTACGGACGTTCCGGCGCTGGACGCGCCGCTGACGCGTGAGGAGGGCGAAGCCGGCCTTGTCGACCGCAGGCTTGGCAAGGCGTCGGGCAAGCGCGTCTCGGTCGACCGGGCTGCGGAGGTGGAGCGGCTTTATCGCGAGCGCCGCCTGGGCTCGGGGCGCGCATTATTTCCATACGCCCCCGGCCAGCGGCGAGGTCGACCGCAACCGCCTGACCCCGGTGGGGCGGGCGCTCGATCAGCTCGGGGTCGAGCCGGCGGGCGTCCAGACGCAGGCCTGAGGCGCGCAACCCCTTCCCTAGAGCGTCCGAATCCTTCCAAATC
>DATJXI010000372.1:0-33563 GCA_035500275.1 Roseiarcus sp. | reverse complement strand
ACTCAAAAATGGTTCCCTGGCGCACGGTGAACTGGCCGTCGCATTCTTTGCATTGATAAAGGCCAAGTCGGTGAGCTTTGCCTTCCAATTTGCGAATTCGCTTCGGATCAGCGTTGCCGCAGTGCGGACAAACTGGGCCGTCTGGCCAAAGCTTGCTCTCGACATAAGCGAAAGCAGCGGCTTCATCCTGAAAGCGGGGATCGGTGAAGACAGAGGTAGCCATGTTCGATATCTCTATTGATCGTAAGGAAGTCGAGGACGCCTTACGATCCGCCCTTCTGAGCGATCTTGAGTTGCTTACGGAGGTCGATAAGTTGTTCTTCGGGGATCAAGCCCCCTATGAGACCTGCGGAGTGCTTCAATACGTGTTCACTGTTGGCCCCACTGCCGCAAACGGGACAGATAGCCAAAACCTTGCCGTCCGGCGCCGAAACAAGGATGAGCGGAACGCCGTCCTGCTTGCACCGGATAAGTATGGTCTTGTCTGTCGCGCTCATGTGTCCCAACCTATATAAGGTAGGTCACTTTGTCAAGTGTAACATCGCCCAAAACTGTGGGCGCGCTAAACATATCAAGCCTTTACGACTCCTTTGCGCACTCTCGCAACTTCCGCCGCGCCCTTGTCCCGGACGTTTGAACCGACGAACCGGCCGACCCCCATGTCGGTCACGCAGCTTTCGCGCGCTCGCGATTGGTCTCGTCCGCTCCGCTCCCGGGGCGGCGGGCCTTCGGCTTGTCCGCAAGCGGCGGAACGATTAAGCTACCACTGATTCTGATTTTCCTCAAGCAACTGTTCGGCTTTCTTTTGCCCCATCTGCCGCGGGCCTGCGGGGAGGTTTATCGCGGCCGTTCGGATTGAATCATATATTACACTAGACGGCGCTGTTTTTTGGAGAGCGAGCACGCCACGCGACATCTTGCGGGCGCTGTTGCCCCAAGGCCCGCCGATCGTCGCCATCAGATCGTCAGCGCCGCGGCGACTAGTCTAGCCGCGCGAGCCGCTCTTTAGCCCCGCTCCATATTGAGGAACATGCGGATGAGTTCCGACAGGCTGCCGGCCTGCGTCTTCTTCATCACGTTCGCGCGGTGGACTTCGACCGTCCTCGGACTGATCCCCATCTCGTAGGCGATGATCTTGTTCGGCTGCCCGCGGACCAGTCGGTCCAGGACTTCGTTCTCACGCGCGCTGAGCGTGGCCCGCTTGGCCTGCGATTCCTGAATTTGGCGGTCGTTGGCGTTGGCGTCGGCGCGAAGCTCAAGCGCGCGCCGAACGGCCGCGATGAGGTCCTCGGCCAGGAACGGCTTTTCCAGAAGATCGACGGCGCCCTGCTTCATCGCGCGGACAGCGAGAGAAACGTCGGCGTGGCCGGTAACGACGATCACCGGCAGCGGGCCGCCACGCGCCGACAAGTCAGCGAGAAGCTCCATCCCGCTCATCCCGGGCATGCGCACGTCAGTCACGACGCAGCCGGTCACGCCCGGGGCGAGGGCGGCAAGGAACTCGCTCGACGCGGCGTAGGTCCTGACCTCGAAGCCGGCGTTGACGAGAAACAGACGGACGGAGTCGCGCAGCGCCTCGTCGTCGTCGATCACATGAACGACTTGGCCCTCACTCATCCTTGTTTTCCCCCGTCTGGGGGAAAGCAGGAGCAATCGAATGGGTCAGTAGGAGTGGGGTCGCCGGCGCCTGCCGCCATCACGAAGAACCTCAAGACGAGCGGCGTTAATCGTGGCCGCGCGATCCACCCCCCCGAGCCGACCGCTTTTTGGATTGGAAGCGGTTGCGCCGCGCGCGACTTCCAAAGTTCAATTATCGCAATTGGGGGAAGGCGCAAAGCTTTGTTTGCCCAAGCGGTAGAGCGACTTTTACATCGGCGCCAAACCGCGCGCGTACGGGACGCGGCCTCGCCCCGTCGCCCGGCGAAACGGGCGGAGAAGCCGCTTGAGACGGATTGCCCGGTTGCAAACGGTCCCGACTGACCGATAAGCCGGCGTCACGATCGCCCCCTAGATCATTTGCGTCATGCGGCGTCGCCGAGAAGCGGGTTTGAATGCGACAGCAGGGCGAGTTTCTTTGCGCAAGGACGCCAGGACCATGAACGATCAGCAGTCGAGCGAGGCCGAACGCCAATTGGGGCTGCCGGAGGGGTCATATCCATTCGAGAGCCATTTCGCGGAGATTGCGGGCGCGCAGCTTCACTACGCGGACGAGGGCGATGGACCCGTCCTATTGATGATTCACGGCAATCCGACCTGGAGCGTACTCTATCGAGGACTGATCGAGGGCTTGAAGGAGAAATATCGCTGCGTCGCCGTCGATCTTGCCGGCTTCGGTCTCTCGACGCCGCCGCCGAACTTTTCGTTCAGGCCGGAGGATGAGGCGCGGCTGCTCGCGGGCCTTGTCGACCGCCTGAATCTTCGCCAAGCCACCCTCCTCGCGCACGACTGGGGAGGCCCGATCGGACTGGGGGCCGCGATGACGACGGGTCGAATCGGGCGCCTCTGCCTCGGCAACACCTGGGCCTGGCCGCTCAACGGAGACTTCCATTTCGAATGGTTCTCGAAACTGATGGGCGGCCCAATCGGCCGCTTCGGCTCGGAGCGTTACCTTGCCTTCATCAATCTGGTGATGCCTTCGGCGATGCGCCGGCGCAAATTGTCGGCGCAAGAACTCGACCTCTATCGAGCGCCCTTCCGCGCATTCCAGTCGCGGCGGCCTCTGCACGTCCTTCCGTGGGAGATCGTCGCAAGCCGCGACTATCTGGCGCGCGTGCGGGATTTCGTCGCCGGATTTCACGGTCCCGCGTTCTTCATCTGGCCTGAGAACGACATCGCATTCCGCGACAAGGAGCTTGCGCGCTGGAAGGAGCTGCTCCCGCAGGCCGGCGTCCGCCGGCTTCCGCGGTGCGGCCACTTCCCCTGGATCGACGCCCCCGAGGACTGTTTGACCGCGATCAAAGGCTTTCTCGCGGGCGAGAGCCCCGCTTCCTGACTGGGGTGTGTCGCCTCGCTCGGCGGAAGAATCGCTGGCCGCGCCGCCGAAGAGGGCCGGCTAGACTAAGCCGCCTGCGCGACGACCGAACCCGCCCCGCGCCGCGCTCGCGGAAGCGCGACCACGGCGACCGCCCCTTCCCCGGGCCGCGACCCGAGACGCAGGGTTCCGCCATGCAGTTCAGCGAGAGAATTGGCGATGGCGAGCCCGAGGCCCGAGCCTTTCATGCCGTTCGCCATGACGACGACGCCCTGTTCGAAGGGACGCCCGAGCCGCGCGATGTCCTCGGCCGCGATGCCCGGCCCATTGTCCTGCACATAGAAGTAAATCTGTTCAGCCGCCGCTTCGGCCCCGATTTCGACCGATCCGCCGTCCGGCGCGAATTTGACGGCGTTGCGCATGAGCGTTTTCAGAATGCGCTCGAGCGCGCCCGCGTCCGCCTCAAGGGCGAGGTCGGCGCGCACGTCGACGGTGAGCGCGACGCCCTTCTCGCGCGCTATCGCCGCGACGTCATGCACCGCGCAGCGCACCGCCTCATCCGCCGAGACGCGAGCGTAGGTCAGCCGCTCCCGGCCGGCTTCGAGTCGGGACATGTCGAGAATGTCGCTGAAGACGTTCAAGAGGTGGCGTCCGCTCGCCAGAATATGCGCGCAATAGTCGCGGTACCTTTCACAGCCGAGCGGCCCGAAGGCCTGGGCCCCCATGAGTTGCGAAAAGCCGATGATGGCGTTCAGCGGCGTGCGTAGTTCGTGGCTCATGTTCGCAAGAAACTCAGCTTTGGCGCGATTGGCCGCCTCCGCCTTCGTCTTCTGCTCCTGATAGCGCTCGGCAAGTTCGGCGAGTTCCCGGGACTGCTCTTCAAGCGAGCGGCGGGACAGGCGCAGTTGCGACGCTGTCGCCAGGAGCAGGCGCTCGGAGCTGATCAGCTGCTCTTCGTGCTTCTTGATCGCGCTGATGTCCGCCGCGACCACGACGGAGCCGCCGTCGCGCATGCGCCGCTCGCTAATTTGCAGCCATCGGCCGTCCGCCAACTGAGTCTCATAGCTGCGCGATCGTCCGACGCCGGCGGCGGTGGATAAATCCCCCAAGAGGTTATGGAGGCTTTGATACTTCGAGTTGCTGAGGATGAGGCGGCGCTCGGAATCCCACAAGACGAACGCGTCCGGCATCGCGTCGATCGCCTCTCGCAGCAGCCGCTCGGCGGTCGCGGCCTCCTGCGTCCGCTTTTTGCGATCCGTTACGTCAAACGCGACGCCGACCAGACTTGCGACGCCGGTGGTTTCGTCAACCACGAGCTCGGCGCGCTTGCGCAGCCACACCCAGCGCCCATCCGCGGCGCGCATGCGGAATTCGACGTCGACGCATTCGCCGCGTCGCTCGAAGGCGGCGCGCGCGATCTCAGCCAGATCGCCGTCTTCGGGATGCATCAGCGCCTGTAGGTCGGCGCTCGTCCAATGGGTCGGTCGCTCGGCAAGATCCAACACGCCGAACATCGAGGGGGACCAGGAGATGCGGTCGTGCTGCAAGTCCCAGGTCCACAAGCCGCATCGGCCGCGATTGAGCGCCAGCTCCGTTCGCGCCCGGCTGGCCTTCTCGTCGCGCACCCGTTTGCGCTTGGCTTGCTGTTCCGCCGCATAGAGCGCGCCCACTGCCACGACGAGCGCGACCGTCGCCGCAAGGAGGGCGGCGACCATCCGCTCCGCGTGCGACCACGCGGCCAAGTGATGCGCGACCGGCGAGGCGAACGCCACCCTTCCGCCCGTGGCCGCGAGCTGCCTGACCGCCGCGAATTGCTCGCCGTCCGGATCCGCCACTAGCCGGAGAACTTTTATCGGGAGCGACGTCGCCGGCTTGCCCACTTCGACGAGGTCGAAGAGCGGCCATTGAGGCGCGGTCGGCGGGTCGATTGCGATCCTCTCGCCGGTTCGATCGACGAAGACCGCCCGCGCCAGACGCTCGTCCGGATGCGCCCTGAGAACGAAGCGAAAGACCTCGGCGGGGGACGCTTGCGGGGCGGCCGAGAGCGCGGCGTCCAGCCGCGCGGCGAGCAGGGTCGCGCGCACATCCACGTCGTGCGCCGCGGCGTCCAGGGCCAGGTCGCGCTCGACGCCGAGTTCTTCGGCCGTCACCGCGATGACGAGGAGAATCGCGAGCACGATAGCGGTCGCGACGGCGAACGGGGCAAAGGTCATGTCGCGAGGAAGCTTGAACGGCCAAAGCCTTTCAGGTCCCGCGCGGAAAGCCCTTCTTGCGCTCCAACCTGGGACAGGTCCCGCAGGGCAGCCATCTGCGTTTGCCGCGCTTGCACGCGTCATCGTCGTTCCCACACCCGATCATTTTGACTTCGAGATACGCCCCGCTACCCGAATCACCATCATAAGAATCTGTGTGGGAATCTTTGTCCAGCCCTTGACGCGCCGTCACGTGCAAATTTTTGTGGCGGCCCCCGAGTCGGACCGGCGGCGTGATGTGAGCCGGATGTTGTCCGTTCAGCTCAGACTGCGGGTCACGATGTCCCTTACGTCAGGGGACAAAGACGAGCGGGCTGCGATGCGCTCCAGCATGGTCTGCGCCCGGCCGCGGCGCTTGTCCTCGAGCGAGCGCCACGAGCGCATGGCGGTGAGGAGCCGCGCGGCGACTTGCGGGTTGGTCGGATCGAGTCCGACGACCACCTCTTCGAGCAGCTTGAAGCCGGCCCCGTCCGCGCGATTGAACTGCGTGTGGTTGGCGGTGAAGCCGCCGATGAGCGCGCGCACGCGGTTCGGGTTCGACATCGAGAAGCCCCTGTGGCGCATCAGTCCCCGCACGCGCTCGAGCGTCTCCCGCTCCGGGATCTGGGCTTGCAGCGCAAACCATTTGTCGAGGATGAGCGGCTCCATCGCGTAACGCCGGCCGAATGCGTCGAGCGTGTGATCGCGCGCCGAACTCGGGTTGAACGCAATCACCGAGAGCGCGCCGAGGCGCTCCGTCATATTGTCGGCATCCTCGAATTGACGCTGGGCGAGCTCGAGCCCCGAGATGACGTCGCCGTCCGTGTAGAGCGAGAGCGCGCCGTTGCGCAGCGAGCGGCGCCCCGCGGCCTCAGCGTCGGGGCTATAGGGCGCGTCTCCATGCAGCCTCTCGTAGAGGTCCGCGAGGGCGTCGCCGTGCGCACGGCCGAGCGCGCCGCGCAAAGCCTTTCGCGCCACGAAGATGGCGTCCGGATCGACGTCCTCCCCGATCTCGCGCGCGATGTCGGCTTCGCTCGGCAGAGCGAGCGCCAGCGCCGCGAAAGCGGGATCGACCCGAGCTGCGCGCGCGTCCGCGATCAGGCCGCCGAGCGCTGCGATGAGGCCGACGTTGCGTTCCGGCCTGCGCCCGGCGCGAACCGCCTTGACGGAGCGCAACAATACGCGGGTCGTCAGACTCTGCAGCGCCTGCCAGCGATTGAAATTGTCCCCGTCGTGCCGGGAGAGCGCGATGAGGTCGTCCTCGGCAAGGTCGTCGTCCACGCGCACCGGCGCCGAGAAACCGCGCAGGAAGGAGAGCGCCGGCCGGCGCGGCACGTCTTCGAAGACAATTGTCCGCTGAGCGTTCTTGAGTTCAAACACCCCCTCGGCCAGCTCCTCGGGCGCCGCGTCCGGCGATTTCAACTCGAACTCGCCGCCATGCGGATCGACGAGGCCGATTTCGAGCGGAACCGTCATCGGCAGCTTCGTCGGCTGGCCCGGCGTTGGGGCGAGCGACTGCGCGACGTCAATCTTGTAAGTTCGCGCCGCGGAATCGTAGTCGGTGCGGACAGTCACCTTCGGCGTGCCCGCCTGCGTGTACCAGCGCATGAACTGGTCGAGGTCGCGCCCGGAGACTTCCGCGAAGCAGGCGATGAACTGCTCGACCGTCGCCGCCTGTCCATCGTAGCGGTCGAAATAAAGATCCATGCCGGCGCGGAAGCAGTCAGGGCCGATGAGGCGCTTGAGCATCCGGATGACTTCGGCGCCCTTCTGGTAGACAGTCGCGGTGTAGAAATTGCTGATCTCGTTGTAGACCTCGGGGCGCACATTATGGGCGAGCGGGCCCGCGTCCTCCGGGAACTGCGCGGTCCGAAGCACGCGCACTTCCGCAATGCGCTTGACCGGCGCCGAGCGCATGTCGGCCGAGAATTCCTGATCGCGGAAGACGGTCAGCCCCTCTTTCAGACACAGCTGGAACCAGTCGCGACAGGTGATGCGGTTGCCGGTCCAGTTGTGGAAGTATTCGTGGGCGATGACGCCTTCGATATTGGCGTAGTCGTCGTCGGTCGCGGTCTCGGGCGAGGCCAGCACATATTTGTCGTTGAAGACATTGAGCCCCTTGTTCTCCATCGCGCCCATATTGAAGTCGGAGACGGCGACGATGTTGAAGACGTCGAGGTCGTATTCGCGGCCATAGACGCGCTCGTCCCAGGCCATCGCGCGCTTGAGCGAATCCATAGCGTAAAGAGCGCGCTCCTCCTTGTCCGGCTCGACGTAGATGGCGAGCGCGACGACGCGTCCCGACGCGGTCGTGAAGGAATCTGAGATATGGGCGAGGTCGCCGGCGACGAGCGCGAAGAGATAGCAGGGCTTGGGATGAGGGTCGGACCAGACCGCCCAATGGCGCCCGGCGACGTCGGACTCGCCGGACGCCTCGAGGTTGCCGTTGGCCAGCAGCACCGGCGCCTCCGCGCGATCCGCCTCGACGCGCACGCGATAGACGGAGAGCACGTCCGGCCGGTCGAGGAAGTACGTGATGCGGCGGAATCCCTCCGCCTCGCACTGCGTGCAATAGGCGGCGCCGGAGCGGTAGAGCCCCATAAGTTTCGTGTTTGACGAGGGGTTGAGGCGCGTCGTCATCTTGAGCGTGAACGGACGCCGAGGCGGGTTCGGCAGCAGAAACCGGGACGGGTTCGCGTCAAAGTCGGCCGAGTCGAGGGGAGCGCCGTCGAGTTCGGCCGAAACCAACCTAAGCTCGTCTCCATCGAGGTCGAGCTGCGCCTCCGGCCGACCCTCGGGGTTCGGGCGGATCCTCAGCGTCGAGACGACCTTGGTCGCTCTGCAGTCGAGCGATACATCGAGCTCGACGCTGTCGACGAGGAAATCGGGAACGCGATATTCGGCAAGGCGAACCGGCTGACCGACCGAAGTGCGCATGTTTTCTTCCGTTTGATTGAGGCGCGCCGGCGCCGGCGATGGCGGCCGCCCCTAAAGCTCAGCCTTTAGCCCAAGCGATGACCGGCGCGGGGGTAAACGCCAATCCGCGCTGAAGCAAGGCTTTTCGCAGGTCGGGCGCGGGCGGCGTCCCACTCGTGAAGACGATGGCCCCAAGGCCGCGCGGCCTCGGCGCCGGCGCCGGCGGCCCAAGGAGCGAATCGACCCGCCGGGCGATCGCGGGCGCGGGGTCCACGAAGGCCGCCGGCCATGGGGCGAGCCGCGTCAGAAAATCCATGAGCAGCGGAAAATGCGTGCAGGCGAGCACCACATGGTCCGTCCGGCGGCCTTGCTTCTCGATGAAGCAGGGCGCGATCTCGCGTGCGATCTCACCCTCGTCCGCCGTCTCGCCGCGCATGACCTGCTCGGCGATCGGGGCGAGCCTCGACGACCCGACCAGCGTCACCTCGCAGTTGCCCGCATGCTCGCGCACGAGCGCATGCGTATAGCCTCGCGCCACCGTTCCGCGCGTCGCCAATACGCTGATGAGCCGCGAGTGCGAGGCTTGCGCCGCGGGTTTCACCGCCGGCACGACCCCGACAAAGGGAAGCCCCAGCCAGCGCTCGCGCAGGCGCGATAGCGCAAGGGTTGAGGCGGTGCTGCAGGCGACGACGACGATGTCCGGGCTAAAGTCGGCGATCGCTCTCGCCATCACCGTTTCGACCCGGACGGTCAGCTCCGCGTCCCCGAGCCTGCCGTAGGGAAAGGCCGCGTCGTCGGCCACATATGCGATGTCGAGATCCGGCCGGAGCTTGTCGATCTCGGCGAGCACCGAGAGGCCGCCGAGCCCGGAATCGAACAGGAGCGCGCGCGGCGCGCGAGGAAGACCCGGCTTCGCTTCCGAAAAGTCCACGCTTTCAATCCCAGCCGAAAGCGAAAGCCATTGCGCAAATCGAGCCGGCGGGCAAAGACGGCGGCGGCCGTCGGCGTTCACATGCCTGTGAAATTCACGAGCCCCCACAGCCATTGACCGGGGCGGCGCCGATGGACCAAGAAAGCCCGTCGCTTTGCAACGGGGACTCGTGTCGACCGCCACGTCGCTGTCGGACGCCGATTTCGGCGCCGACGCGCTCGATCACAAATTGGCGACGCCGGAGCCGGCCTCGGCCGACCGGCGCGCGCTTCTCATTGCGCTCATGGCGGCGGGCGCGCTGCACCTTGTGCTCGCGGTTGGGCTCGTCCTCCTCTACGTCTTCGCGCCCCGGCCCGCGCCGCCCATGGAGGAGATTCCGGTCGAGGTGGTGGTCGAGCCCCCGCCGCCGCCTCCGAAGCCCGAGCCGCAGAAAGAGCAGCCCAAGCCGCCGCCGACGCCCGAGGACGAGCGCCCGGCTTACGACGCCCCGAGCGCCGCGACTGAGGAAAAGGCGAACCGCGAGTCGCCGGACGACAAGACCCAGTCGCCGGCCCGCGCCGAGCCGTCGCGTGAGCTCGGCGCGCCGCAAGAATCCGAGAGGCCGGCCGCGCGGCAGGAGCAGAAAGCGGAAGCTTCGCCGCCGCCGGAGCAGGCCAAGCCCATGCCCGACGCGGAGCGGCCTGCGGCGGAGACGCCAACGCCGGCGGATGGCGAAGCGCCGCCCGCGGCGGCGCAGGACGAAGACAAGCCCTCGCCGCCGAGGGCGCCGAAGCCGCGCGCTCCGGCGCCGACCGGCGCGCCGCTGCCGGCAGCGGAAGTCCTGCCGCAGTACCAATTCGCGCACGCCGCGACCGAATCGCCCGTGGTCGGCGGAAACGCCGACACACGCTATTTCACGATCGTGTTCGGCATGATCAAGCAGCATCTGCGCGAGCCGTCGGGGCCCCGTCCGAGCAGGGGCGGCGCCGTCATCTTCACGGTCGACGAAGGCGGCAACCTTGTGGAGCGGCATCTCGCGGCCTCAAGCGGTTCGCCGAGCCTGGACCTGGCGGTCATGAACGCGATCGCCCAGGCCGCTCCCTATCCTCCCCCGCCGAATTGGCAGCCGCGGTCGATGAAGCTCGTGTACGGGAAGTAGCGCGTAACGTCCCGCTCAGTGCGCATAGCAGCGGAAGGTGGTCCGGACGCGATGGAAGTCGGCCCAATTGTCCCACTCGTGGACGGCCACCAGTCCGTATTTGGCGCATTCCGCCTGCGCCTCGGCCGAGAATTGCGCGGGCGTCGGAAAGGCGTCGCCGTATGGGCGGTTTGGATAGTAGATGAAGGTTATGGTTCTCTCGCTGGCGCAGCCGCTTAGGGCCAGCATGAGGCCGATCAGACCAAGAACCCGCATTCCCTGCCCCGCGCCTTAAAGCCCGCGGGCCGTGGCCAGCCCGAATCCGCGGACACTCTGCCCGGCGCACGCCCTGCACGCAAGAGGCTGCGCCTCAGCCCAACCTCAGCCCACCGTCTCGGCGCTGTAGCGGGCGATGAGCCCGGTGCGGATGGCGGTGCGGTACATCGCCATGAAAAAGAGGCAGGCGAGCGCGAGATAGGCGATTGCGAGGCCGCCGCCAACCGCCAGGCGGTCCCACGGCGTGGGCGACCCGCGAACCACCGCCCGCATGCCCTCGAACACGTAGGACGGCGGCAGGAAGGCGGCGATCGCCCGCATCCATAGAGGCAGTACCGCCACCGGGTAGAAGACGCCTGCGAAGGGCGACACGATCATCGGAATCGGCCAGATGAGCCACTCCGACGAAGGTCCGAGACGCAACACGAGGCCCGCCGCCGCGACGCCGAACGCGATCCCCGTCACGAAGAGCACGAAGAGAAACGGCGCAAGCCCCGTCCCATAGGCCAGGAACGACAGGCCGAAGGCGGCGCGCGCGAAGACGACCATGACCGCGAGGCTCACGAGACTCGAGCCGACCGCGGCGAGGACGAGTCCGGCCAGATATTCCGAGGTGCGCAGCGGGGTGGCGAAGAAATTGAGGAAGTTGCGCGACCACACGTCCTCGAAGAAGGCCATCGTCACGCCCTGCATGGCGCGGGTGAGAAAATCCCACAAGAGCACCGCGCCGAGCAGCGCGGGCACGAAATTGACCTCAGCCCGCGACACCGAGTTGAGGTAGCGGGTGAGAAATCCCCAGAGCAGGATGTCGACCACGACCCAGACGAAAATCGGAAAGACGCGCTGCGGGCTGCCCCGATAGAGGTAGAGGATCCGCAGCACCACCGCGGAGACGCGCGAACGGCTCACGGCGCCCGCTCCTTCGGCGGCCTTTCGTTGGCGACGTTGACGAAAAGGTCGTCGAGCGTCTCGGCGCCGTGCAGCCCGGGGAGCTTCTTCGGATCGCCCTCAAGCACGATGCGCCCGTGGCTGAGGAAGAGCACGCGGTCGCACACCGCCTCGACCTCGTACATGTTGTGGCTCGTCCAGAGCACGCCGCAATGACCGCCCTCGACGAGAGAGGCGATCCCGGCCCGAATGTCGCGGGCGGCCGAGGGATCGATCGACGCCGTCGGTTCGTCGAGCAGCAGCAGCCTCGGACGATTGAGCATGGCTTTGGCGAGGCCGAGCCGCGTCTGCTCGCCCGACGACAGGACGCCCGCCTTCGTTTTCCGGTAGCGCGCGAGATCGTAGGTTTCGAGAAGCTCGTCGATCCGGCGCGCGAGGTCCTCGACCTCGTAGATCTTGCCGAAAACGCGCAGGTTCTGCTCGACCGTGAGATTGCCGGGAAGCGGCGCGTAGACGGCGGCGAAATTGGCGCCCTCGAGGGCGCCGCTGCGATCCTTGGCGATGTCGATCCCTTGGATGTGGATGTCCCCGGACGTCGGCGCCAGCACGCCCAGGATCATGTTGATCGTCGTCGTCTTGCCGGCCCCGTTGGGACCGAGCAGCCCGACGATTTCGCCGGCCGACACATGGAACGATATCTCGTCGACCGCCCGCAAAGTCCCGAACGACTTGGTCAGGCGCTCGACGGAGAGGACGGGCGGCGGAGGCGAAGACATGCGCCGCTCGTATCCCAGCGGGGCGGCCAGGCCGTCAAGCATCGGCGTGGTCCGCGAAATGGTTCCGTGTCAGCTCGCGGCGGCCGGCAAGCCCTCCGCTTCCACATCCAGCGTGTAGAGCTCCTGCGGCTTGCCCACGCCCCGCAGCGCAAATCGCCCGACCGATGCGAAGCGCCGGCGCTCCTCGGCAACAGAGGCGGCGAATGCCGAGGAGATGAGGATCGGCTGATCGACCGACCGGCACATGGCGGCGATGCGCGCCACTTCGTTCACCGCCGGCCCGACCACGGTGAAGTCGAGCCGCTCGGTGCTGCCGATGTTGCCGTAGAAGACGACGCCGAGATGGAGGCCGAGATACATGTCCGTCGCCGGCAGACCCTCGGCGATGCGGCGCGCGTTCAAGGCCGCGACCGCCTCGCGCGCCTCGCTCGCGGCGCCCAGCGCCGCCGCGCAGGCCCGCGCCCGTTGGTGCGCAGGAAAGATCGCGAGCACCCCGTCGCCGATGAGCTTCAGAACGTCGCCCGAATGGTTGTGAATGGCCGAGACGATGACGTCGGCGTAGTCGTTGAGGAGCGGGATGATCTGCTCCGGGTCGGCGGAATCGGCGATGCGCGTGTAGTTGCGCAGGTCGCTGAACCATAAGACCGTCTTGATGCGTTCGGCGACGCCGCGCTCGATCCGACCGCGGAGAACCCGGCGGCCCGCGTCACGGCCAAGATAGGTCTCGACCAGCGTCTCGGCGATGCGGGCGAGCGAAGCCGCCTTGACCGCGAGCCCAAGGTGCGGCGTCAAACGTTCGAGCGCCGCCACCTCATCGTCAGTGAAGCCGCCGGGCCGGTCCGTCATAAAGGTCGCATAAAAGCAGTCCATTTCGCCGATCACGCCGTCGGAGGCGAAGCGATTGATGATGATCACGTACTCAGTCATTGCCCCCGCGACCTGCTCGGCGAACTGCGGGTACTCGGACACGGTCTCCGCCGTGACAAGGCGACGCATCACGGATTCGTTGGCTTCGAGCATCCTGTAGAACGGGCCTGAACGCCAGCGTTCGGCGGCTTCGCCTGCGTTCGTCCGGCCGTATTCGCTTGCGGTCACGGGCTTGTCCCGCTCCCAGCGGAAGGCGCGACCCTCATGGATGGGGTGCAGCGTGTCGATGAGCACGAGCACGCGGGCGAGCGGAACGCCCGATGCCGCCGCGCGCTCGCAGAAGCCCTCGACGAGCGCCGTCTCGCTGCTTCCTTTCAGCCCGACCTCGGCGATCCAGGCGGCGAGCTTTGCAATTTCGAATTCCTTCATCGCTTGATCATATCACCCGCTTGGACTTCCGCCCAATGCGCGCCAAAGTCGTGGCTTGCCGCACGCGAGCCTGCTACCAACGGCGCAAAGGTCGCGCCAGTCGGCATTCAAGCGGGAGGACGGGCTCATGAGCAAGATCGCCCTCGTCGGGCTCGGACTCGTCGGCCGCGCCTGGGCTGTCTCGTTCGCCCGCGCCGGCCATGAGGTCGCGATCTGGGACGAGCGGCCGGAGGCGGTGGACGAGGCGCTGCGCTTCGTCAACAAGACCCTGCCTGACCTCGACGCCTACGGGCTGCTCGACGGCGGGGCGCCGCTTGTCGTGCGGTCGCGCATGCGTCGCGCCGGCTCGCTCGAAGAGGCGCTAGAGGGCGCCGCGCATGTCCAGGAGAACACGCCCGAAGATCCGGAGATCAAGCGCCGCGTCTTCGCCGCACTCGACGGGGTGGCCGAACCCGACGCCGTGCTTGCAAGCTCGACCTCGGCGATCCTTCCCTCGCTCTTCACCGAGGGCCTCGCGGGGCGCGCGCGCTGCCTCGTCGCCCACCCGATCAACCCGCCCTATCTCATCCCGGCGGTCGAGATCATCCCGGCGCCGTGGACGGACATGGGCGCGGTCGAGCGCACCGCGGCGCTGCTGAAGGAAGCGGGGCATTCGCCGATCGTGATGAAACAGGAGATCGACGGCTTCGTCGTCAACCGGCTGCAGGGCGCGCTGCTCGAGGAGGCGTTCCGCCTCGTCGAGCGAGGCTTCGCGACCATCGAGGACGTCGACGTCGCGCTGCGCGACGGGCTTGCGCTGCGCTGGTCGTTCATGGGCCCGTTCGAGACGATCGACCTCAACGCCCCCGGAGGCGTGCGCGACTACGCCAAGCGCTATCAGCACATCTACGCGCGCGTCTTCCCCACGACCCAGTGGCGCGCCGACTGGTCGGGCGCCGTCATGGACGGCATCGAGGCCGAACGCCGCAAACAGCTTCCGGCGGAGTCGCTGACCGAGCGCGCCGCCTGGCGGGACCGGCGCCTCATGGCGCTTGCCGCCCACAAGCTTCAGGCCGACCGGGACATTGGGAAGTAGCCATGGCTGCTCTAAACCTTTTTGATCTAAGCGGGCGGACCGCGCTGGTCACCGGCTCCTCGACCGGGCTTGGCCTCGCCATCGCGCGCGGCCTCGCCGAGGCGGGCGCCGTGGTCGTGCTCAACGGACGCAACGAGGAGAAGCTCGCCGGAGCCACCAAAACCTTCGAGGCGGCGGGCCTCAAAGCGCGCGCGCTCGCCTTCGACGTCGCCGACGAGGCGGCGGTGAAGGGCGCATTCGCCCGGCTCGACGTGGAGGGCGCGCCCATCGACATCCTCGTCAACAACGCGGGCGTACAATTGCGCAAGCCGATGCTCGCCATCGCGACCGACGAGTGGCGCCGCGTCATCGAGACCGACCTCACCGCCGCCTTCGTCATGGCGCGCGAGGCGGCCCGCCGCATCATCGCGCGCGGGCGAGGCGGCAAGATCATCAACATCGCCTCGCTCGCCGCCGAGGTCGCGCGCGCGACCATCGCGCCCTACACGGCCGCCAAGGGCGCGCTCAAGATGCTCACCCGCTCAATGGCGGCCGAATGGGCCGCCGACGGAATCCAGGCGAACGCCATCGGGCCGGGCTATATGGTGACAGAGATGACTGAGCCGCTCGTCGCGGACGAAAAATTCGACGCGTGGGTCAAGAGCCGCACGCCGTCGCGCCGCTGGGGCCAGCCGGACGACCTCATCGGCGCCGCTGTCTTTCTCGCCTCTCGCGCCTCCGACTATGTCAACAGGCAGATCATCTATGTCGACGGCGGGCTCTTGGCGGTGATATGAGCGCCGTCGGGATGCTGTCCTCCTGATGGCCGGGAAAGCGGCCGAGCGGCGCCGGCGCGATCGATCGCGCGAGCGTCGTCGCGACGCTGAACTTCTCCGCAATGAGGCTCCCCATGTGGACCGCCGCCTCGCCGATGCCGACGACGGGCGCCGACGTGGCGCAGCGCGCCGCCTCCAATCCGACCGACCACCCCAAGTTCGACTTATGTCTTGCCGGGACACTCTTTCTGCAGGCGATCCAACGCCTGCGAGAAGCCCGAAAGGGAATAGGTATCGGTCGAGGCGTTGCCCTTGATCGAGTAGGCTTTGATCTCGAGCTTCGCGCCCTTGCGCATTTCCGCAATGAGCGCGCTTTCGCGCGCCGCGTTCTTGACCCACAGGTTCGCGCCCTTGGGCAGCAGGTCGAAACTCGCCTCGTCCACCATCGCGACCGGCGCGGCGATCGCTTTCTTCGATTTCGCGTCCGACCTCGACCGCTTGCCGGCGGACTTTGGCTCCGACTTCGCGTCCGCCTCGGCGCCAGCGGAGACGTCGAAGCCCATGATGAACGAGACTTCGTTGCGAACGCCTTCCGCCGGCCGATTGGAGATGAAGGCGTAGCCTGGGTCGCGATTGAGGGTCGAAGGCTCGCGCGTCCTCGGCTGCGCGAGCGTGTAGCAGATGCGGCTCTTGCCGGCCCGGCCGACGAAGACGTTCCAGTCGCCGAATGTGGCGACGAGCGCCGGCTTCGCCGATTCGTCCGACTTGTTGGCTTTCTTGGGAGCGGCGTCCGCGGAAGCAAACGCGCCAACGAGAGCGAGAGCCGCTGCGATCGCGATCGGGAAAGCGCCTCGAATAGGGCCAAGCGAAGGAAATACCATCAATATTCGTCCTCGGTCCCCGCCTCCTCGCGGCCCGCGAAGATGGCTCGGGGCGCCTCATGCCGAGCGATCCGGGCGAAATTCCGGCCTTCGACTTTTCCGTGCCGGGCCCGCCTTGTAAACCCTGCCTCTGGTTAATGAAAAATGAGTAAAATTGGGAGTCGAAGATGAAAGCTCTGATCTGCCCCTCGCTCGGCCCGGCCGAGAACCTCAAAGTGCTCGACGTCAAGCCGCCCGTCGCGCGCAAGGGCGAGGCGGTCGTTGAGGTCGCCTATGCGGCGCTCAACTTCTTCGACACGCTCATCATCGAGGGCAAGTACCAGCTGAAGCCGGAGCCGCCGTTCTCGCCGTCCGGCGAGTTCTCGGGCCGGGTGGTCGCGCTCGGCCCGGAGGCGGAGGGCGTTTCCGTCGGCGACCGCGTGCTCGGCTATTCCGGCTACGGCGCCGCGAGCGAACGCATTGCGGTCCCCGTGAACCGCCTCGCGCGCGTGCCCGACGGCCTGCCGCTCGACAAGGCGGCGGGCCTCGCCATCGCCTACGGCACGAGCCTGCATGCGCTGAAGCAGCGGGCCGAGATGAAGCCGGGCGAGACGCTCGTCGTGCTCGGCGCCTCCGGCGGCGTCGGGCTTGCCGCGGTCGAAATCGGCGCGGCGATGGGCGTGCGCGTCATCGCCTGCGCCTCTTCGGATGAGAAGCTCGCCTTCGCCCGCCGCTTCGGCGCGGCCGAGACGATCAATTACGCGACCGAGGATTTGCGCGCGCGTTTGAAGGAACTCACGGGCGCCAAGGGCGTGGACGTCGTCTACGATCCGGTCGGCGGCGCGCTCGCCGAGCCCGCGCTCAGATCGCTCGGCTGGAAAGGGCGGTTTCTCGTAATCGGCTTCGCCTCCGGCGAAATTCCGAAAATCGCGCTGAACATCGTCCTTCTCAAGGGCTGCGACATCCGCGGCGTCTATTGGGGCGAGTTCACGGCCCGCGAGGTCGAGGCCAATCGGGACAACATGAAGCAACTTTTGAACTGGGCGGAAGATGGCGCGCTCAGCGTGCACATTCACGCGAAATACGCGATCGAAGAGTACGCACAGGCGTTCGAATCGATCTCGAAGCGCCAGGTTTTGGGCAAGATTCTGCTTCGGCTTAACGATCGGCTCGAATGAAGATTTTTCCGCCGGCTTGAAAAATGCTGGGCGAGGCCAGATATTGAGGGTTGGGGCTGGAAGCGCCGAGGCGGAATCGGCGAGGTAGCTAATGAGCCAAGAGCATCTGTCCTACGTAGAAATTCGTCGCCTTTGGCCGGCGGATATGGAGGCTTTCCGCGACCATCTGCTGCGGCTCGATCCGCTGAGCCGACACCAGCGGTTCGGCGGCGGCATGTCGGACGAGTTCCTGTCGCGCTACGCGGAGCGTTGTTTCGGAGAGGGGGACCTCCTTTACGGGGCTTTCATCGACGGGCGTCTGTGCGGGGCGGCCGAGTTGCGCTCGAACCGGGCGATTTGGACCGAGCAGGCGCCGTTCGGCCGACATATCCACGCCGAGGCCGCGTTCTCGGTCGAGGGCGAACAGCGAAGGCAGGGCATCGGACAGAAGCTGTTCAAGCGCATCATGCGCGCCGCGAGCAACCACGGCGTCGAGACCATCGAGATCGTCTGCCTCCCGGACAATATCGCGATGCAAAATCTGGCGAAGAAGTACCACACGCATTTCACCTTCGAGGAGAACGCCCTGACCGGGCGGCTGATGGCGCGGCGGCCGACGCCGCTGTCGCTGATCCGGGAAGTCGCCACCGACGCGCTCGATTTCGGCGAAGCGCTGCTTGACGCCCAGTGGAGGGCGCTGAAAGAGCCGCAGAAGAGCGTGTGAGCGCGGTTGTAGGCGCGGCCGGTGGCCGCGCCCGCCGCGCCGAGCGCCGCAACTGCCGCGAAACCCGCCAGGCTCCTGAGGAGAAAAACCGGTCGGACGGAAGCGGCGCCAAAACCGTTGAAAAGTCCCGATTCGTGCGCAGAAATGGCGCCCGCCGAACGTGCGTGCGCCAACGAACCGACTTCCTCCGAAAGCCTAGATCGTGCACGCGACCCTAAGCCCGATCCGCCCCCGCCAGCCGGGATTGTCGGGCGCGATCTCGTCGCGATAGGCGGAGCGGCAAATGGCAGGGTTGTGCGACCAGGATCCGCCTCGCAGGATGCGCCCCGCGCTCCCGGCGAGATTTGCGGCGCCGGTCGGGGACGCGTCGCTGTAATTCGGCGTCGCAACGTCGAGGCAATATTCCCAGACATTGCCGTGCATGTCATAGAGGCCGAAGCGGTTCGGCGGAAAAGTTCCGGCCGGGGTCGTCTTGCCGCGGAAAATTCCGACCGGGCCCTCATCGTAGGCGCCCGAGTCGTAGGCGACGCCGTCGTAGATGTTCGAGGCGACGCTCTTTCCGTCGCTCTCGCCGCAGACCGCGCCGCCCGCGCCGCAGTAGTTGGCGAGGTCGGTGGTGATGGTGGGGCCGACGTTGAACGGGGCGGCCGACCCGGCGCGGCAGGCGTATTCCCACTCCGCCTCGCTCGGCAGCCTATAAGCGCGCCCTGTGATCTCGGCGAGGCGGCGGCAGAACTCGTCCGCCTCGTTCCAGTCTATGCTTTCCACCGGCAAATCCGCGCCTTTGAAGAGGGCGGGAAACGGATCGAGGCCGCGGACGATCTTCTCCGGGTGCGACATCACGACGGCAGCCCACTGCGCCTGGGTGACAGGCGACGCGCCGAGGAAGAACGGGTTGAGTTTGACGACATGCTGCGGCCCTTCGTTGGCGCGCCGCTTAGGCTCATAAGGGGGCGAGCCCATGATGAATTCGCCGCCCGGGATCGCGACCATGTCGAGACCAGCGCCGGCGGTCAGCGGTTCGGTGAAGACGGCGGCGCTCGCTTTCTGAGTCTGGAGCGGCGCCCCTTTGCGGTCCAGGGCGGCGGTGTCGAAGGCGGTCTGCCGCAAGGATGGGGCCGGCGGCTTCGTCGCCCAGCGCCGAATCGCCGGGAACCCGATCGCGGTTCCGGCCGCTGCGGCGGCAACGGCCCCGGCCGCGATCGCCCGGCGACGGGTCAGCCAGGCGGGAAGCTGCGGGGCTTCCTGGCGCCGGGCCGCCGGCTGCGCCGAGGCGCCCGGCAGTTGGATCCATTTCGTCGCCGGATAGGGCGAGGCTGCCTCGCCCCCAAGGCCCAGCCGTTGCATCATTTCCCGCACGTCGGAATGCCAGCGCGTGTGGCTGAGTTCGCAGCCGTTGCGAAAAGCGAGGTCCTTGAGATCGTCCGGGAGGCGGTCCCGCGGCGGCATCGTCACGCCCTGCAGGAGCACCGGGGTCACCGGAATGTTGCGCTTGAGCGCGGTCGCGATCTCCTGACGCACGAAATCCGCGGGATCGTCGAGCCGCCGGCGTCCCGAAGCGTCCACGCTGTCGAGCCAGTGGGGACCGATGAGCGCGAGCAGGGCGTCGCAGGATTCCAGGCTGTCGTGCAGCGACTGCCGGAAGTCGCGCCCGAGCGCGATGCTGTCGACGTCCATGAAGATGGATTGCTCGCCGACGTATTTCGCAAGCTCGATTGAGAGCGCGCGCGCCTGGCCCTCGGCGTCGCCCCGCCGGTAGCTGATGAAAATGCCGCTCATAGGAAGCGGATCCCGTTTGAACCGCCCCTCAATATCCGAAGTCGCATTTGTGCGTCGCGTGACGCGTCTCCGGCTTCCTGTGCGGGGCCGCGGGCGGGCAGCCTGACCTGAACCACTCCCAAGGCGCAGGGCCAACAGTCGTGACGCGCGGCGAGCCGAAACGCGCCATCCCGCCGCCGGCTCCCATTCCGCCGCCACCGCCCCCCATTCCGCCGCCTCCCCCGCCCATCCCGCCGGCTACAAGAACGCCCCGCGCGTCGGCGGTGCGGCGCCCAAGAGGGCCGGAGAGTCGGGAAGAGGGGGTCGGGACCGGGGAAGCGACCGCGGCGATATCGAGGGCGGCGATAAGCGCGGCGGCTGCTGCGAGCGTGCGCATGGAGTTCCTCGCCAATTTCCAATTGATGCGGCGGCTTCCAGTATAGGGCGAAAGCCGGCTTTCGAATGTCGGATCAAGCCTGCGTGAGTCCGGCGGCCACCGCCAATATGCGGAGGCCGCGGGCCGCGGCCCTCGGCGGCGCGGCGCGCGCGGCCAGCCCGAGCGCTGCGAACGCCGCAAGATAGCGCGCAACAAGCGCCTCCGCGCCGGCCAAATACGGCGCCGCGTCCGGGAACAAGCGGCGCGCCTCTTCGATCTCGGCGCCGATGAGGAGTCCCGACAAATAGTCGCCCGCATCCTCCTCGGGGAGCTTGCCCATGAGCGGCAGGCTGCGGGCGCCGAAGAGCGACCCGAGGAGGCCGCCTCCCGCGTCCCCGCGGGCGGCGGCGGCCCCGCGCCTGACGCCGAGCGCGAAGGCGGCGCCGGGTGGCCCCGGCTTTGAGGCGCGGGCGAAGGCGCCGGCGACCGTGTGATCGCGGACCGCGGCGAACAGTTCGCCCGTGACGAAGGTCCGGAAGCGCAGCACGCGGCCCCTGTCCATCGCCGCCCATTTCGAGTGCGAGCCGGGCAGGACGGCGAGGCGCGCGCCTGAATCCGCGATGCCGAGGATCTCCACCTCCTCGCCGCGCATGACGTCGGGCTGTCCGGTTTCGTCTTCGTATGAAAGGCCGGGGGCAAGCCACACCCGGCGCCCCTTGGCCTCAGCGGCCACCAGCTTGGCGGCGATGGAGGCGGGCTCGGCGGGACAAGGAACGTACGGCGCCTCCCTCCAGCCGTGCCGGCTGCCGACCATGCCGGAGGCGACGACGGGCGCATTCGGATGGGCGCCAAGCCACGCCCCCGCGAGGCCTATGAAGGTCTCCGGAAACCCGCCCGGCGGAACTGTCGCTACTCCGTCGGCCGACTCGACCTCGGCAAGGACATCGCCCTCGGGCGAGAGAAGATAGGCCCGAAAGCGCGACGAGCCCCAGTCAACGGCGATGAGCGCGGGGGTCATGGGTTCGGCGTGAAGTCTCTGTCTCCGCCCCCTTTTACCACAAGCGATGAAGGATTTTCAGGTCCCGCCGACCCCCCAACCAACGCCGCTTCTGGGCTGCAGCGGCGATTCATTTGGGGTCTTCCCGTCTCCGCGGCGTCGCTAATGGCGGTGACACGGCGTTCTTCGCTGACATGCCTCATGGACGCCGGTGCGGCGGATTGCTTGGCTGGGGCGGGAGGATTCGAACCTCCGTATGGCGGAATCAAAATCCGCTGCCTTACCGCTTGGCTACGCCCCAACGCCGCGGGACGACGGGCCGCCGCGGAACGCCCGCGGACAATAGTTCGCGCCGCAGCCTCTCGCAATGCCGACCTATTCGCCTGCGACTGCGGCGAACCCAGGTCCGGCCACAGGACCAAGTGCGCATTGACCCGAGAGCGCCGAGCGACGCTGTAGAAAGCGGGTTCGCCCCCTCTAAGCCCTCGCCGTCACACAACTGGCGAACGCCGTAAGATCCACGTTCGCGCCGCAGACGAGCACGCCGACGCGCTCGCCCCGCTCGGGCCGGTAAGCGCCGCTCGCGAGCGCGGCGAAGGCGGCGGCGCCGCCCGGCTCGGCGATGATCGAGAAGCGCGACCAGAGGAAGCGCTGCGCTTCGACGATCGCGACGTCCGGGACGAGCGCGACCTCGGCGACAAGCCGTCGTGCGATCTCGAACGGGATGTCGCCCACCCGCTTCGCTCCGAGGGAGTCGGCGGCGATCGAGTCGACCGTCACGTCCACGGGCGCGCCCGCCGCAAGCGCCGCGCGCAGGGCGCACGATCGCTCCGGCTCGACTCCGACGACTTTCACCCGTCCCCCGAACCAAGCCGCCACGCCCGCGATGAGGCCCCCGCCGCCTACCGCGACAAGCACCGAGTCGAGCGCGGGCAGCCCGAGCCGCGCCAGGTCTTCTTCCCATTCGAGCGCGACCGTCCCAGCGCCAGCGATCGTCTCCGGCGCGTCGTAGGAATGAACCTTCAATGCGCCCTTGTCGCGGACGTAGGCGTCGCAGCGCTGCTGCGCTTCGACATAGGCCGCGCCGCCGACGACCGCAGCGGCGCCGTAGGCTTTGATCCTGGCGATCTTCGCCGACGACGAGATTTCAGGCACGAACACACGTGCGGGAACGCCGAGCCTGCGGGCGGCGAAGGCGACCGCCGCGCCGTGGTTGCCGCCGGACGCGGTGGCGCAGCCGACCGCGGGCGCGCCGCGGGTAAGGAGATTGTGGAAAGCGCCGCGCGCCTTGAACGATCCACTATGCTGAAGCTGCTCCAGCTTCAGCGAAACGGGGCGCCCGCGTGAGACGGGCGACTCGACGTCAAAAACCGGCGTGCGGCGGATGTGCGGGGCGATCCGCGCATGCGCGGCGCGAATCTCTGCGGGCGTGATCATCAGTCAGGCGACACGCAGGCTAGTCTAACCGGCGCGTTCGGCAAGTCTCAGCCGCCGCTCAAAGCTTCATCGCGTCCCTCAGCTCGCGCAAACGGTCGAGCCTCTCCTGTGCGAGACGCTTGTCTTCCTCGCTGGCGTCGGCGACGTCCTCTTCCGCGTGTCTGATCTCCTCTTCGAGGTGAGCGGCGCTGAGGTCCTCAAACGGAATGGCGGTCTCGGCGAGAATGGTGAGGCCCAGCGGGCTGACCTCAGCGAAACCGCCGCGCACGAATACGCGCATGTGCTTGCCCTGCGCATCGTCGATGCCGACCACGCCGGGCCTCACCGCCGTCACCACCGGCGCGTGATCGCTCAAGACCTGGAAATCGCCCTCGGCGCCCGGCACGACCACCGACTGGGCCGGTCCGCTGAACAACACCTTGTTCGGCGAGACGAGTTCAAATGGAAACAGGGCCATTGCGCTCTCCGGCTTCGGCTCGCTTGATCAAGCCGCCTCGGCCGCCAGCTTCTTGGCCTTCTCGACCGCCTGCTCGATCGTGCCGACCATGTAGAAGGCGGCCTCGGGCAGATTGTCGTACTTGCCTTCGACAATGCCCTTGAAACCCTTGACGGTGTCCTCGATTTTCACCTGCACGCCCGGCGTTCCGGTGAAAACCGCCGCGACGTCGAACGGCTGCGACAGGAAGCGCTCGATCTTGCGGGCGCGCGCGACGATCAGCTTGTCCTCTTCGGAGAGCTCGTCCATGCCGAGGATGGCGATGATGTCCTGAAGCGCCTTGTAGCGTTGCAACACCTGCTGAACTCGGCGAGCGACGTTGTAGTGCTCCTCGCCGACGACCGCGGCGGTAAGCATGCGCGAGGTCGAGTCGAGCGGGTCGACCGCCGGATAGATACCCTTTTCCGAAATCGCGCGCGACAGCACAGTCGTCGCGTCGAGGTGGGCGAACGAGGTCGCCGGGGCCGGGTCAGTCAGGTCGTCGGCCGGGACGTAGATCGCCTGCACCGAGGTGATCGAGCCCTTGGTGGTGCTGGTGATGCGCTCCTGCAGCGCGCCCATGTCGGTGGCCAGCGTCGGCTGATAGCCGACCGCGGAGGGAATGCGACCCAGGAGCGCCGACATTTCCGAGCCCGCCTGGGTAAAACGGAAGATATTGTCGATGAACAAGAGCACGTCCTGCCCCTGGTCACGGAAATATTCGGCGACCGTGACGCCAGTCAGGCCGACGCGGGCGCGCGCCCCCGGCGGCTCGTTCATCTGGCCGAACACCAGAGCGCATTTCGACTTCACGCTCGGGTCGGGATGATGCGGATCGGAGTTAACCTTCGATTCGATGAACTCGTGATAGAGGTCGTTGCCTTCGCGGGTGCGCTCGCCGACGCCGGCGAACACCGAATTGCCGCCGTGGGTCTTGGCGACGTTGTTGATGAGCTCCTGAATGAGCACCGTCTTGCCGACGCCCGCGCCGCCGAACAGACCGATCTTGCCCCCCTTGGCGTAGGGCGCGAGCAGGTCGACAACCTTGATGCCGGTGATCAGAATCTGCGCTTCGGTCGACTGATCGACATAGGCCGGCGTCGGCTGATGGATGGCGCGGCGCGCTTCCATTGGGATCGGACCGGCCTCGTCGACCGGGTCGCCGACCACGTTCATGATGCGACCGAGCGTGCCCTCGCCGACCGGAACCGAGATCGGGCCGCCGGTGTCGATCACTTCCTGGCCGCGCACCAGACCTTCGGACGTGTCCATTGCGATGCAGCGCACGTCGTTCTCGCCGAGGTGCTGGGCGACCTCGAGCACCAGGCGGGCGCCGTTGTTGATTGTTTCGAGCGCGTTGAGGATCGGCGGGAGGTAGCTGTCGAACTTCACGTCGACGACGGCGCCAATCACCTGGGTGACGCGGCCGGTGGCATTCGCGATATTCGCCATTTTGACGCCCTTCAATATTCGCTGGCTGGAGGGGTTGGGTCAGAGCGCCTCGGCGCCCGAGATGATCTCGATGAGCTCCTTGGTGATCATCGCCTGCCGGGTCCGGTTATAGCGAAGGGTGTACTTCTTCACCATTTCGCCGGCGTTGCGGGTGGCGTTGTCCATCGCGCTCATCTGCGCGCCAAAGAACGACGCCATATTTTCAAGGAGAGCTCTATATATGCGCACGGTCACCGCCTGCGGCAAGAGCTGAGCGAGGATCTCGCCCTCGTCGGGTTCGTAATCGTAAAGCGGCGCCTTCTCGTTCTTCGGGCCGAGTTCCGGCGGGATGAGCCGCTGGGCGGTCGGAATCTGCGCGATGACCGACCTGAACCGCGCGAAGAAAAGCGTACAGACGTCGAACTCCCCCGATTCGAAGAGCGCAAGCACCTTCTCGGCGATCGGCTGCGCCGTTTCATAAGTAATCATCCGCACGGCGCGCAGGTCGATCAGTTCCAGGATTTGACGCTCGTGCGTGCGGCGGAGCTGATCATAGCCCTTCTTGCCGACGCAGAGGATCTTGACCGTCTTGCCGTCGGCGGCGAGCGTCACGGCCCGCTCGCGCGCCATACGCACGATCGCGGTGTTGAACGCGCCGCAGAGCCCGCGCTCCCCGGTGCAAACGACCAGGAGATGCGTCTGAGCCGAGCCGGAGCCGACGAGCAGCCGCGGGCCCTGGCCCTCGGTCGCCGCTCCGGCGAGATTGTTCAGCACCCTCTCGACCCGCTCGGCGTAGGGGCGCGCCGCCTCGACCGCGGCCTGGGCGCGCCGCAGCTTCGACACGGCGACCATCTGCATCGCCTTGGTGATCTTCTGCGTCGACTTGACGGAGGCGATCCGGTTTCTGAGGTCCTTGAGGGACGGCATTGCTTAAACGTCTCCGCCCGGCGTTCTCTCAAAAAGGGCGCGGGGTCCGGTTGGCGGTGAGGTGAATCAGGCGAAGCTAGCCGAGAAGCTTTCGACCGCTGCCTTGAGCTTGGCCTCCGTCTCGCTCGCGAGATCGGTCGATGTCCGGATCGCCTCAAGAATCCCCGGCTGCTTGGAGCGGAGGAAGGCGAGAAGCCCATCCTCGAACGGGCGGACTTTTTCAAGCGGAAGCTTGTCGAGATAGCCGTTCACCCCCGCGTAGATGACGCACACCTGCTCCTCCATCCGCAGCGGCGAGAACTGCGGCTGCTTCAAAAGCTCGGTCAGGCGCGCGCCGCGGTTGAGGAGGCGCTGCGTCACCGCATCGAGATCGGAGCCGAACTGCGCGAAGGCCGCCATCTCACGATACTGCGCCAGCTCGCCCTTGATCTTGCCGGCTACCTTCTTCGTCGCCTTGGTCTGAGCCGAGGAGCCGACGCGCGACACCGAGAGCCCGACGTTCACCGCCGGCCGCACGCCTTGATAGAAGAGGTCCGTTTCGAGGAAGATCTGGCCGTCCGTGATGGATATGACGTTGGTCGGAATGTAGGCCGACACGTCGTTGGCCTGCGTCTCGATGATGGGCAGCGCCGTCAGCGAGCCGGATCCATTGTCCTGGTTGAGCTTGGCGGCCCGCTCGAGCAACCGCGAGTGAAGGTAGAACACGTCGCCCGGGTAGGCCTCGCGCCCTGGCGGGCGGCGCAGGAGGAGCGACATCTGGCGATAGGCGACGGCCTGTTTGGAGAGGTCGTCGTAGATGATGACGGCGTGCATGCCGTTGTCGCGGAAATATTCTCCCATGGCGCAGCCGGAGAAGGGCGCGAGGAACTGCATCGGCGCCGGATCGGAGGCGGTGGCGGCGACGATGATGGAGTATTCGAGCGCGCCGTTCTCTTCGAGCACCTTCACAAACTGCGCCACCGTAGAGCGCTTCTGGCCGACCGCGACATAGACGCAATAGAGCTTGCGGCTCTCGTCGTCGCCCTGGTTCAAGGACTTCTGGTTGAGGATCGTGTCGAGCGCGATCGCGGTCTTGCCGGTTTGCCGGTCGCCGATGATGAGTTCGCGCTGGCCGCGGCCGATCGGGATCATCGCGTCGATGGCCTTCAGCCCCGTCGCCATCGGCTCGTGGACCGAGCGGCGCGGAATGATGCCGGGCGCCTTCACGTCCACGCGCGCGCGGCGCACGGCGCTGATCGGACCCTTGCCGTCGATGGGATTGCCGAGCGCGTCGACGACGCGGCCGAGCAGCTCCTTGCCGACCTGGACCTCGACGATCGCGCCGGTGCGCTTGACCGTATGTCCTTCCTTGATCTCGCGGTCGGCGCCGAAGATGACGATGCCGACGTTGTCGGTTTCGAGATTGAGCGCCATGCCGCGCGTGCCGTTCTCGAACTCAACCATTTCGCCGGCCTGCACCTTGTCGAGACCGTAAGCGCGGGCGATGCCGTCGCCGACGCTGAGCACCTGGCCGACCTCGCTCACCTCGGCCTCGGCGCCGAAATTGGCGATCTGGCTCTTGAGGATGGAGGAGATTTCTGCAGGGCGGATGTCCATCAGCCGGCCTCTTTCATAGCTAGGCGAATTGCGTTGAGTTTGGTTCGGAGTGAGCCGTCAACCATGCGCGAGCCCAAGCGCACGATGAGCCCGCCGATGATCGAAGGATCGATCTTGACGTCGAGCTCCACGTCCCTGCCGGACACTCCGCGCAGCTGCTCTTTGAGCGCATCAACGTTCTCGGGGGAGAGGCGCCGGGCGCTCGTCGCGTGCGCGCGGATCACGCCGCGGCTTTCGTCATAGAGCTTGCGGTAATCGGCGATCATCTGGCGGATGAAGAAGAGGCGTCGTTTTACGGTCACGAGGCGGATGAAATTCGCCGCGACGCCCTCGATCCCCTCTCTCGCGAGAATGGCGTCGAGCGCCTTGAGTTGGACCTCGGCGGAAAACACAGGGCTCCGCACAAGCCGCTCGAGGTCCGGGCTTGCTTTGACCATCGCCTCGAATTTCGCGAGCGATTGCGCAACCGCGTCGGTCTGGCGGTCATCCTGGGCGAGCGAGAACAGGGCGGACGCATAACGGCCGGCGACGCCGGAGACGATCGTATCTTCTTGCGCCAAACCGTTGACCCCGAGACGTCGAATGCGACTGCGCCCGCGACAGCCTGAGGCGCCGCCAACCTCAGGAAATCGTTTGGGTTTCCGCTTCGCATGAAATGGGCGCGCGGGCCGCTGCGACCCTAAAGGCGGGGGTTGCCTAACATAGGAGTTTTTGCGGCGCAACCCAGGAAACTGGAGCAAAGCCGCCGTCCTTCGCCAAAGGCGTCGGCCCGCTCCCCGTTCGCTTTCGAACTCTTGCCTTGGTGAAGGCGCGCTCGTCGCCATTCTTGGGGGCGAACAGCGGGTCGGATGCGCCGCGGCGAAGGCAATCCCTGCGCGACGCCCATGCTGTCCTCCTATTTCAAGCGTTGGGGGGGGTCATCATCAACACCCACTCGCTCGGCGGCTGGGCGGCTTGCGCCCGACTCGGCGACTTGGAGCGCGAGCAAGTCGGGTTGCGCGGCTATTCCGAAGCACTCGGAGCCGTAGTCTCGCGCTAAAAGCGAGCGCTATTTCCGCCGGGCCACGCGCGCGCCGACGAAGCAGCCGAAGTCAGTCAGCTGGCCAGCCACTTCTCCCGCATGCGATACCGACCGTCCGCGGTCCGCTCCAGCGTCTCACTGATCTGGGGGTGGCGCACGGGTTCCCCCGAGTCGTCAGGCAGGAGGTTCTGCTCCGATACATAGGCGATGTATTGGCTGTCCGCGTTCTCGGCGTAGAGACGATAGAAAGGCTGGTCTTTGGACGGGCGGACCTCCGCCGGGATCGACAGCCACCACTCCTCGGAGTTGGCGAAGTCCGGGTCGACGTCAAATATAACGCCGCGGAAAGGGTAGATACGATGTTTAACGACCTGGCCGATGGTGAATTTTGCGACGCGCGTTGTCATGGAAAAACCCCGAAACATCGTCAATTCTCGAAATCGTCGCAGTCCATCGCGGGATGAGAATCGTTCAAGGCTCCGCGTTGGTTGGCTCCTCTGGTATGCTTGCCCACGTATCTTAGCACAATTTCTATAAACGAAATGTCCACGCCTAGCGCAATGCTCCGTTTGGACTATTCAAAGCCGTAAAGCGCCGCATAAGCGGGGTCCTTGGCCGCGACCTGCTTGGCGAGCTCGACAATGACGCGGGCTTGTTTCCAGGTCGCGTCGTCCTGCATCTTGCCGTCGATCATCACCGCGCCCGACCCGTCCGGCATGGCGGCGATGATCTTGCGCGCAAAGGCGACCTCGGCCGGATCGGGCGAGAACACCTTCTTGGCGATGGCGATCTGGCTCGGATGCAAGGTCCAGGCGCCGGCACAGCCCATGAGGAAGGCGTTGCGGAACTGGGCCTCGCACGCCGCGGGGTCGGAGAAGTCGCCGAACGGCCCATAGAACGGCTTGACGCCGTTCGCCGCGCAGGCGTCGACCATGCGGGCGATCGTGTAGTGCCACGGGTCCTGCTGGGCGCTGGCCCGCTCTCCGCCGGCTTGGGCAGCGTCGGCAAGCACCCGGTAGTCGGGATGGCCGCCGCCTACCCGCGTCGTCTTCATAGCGCGCGACGCCGCGAGGTCGGCGGGCCCCAGGCTCATCCCGTGCATCCGGGGCGAAGCGGCGGCGATCGCCTCGACGTTGTTGACGCCCTGTGCGGTCTCGAGGATCGCATGGACGAGGATCGGTTGTTTCAGCCCATGCCGCGCTTCGAGGAGCGCCAAATACTGGTCCACGAAATGGATGTCCCAGTCGCCCTCGACCTTGGGGATCATGACGACGTCGAGCTTGTCGCCGATCTCGCCGATGAGGCGCGTCATGTCGTCGAGAAACCAGGGTGAGTTGAGCGCGTTGACCCGCGCCCACAGAGCCGCCGGGCCGAAGTCGGTCGCCTTCGCCATCGCGATAAGACCCTCGCGCGCCGCCTGCTTGGCCTCGACCGGGATGGCGTCTTCGAGGTTGCCGAGGATGACGTCGACCTCGCGGGCGAACTCGCCCGCTTTTGCGCGCAGCTTCTCGTTGTGCGGCGGCACGAAGTGGATCATGCGCTCGAGGCGCGACGCAAGCTCGAGGTACGGGCGCGGCGCGCCGATGGCGAGCGGCTCGAAAAATTTGCGCGGGGCTTTCATGCGGCGATCCGGCATCGGGGTCCTTTTGCGACGCATAAAGCCATTTCGCAGGCGCCGCAATTCGACGCTGAAGTGAAGACGCGGGGCCGAGGTCGAGGAGGGACTCGCGAGGACGGCCTCAGCCGCCGCGCGCCTTATCCGGCGCCCAATTTGGAAACGCTTGCGGCCCTGCGAAACCCCCTTGATTGCGGGCGATCACGAAACCGGCGGGCAAACTTTCGCGCCGACGCCAGGATCATTCCTCTTCGAGGTCGATATCGAGGATCGCCATCTGCAGCGTGAAGCTTGATCCCTTTGGATCGTCGGCTGACACGACGCCGAGGAACTCCGGGCCGTTGTTGAGCTCGGCCGAATCCGTCTTCTTCAGACGCGCGGCGATGGTCAGCTTCGGGTTCTCGAACAGCGTGCGGAAGTAGTCCTGCAACGCCGCGCGCCCGACGGAAACCTTCATCTCGAAAGCGAAGGAGCGATCGCCGTCCTCGTCATCGACCGTGATCGTGCCGATGGTGCACTCGCCGAGCGACACGTCCGCCGCCTCGGCCGACTTCGAGCTCGGCGCGACGCGCAAGGCCCGCGCGCCGAAGGACTTGCGCAGGAAGTCGCGCAGCTTCACGATCTCGGCCTTATCCACCGGCTTCAACCCCATCTTCGTCGCGTGGGAGACGCCTTTGGCACGAAGCCGGGAGTCCGCGCAAGGCGGCTTAAGCCTCGGACGCCTTCTCGGCGAGGATCTGGTTCATATCGCGCGCCGGCTCCGCGCAGCCCGCTTCGCCGACGATCCGCGCCGGCACGCCCGCGACGGTCTTATTGTGCGGCACCGGCGCGAGCACCACCGAGCCCGCCGCGACGCGCGCGCAATAGCCGATCTCAATATTGCCGAGGATTTTTGCGCCCGCGCCAATGAGAACGCCGTGCCGGATCTTCGGATGCCTGTCGCCGGTCTCCTTGCCGGTGCCGCCAAGGGTCACGCCCTGGAGGATCGAGACGTTGTCCTCGATCACCGTCGTCTCGCCGACGACGACCCCTGTCGCGTGGTCGATGAATATCCCCTTGCCGATGCGCGCCGCCGGGTTGATGTCGACGCCGAACTCGGCGGACGACAGGCTCTGCAGGCTGAGCGCAAAATCGCGCCGCCCGGCCTTCAAGAGCCAGTGCGAAAGCCGATAGGCCTGGAGCGCGTGGAAGCCTTTGAAGTAGAGGAGCGACTCCATCATTCGACGGCAGGCGGGATCGCGGTCGGCGACCGCGATGACGTCGGCGCGGAACGCCTCCCCGATCGAGGGATCGCTTCCGATCGCATCGAGGAAGGTTTGCCGGATAATGGCGGCGGAAAGGTCGCGATGATCGAGCCGCGACGCGACGCGGTGGGCGACCGAGCTCTCCAAGCTTTCGTGGTTCAGGATGTTCGTCATCAGGAAGGTCGCGAGCTCGGGCTCGCGGCGCACTGCCTCCTCCGCTTCCTGCCGGATCCGCGCAAACAGCGGATCATTGCCGGCGAGCCCGACGATCCGGGCGGTCAAACCTTGCGCCATGACAAACTCCAGGCTTTGGCCGGCTCAGCCGAATGGACCATACCACATAGGAGCGTCACGCGCGAACACAACCGACGGGGCTGCATCGGCGATGAGGCGTGCGGCCGAAAGCTTGGCCATAGAGGAAAGAAGTGGCGAAGGAGGCCCCCGGCGGTCGAAACGATCGTCGCAGATCCGCGCCCGTCCCGAGCAGCAGCGGCGGCTTTTCCGGAACAGCCGGGAAAAGCCGGGGTTACTCAGTTCGAGATCAACCTCAATTCGCCGAGATAGACGCTTTCGCCCAGGACACAGTCAGCAGAGGCGCCGCCATGCGCGTGTGATGCTTCGACACGATAGGCGCCTCCGTCCTTGGGCAAATTGTCGAAGCGAAAATCGCCGAAACCGTCGCTTGTGGTCGTTGCGACGGGCCTGCCTCCCTGAGACAGGGCCACCTTGGCCCCCTGCACGCTGTCCACGACCCCGGCGATCTCGGCGCTCACGCTGCCGCCTACGAAGCAAGTCTCCCACCGCTCCAACCCGCGGTACCAAACACGCGGCTTGGCACCGAGGCGGGACTTGAGCGTCTTAAGCCCGTCCTTCGCCGCCATTTGCTGCATGGCGGCGTCCTCAAGCTTCACCGCTTCGAAGACATCGGTCGGGCAGACCTGTTGGCAGCGGGGCCGGGGCCATCCCTGATCCAGCAAGTGCGCGTCGAAGATCCAGGTCTGCGGGACCTCTTGCTCCTCGTTCCAGACGATCGCCCGATAGGGGCAGGAGTCGACGATGTCCTTGCGGCCCCGGGCCTTCGCCGGATCGATGATGACGATGCCGTCGTCGCGTTTGCGGATGGCGTCGCCGGCGTGGCGAATGCAGGGCGCGTCATCGCAGTGATTGCACATCACCGGCAGATAGGTGGTCTCCACCATGGGCGCGCTGCCCTGAACGCGGCGCAGGATGCGGATCGGGCTGTCGCCGACGGCGGCGGCCGGAGCCGCATAGCCGGGGAAGTCATTGCCGACATGCTCGTCCCGCTCGGCGATGACGCAGTTGTAGCAGTTCTCGCAGCGGCCGACGTTGATGATCAGGTTCCACTTGCTCATGGGAGCGCCTCCTCACGACACTTGCTCGAGGGCCCGCTCTCGGACTGCGCGAGCGGTCTTGAAGGCGTCGGCGGCGCGCCACTTCTCGACCTGCACCAGGCATGAATTTGGGGACATGCTGCTCGTTCCACGGGTTTGCGGCCGGTCGGGGGTGAGCATGTTCAGACAGCCGCCAATCTCGACCGTTTCTCCTGCGACTTCGATAAGCCGGAACTCGGCGCTGGCCTCGTAGGATTTGACGACGCCTTGAGCGACAAGAGGCGAAACATCCGCCGCGCAGATCACCGCGCCCCGGTCGTTGAAGATCTTCACGAGGTCGCGATGGCCGATGCCTCTGGCGGCGGCGTCGGCCGAATTGAGCCGCAGCAAGTAGAAGCGATGCCCGCCGACGAGCGCGCGATGGTCCTCCACCTGACTGACAGCGCTGTTCTTTCCGTCGGCGTGGGTGTGGAAGCTGTAGCGGCTGTGGGTGGCGATCATCTGCAGCGGATAGCGCTCAACGCGTTCCGTGGCGCGCAGCCCTTCCCACGAGGGGATGTAGCTGTTGAGCGGCGGACGTTCAGCGTTGTCTGCGGTGTTGCGCTTGAGGATTTCGGGCACGAATTCCAGCTTGCCGCTCGGCGTCTGAACGCCCTTGCCGAACTCTTCGGCCCATTGGGATGGCAGCGGGTGGGGTTCCGGCACATCCTTGCGTCGCCCTTCCGCGAACCAGCGCATGTCCACCGGCTGGCGGAGCTCCGGTTTTTCGGGCGGCACGACGAAGTATCCCTTGCGGCAGAAGTTCCGCCAGGAAATGTGATGGGGCAGGTCCGACGAATCGAACACCCGCTTGACCCAGTCGAGTTCGCCGCATCCCTCGGTGAAGACCGCGCCCAGCCCCAGCCGGGTCAGGATGGCGGTGAAGATGTCGTAATCGGACCGCGACTCGCCCAAGGGTTCAATGCACTTGTGCTGGAGGGTGATGACGCGATTGTTGACGCACATGACTCCGTGATGGAGGTACCCACCGGAATTCGACCATTCGCCGATGTCCCAGCGCTCCAGCGCAGTGCAGGCGGGCAGGATGATATCGGCGAACTGCGCCTCGCCCTCCATCCAGACGGACTGGTTGACCACGAACTCGATGCTTTCGTGCCGATAGGCGTCGATCCAGCGCCCCGATTTCGTGACGGTGCTCATGGCCGATCCGCCGTAGCGATAGATCATGTGGATCGGCGAATAGCCTGGCATTGGATAACTAAACGGCGCGAACTGCGCTTCCTGTGACATACCGTCCCACAGGTATCCCGTCGCATGACCGTTGATGATGGCGTCGGGTAGCTGCTGCCGCGGAACCATCT
>DATJXI010000371.1:0-35360 GCA_035500275.1 Roseiarcus sp. | reverse complement strand
GGTGACCGGTCTACGGATCGGCGAGGAGGGCCTTGCCGATGGGATGGAGGGAGACCTGCGCGGTGGATGAGCGGATGGGTTTTATGATTGCGGCCGAGAAGCGAGAGGAACCGTTTGCGGCTCTTTGCCGGCGGTTCGGGGTGAGGCGGAAAACGGGCTACGAATGGCGTGCGCGCGATCGGCAGGGCGGGCGTCTAGGGTTTGTTCGACCGCCGGTCCGGCTTCGCTCCGACAACGGCCCGCCGTTCGCCTCCACGGGGGGTCGGCGGGCGGTCGCGCCTTTCGGTTCTGGCGATCAAGGCCGGGGTCGCGCCGGAGCGGATCGCGTCGACCCGACGGCAACATGTTCCAATGGATGGCATGGGCAGCCCGGACAAAGAGCCTCTCCTTCTCATGCCTCCTCCCCGCGCGCGGCCACAAGCGCGGCGAGGTGTGCGCGCACGCCCGCCGTGTTCGGATGGTCGGGCCCGAGCCTCGCCTCGAAAATGGCGAGCGCGCGGCGGTAGAGGGGCTCGGCCTCGGCGGCGCGGTTCATGTCCTTCAGGATGGCGCCAAGAGTCCACTGGCACCTCGCGACATTCGGGTGGTCTGGGCCGAAGCTCGCCTCGACGATCGCCAGCGCGCGGCGTTGGAGCGGCTCGGCCTCGGCGAGGCGGTTCGTCGTTCGAAGCAGCCCCGCGAGATTGTTGAGGCTCTGCGCCACATCTGGGTGATCAGGTCCGTAGCTCTTCTCGCGGATCGCGAGCGCACGGCGAAAGAGCGGCTCGGCCTCGCCGAGGCGGTTTGTAGTTCGGAGCAGGTTCGCGAGATTGTTGAGGCCGGCCGCCACTTGTGTGTGGTCCGGCCCGAGGCTCTTCTCCCAAATCGCCAGCGCGCGGCGAACGAGTGGTTCGGCGTCGTCCGGGCGATTGGTGGTGCGTAGCACTTCCGCGAGATTGTTGAGGCTCTGCGCCACATCCGGATGGTTGGGCCCGTAGCACATTTCGCGGATCGCGAGCGCGCGGCGGTGAAGCGGCTCGGCCTCGGGGAGGCGGTT
Organism: Roseiarcus sp.; assembly: GCA_035500275.1. Lineage (GTDB taxonomy): Bacteria > Pseudomonadota > Alphaproteobacteria > Rhizobiales > Beijerinckiaceae > Roseiarcus. The sequence continues at coordinate 34,324 of DATJXI010000371.1, read as the reverse complement.
CATGTCCTCCAGCAGCGCCGCGAGATTGTTGAGGCCTATCGCGGCTTGTGGGTGGTCCTGTCCGAGGCTGTTCTCCCAAATCGCGAGCGCGCGGCGAAAAAGCGGCTCCGCTTCGGCGAGGCGATTCGTGGCCTGCAGCAAGAGCGCCAGATTGTTGAGGCGTATCGCCACGTTGGGATGATCCGGACCGAGGGTCTTCTCCCCAATTTCAAGCGCGCGGCGATAGAGCGGCTCGGCCTCGGCGAGGCGATTTGTGTCGCTCAGGAAGAGCGCCAGATTATTCAAGTAGGCAGCTAAGTCTTTGGGTTCGATCGAATTCTCGCCGATCGCAACTGCACGACGAAATAGCGGCTCCGCCTCGTTATAGCGGGCCTTCCATTGGAGCAGCGTCGCCAAGCGGTCAAAAAGCCGCGCGGTGGGCTCGGCGATCCCCGCCTCGTCCGCCCGCCGCGCGACCACGCGAGCATGCGGCGCAAGCGGGTCGAGAACGGGCCATGTGCGGACATCCCAAGCTTCATCCGGGACGGCCGCGTTCACCCAATCCAGCGCCTCGAGCAAGGCTTGCGCGCGGCGCTCGTCGCTCATGGCGCGATAGGCGAAATCCTGCACCAGCCGATGCACGACGAAGCCCTGGCCCTCTTCGCCAATCGCGCGCGTCGCGAGCGAATAGGCGAAGAGGCCACCGCGCGCCGCATAAGCGTCGTAGCCCGCCGCCTCGCCAGGTATGGCCACGTCGAGCAGCGAATCCGGGATCGGGTGCGCCGAAAGCACGGCGATGCGATCGAGCAGGCGGCGACTTTCCGGCGACAGTTTTTCCACCGACGTCGCCCAGGTCGTGGCGAGGGTCCGCTCGGCGCCCGCGGCGCCCGGATCGACCCAGGCGAGCAGCTTGTCCCGGCTCTCGCTCCACAGCTTCAGATAGCGGGCGAAGCCGATGCGCTCGGTCGCAATGTAAGCGCCCGCATGTTCGAGCGCGAGCGCGAGCCCGTCGAACTCGCGCGCCACCTCGCGCGCCTTCGCCTCGTCGTCCTTCGCCTTCTCGCGCTCCCCGTCTGTCCGCTCGAGCAGAAAATGGGTCGCAGAATCCTCGTCGAGCACGCCGAGTTCGAGCTTCTGCAACGCCGCCGGAAGCATGGTCGCGCGCGCGGTGACGATGACATGCCCGTTCCTCAGCCGGGGGATGAGGTTCGCCACGGCGGCGACGGCTTTCTCGTCGTCGACGTTGTCGAGGATCATGAGCCAGGTCGGATGGGCGGCGAGCCAGCCCAGGACCGCGGCGACCTTCGCCGCCTCCTCATGCGCGTCCTTCTCGGGCAGGTCGAGAACGTCACGGCCGGCGAGCGCGGCGAGGCTCGCGTTCAGCGTCGCCGCATCGCTGGCGCGCGCGAACAGGAGCGCCGAATAGTCGGCCGCATGCGCGAGAGCATATTCGACCGCAAGTCGCGTCTTGCCGATTCCGCCAAGCCCGGTGAGGGCCACCCCGGCCGTCGGCTGGCCCGCAAGCGCCGCGCGCAAGGCGTCGAGCGGCTCCGCGCGGCCGACGAATAGCGACCCGAGCGAAACGAAGGGCAAGTTGAACGGTTGAGGACCCGGCGTCGCCACCTTCGCCGGCGGTTCGATCGCGGCTCCGGCCACGGCGGCGGGCGGTGGAGGCGGCGGAGGAGGCGACGGAGCGGGCTCCTTGCGGCTGGCGATCTCCGCCGCGATCCCGATGATTTCGTCGGCGGCGTCCGCCGTTTGCTGCTCGCGCTCCCTCTGGGGAAAGTCCGCGAGGGGCTTCAGGTTCTTCGGACGGACGTTCCAGCGCCGCACCGGATCGAGGGCGTAACCGGGAATCGTCGTCAAGAGCAGCGGATAACCGTGCACGTCCTCCTTGGCTTGCTGCCGCTCTTTAATGGTCGCGATCTCGGTCTCCAGGATGTACTCAGACGCCAGCGAATATCTCGAGACGAGCAGGACGAAGACGTCGCAGGCGCGGAGCTTGCGCTTGATCTCGGCGTCCCAATCGTCCCCGCCGCGCATGACCTCGTCGATCCACACGTCGATCTTCTTCTGAATGACGCCGGGCCGCAAGAAATCGTAGACGAACGACAGCCATTGCACCGCGTCCGGCGCGGCCGTTCCCGGCTCGTCTTCATGCGCATAGCTGATAAAAATGGACGGCTTCGCCACGCCCCCGCTCCGCCGAAGATGGCGCATCATCCGCTTAGGCAAGGCGCGCCGCAAGGGCGGCGAGGGGCGAACCTGGACCTCAACCGACGAGATTGCGGCGTCATCGCGAGGAGGCTCGGAGTACTGGTTTAGAGCGTTATCCAAACCGCTTGCACCAAGACCGTCATTGCGAGCGAAGCGAAGCAATCCAGGGTCGCGTAGAGCGCCTGGCCCCTGGATCGCTTCGTCGCTCCGCTCCTCGCGATGATGAGGTGGACGGCCCCACCCAACCGGCATCAACTGCGCTCTGAGCCGGTCAAGGTCAGGTCGGACCATGCGAGCAACCTGTCCCGCCTCTCTCTCCAGAGCTTGAGATAGCGGGTGAAGCCGAAGAGGCGGGCTTTCTTTGCCCGGCTCGCCCCCTTCCGCGTCGGCATGGAGGCTTGCGGGTCGGCCCATTATTGGGCCCGCGTGCTTGCCGCGATGGGGCACGAGGTCGCGCTGATGCCACCGGCCTACATCAAGCCCTAGGTCAAACGGGGCAAGAACGATGCCCTCGACGCGGCGGCGATCTGCGAGGCGATGTCGCGTCCCGACATGAGATTCGTGCCGATCAAGAGCGCAGAACAGCAAGCTGTGCTGATGATGCACAAGACCCGCGAGTTGCTGGTCACGCAGCGGACGATGAGCGTCCATGCGCTACGCGGCCACCTGGCGGAGTTCGGCCGCGTCGTCGCCAAGTGCGTCAGCCGCATCGGCCAGTTGCTCGAGCTGGCCGACAACGACGGGTCTTTGCCGGAAGAGGCGAAAGAGATGGCGAAGCTGCTGGCCTCGCATCTCGAAGGGCTCGATCGGTCGATCGACGCGGCGGAGAAAAAGATCGCCGCGGCCAACAGAAGAAGCCAAACCGGCCAGCTGCTCGACGCGGTTCCCGGTCAACGAGACGTGATGAACGACATGGCCGTCACCGAACGCCAAGGACACCCCGCTCGCCGTCATGAGCCCAAGCTCGCCGCGATGATCCGGGACCAGGGCCGTCGGACTTCATCAGGGCCAGCGGCCACCGCGCCGCACCAAAAGGCCGGACATATGACCGAAGCCGACCAAAACGTTCAATGCGTCAAATAATGCTTGCCAATAGGGGCCGTCCACATTTGACGGCGCAACCTGATCGGCCGCCGGGCTAGCCGTCAAAATCCATTCCGGGAGCCGCCGTTGCGCGAACCTTGGGACGCGAGTGCGAGCCCCAACCCCGATAGCTCGTGAGGCCGAACCCCGCCAAGCCCATTGCGACAAGCGCCCAAGTTGACGGTTCTGGAACCGTCAGATGCGTTGGCTGGGCCCAAGCCGAGAACGATCCAGGCCCCTCCCCATCGAAACGGTAAACCTCAATCGGAACCCAGCGCGCATATGGCGACGCGCCTCGCGAGAGACGCGACCAGGAGCGTATTCCCGCCTCATCGAAGACTTTTTCGCCGTCGATCGACCATTGCATGACGTCGCCAAAGTCGTCGACTTCGGCGCGCTGCGTAATGATCATGCCGCTCAAGCTCATTGCGTGTCCGGTCAGATCGACGTACCGGTTGGCGGAAGCATCCGGCACCGCCGAACCGAGCCTTTCGTCGCGGTGGATGACCGCTTTGTCGCAGGACCCACGGCGGATCTTTAGCTCGCATTTCCAAAGATCGTCACGCAGCCGCGGCATCAAACTCAAAGATAGCGGCGGTCCGCCTACCCATAAATCATCGGTGAAGACGTACCGCCAGCCCGCTTTCTGGATCACGCTTCCATGACTGCTCGCGCCTGAGGCGATCAACGCTGAGATCGCCCACAGGCCGAGCGCGAACCCGCGCCACATGACAACACCCGATTCGGACCGTTATTCTCATCATTTAGTTTACAATGTGTATTATTGCAAGGCTCCAAGCTCATGGATTGATCGAGATCAAGTTGGAGAATGATCGCCCTCCCGTGGGAGTTGAGACCTCCGCATTGGGTCCGATTCCGGCCTTTGGACAGCCGATCAGAGTTTTCGACAATCTCTTCCTTTTTTCGAAAAACGCGACCATAATTCCGTTTTTCATGAGAGAGCGTGAGAAGGCGGCGTTATGGGATCAGACAAAAGCGCCCCGCCGGCGCCGGGGCCGAGCGCCCGCGGCTCATTCCACAGGTCTACCCAGCAGCTCTAGTCGAGGAAGGGGACGCAAAACGTTTTTTCGCCCGAGTCGCCCGCAAGTCATTGAAAACGCTCATTTCGGACGAGGAAATCCAAGGAAATCCAAGAGCATTTTCTTGGACGGGCTTGGATCTGGCTTGGTCTGGCTTGGTCTGGCTTGGAAATCCAAGCGCGGCCGCCATAAATGGCACATGCTAGGTGTTAATTTAGGTCGGAGACTTCCTCAGAACGGGTGGTACTGGAAGAGCCAGGTCTCGGTCATGGTCTCGCCGCCCGACTTCAAGAACGCGCGCATTTCCACCGGGTCCGTCCCTTCGACGACGAGGTCGAACTGGGCGCGCCAGTGGCCGGCGACGCTGTCGGGCACCGCCTCGACGAGCTGATAAGACCCGAACGTCCCGCGCGAGGCGGTGATGACGAGCTCGGGCTTGACCCCATAGGGCAGGCTGGCGAGCGGCCCGCCCAAAAACTCGATCATGAACTTGCGCACGCCCTTCGGGCGCGGCTGGCCGGGCTGGCCGCCGCGGCCCAGCCGGGTGGCGACCACGACTCCGAGGTCGCTTGGGACGGGGGATTGCGCGAGCCAATAGAGGCGGTAGTTGAGCTGAAGCTCGGCGCCCGCGAGCGCCGGCTCAGCCGGCACCCACATGGCCACGACATTGTCGTGGATCTCGTCGTCGGTCGGGATTTCGCAGAGCTGGATCGAGCCCTTGCCCCAGCCCTGTCCCATCGGCCCGGGCATGGGCTCGACCCATAGGCTCGGCCGGCGGTCGTAATAGACGCCGTCGAGATAGTGGTCGAACGCCCGGTCGCGCTGCATGAGGCCGAAGCCGCGCGGATTGTTATCGCTGAAGGCGGAGACCATGATTCGCGGCGGGTTGTTGAGCGGGCGCCACAGGCGCTCGCCGTTGCCCGACCACATTTCGAGCCCATCCGAATCGTGCACCTCGGGCCGCCAGTCGATGGCGTTGGGTTTCTTGGTCTCCGAGTACCAGTACATCGAGGTGACGGGCGCAATGCCGAAGCGGGAGACGCGCGCACGGACGAAGAGCGAGGATTCGATATCCATCACGACGCCTTTGCCGCGCGTCATGAGGAAGCGGTAGGCGCCGACGATCGACGGCCCCTCCATGAGCGCATAGAGCTTCAACGTGTCCCCGTCGGGCGCCGAGTCGATGTAGAACTGGGTAAAGTCGGGGAATTCCTCCGGCCGGTCGGCGACCGCGACGTCGAGGGCGACTCCGCGCGCCGAGAGCCCGTACTGCCGGAGTTCGCCGATGGCGCGGAAATAGGCGGCGCCGAGAAAGGCGACCCAGTCGTTCTTGCGCCAATCAAGCGGGCCGCTCCGCGCCTCCTGAACGCGCAGGCCGGCGAAGCCCGCGCCCGGCGGCAATTGGCGCGCCGGCGAATTGGCCGGCATCTCGAAATAGGCCTGCTCGTAGATGATCTTGCGCGACTGGTCGCCCTCGACGACGTGCATGCCGACGGCCTTCTGGAAAAAGAGGCCGAGGTGGAAGAACGTAACGGGGAAAGGGCCGGGGCCGTCGGCGAAGAGGGCGTAAGCGTCCTTGTATTTGATCTTGCCCCATTCCTCGTAGTTGATCTTCTCCAGGACCTCGGGCGACGGGCGCGGCGGCGGCTGATAGGGGCGGTGCGCCCGCTCGCGCGCGTTCTGTTTGAAGAGCTCGTAGGAAAAAGGAACGGGCGGCTCGAACTGCAGTCCGTCCGGTTCCGCCGCGAAGGCCTCGGGCGCGCCCATGGCCGCCGCCGAGACGGCGACGGCCCTGAGAACGGTCCGGCGGTCAATCGAATCCAACATCACACATCCTTCGGCGCGAGCTTCCTTACCGTGATTCTCCCTTTCGGCAGAACCGCCGCGGCTCGCGCATTGGCTCACATGCGAACAAAAGTAAGGTAAACGGATCCCCGCCCCGCCTTGCGCGCCTTTATCTCATATCGCGTCGGGCGCCATCCCCCCCAAGGGCCGCACCAATCGTCCGCATGTTCAGCCGTCCACCGAAAATGCGGCGAATCGAGGAAGCGACGCAGCGTCCAGCCGGCGTAATCGTCGATGTCGGTCGCAAAGCGCACCTCGCCGCCAGGTCTTATCGCGCGCGCCAGCAGCCGGATCATCTCCGCCGAGACGACCCGGCGCTTGTGGTGGCGGCGCTTCGGCCAGGGGTCCGGGTAGAGGATGAACGCCCGGCCGAAATAGGCGTCCGGCGCGGCCTCGAGCAGCGCCTGGGCGTCCCCGCGCCGCAGGCGCACGTTGACGAGCTTCTCGCGCTCGATTGTGCCAAGCGCCGCGACCACGCCATTGAGGAACGGTTCGCAGCCGATGAAGCCGACGTCGGGGCGCGCGCGCGCCTGGTCGATCAAGTGCTCGCCGGCGCCGAAGCCGACTTCAAGCCAGATCTCGCGCGGCTCAAAGGAGAACAACGGGCCGGACGCGAGCGCGTCCGGCGCAATTTCCAGGCGCGGCAGCGCCTCGGCGAGAAGGCGTTCCTGGCTCGGGCGAAGGGTCTTGCCGCGGCTGCGTCCGTAGAGGACGCGCCGGTTCAGCGGTGCCGGCGTCTCTCCGCTCGCGACCATCTTTCCGATGTTAAGGGGCGCCTTAGGCGAGACGGCGAAGCGTGTCGGCGAGGTCGGTCTTTTCCCAGGAGAAGCCGCCGTCGGCTTCGGGCTCGCGGCCGAAATGCCCGTACGCCGAGGTGCGGGCGAAGATCGGGCGATTGAGCTTGAGGTGTTCGCGAATGCCGCGTGGGCTGAGGTTCATGATCTCCATCAGCGCCGCCTCGAGCTTGCCCTCGTCGATCTGTCCGGTCCCGTGCAAGTCAGCGTAGATCGAGAGCGGGCGGGCGACCCCGATCGCGTACGACAATTGTATCGTGCAGCGGTCGGCGAGATGGGCCGCGACCACGTTCTTGGCGAGGTAACGCGCCGCATAAGCCGCGGACCGGTCGACCTTGGTCGGGTCCTTGCCGGAGAAGGCGCCGCCGCCGTGCGGCGCCGCGCCGCCATAGGTGTCGACGATGATCTTCCGCCCGGTGAGGCCGCAGTCGCCGTCCGGGCCGCCAATGAAGAATTTCCCGGTCGGATTGATGTGCCAGGCCGTGTTGGCCGTGATCCAGCTCGGGGGCAGCGCGGCCTTCACATAGGGGCGCACGAGCGCTGCGACGTCATCGGAGGTCAGAGACTCGTCCAAATGCTGATGCGAAACGACGATCTGGGTCGCCTCGACCGGCTTGCCGTTCTGATAGCGGACGGTCACCTGGCTCTTGGCGTCCGGTCCGAGGGTCTTCTCGGCGCCGGAGTGGCGGGCCCGCGAAATCTCCCGCAAAATCTTGTGCGAATAATAGAGCGGCGCCGGCATGAGTTCCGGCGTCTCCCGGCAGGCGTAGCCGAACATGATGCCCTGGTCGCCCGCGCCCTCGTCCTTGTTGCCCAAGGCGTCCACCCCTTGGGCGATGTCGGCGGACTGCTCATGCAGCAGGACCTCGACCGAAGCGTTCCGCCAGTGAAACCCCTCCTGTTCGTAGCCAATGTCCCTGATCGCGCCGCGGACGGCGGATTCGATCTGGTCGAGGGAGAGCTTCGGTCCGCGAACCTCGCCGGCGACAATCACGCGATTCGTGGTGGCCAGCGTCTCGCAAGCCACGCGAATTCCGTAGGGATCGATGTCCTGCTGCGTGCCCTCGCGGAAGAACAGATCGACGATCTCGTCGGAGATCCGGTCGCAGACCTTGTCCGGATGCCCCTCCGACACCGATTCGCTGGTGAACTCGTAATTGAGACGAGCCATACGCCCTTTCTCCCGATGACTGTGGCGCTCGTGCAGCATCTGAACCACCATTGGCCGCCAAATCGCGCGCTTTTGACAGCGAGCGTTCGGTTGGTCAAGCCAGAGGAGCTATATTGTTCGCTTTAACGAACAGGCGCTTGATCCTGATCCTCGGGCGGAGAGAGCGACAGGACGAGTTCAACAATTCTGCGGCGAACCTTGGGGTCCCGGATTCGCGCGAAAGCGCGGTTGAGCTGGAAACCCTCCGAAGTGGACAGGAACTCGGTCACAAAAGCTGTCGAATCTTCAGCGAGCCCGCCTTTCGACGGCTGGGCCGGCCCGCCTTCATAGAAAAAGTCAATGGACACCTGCAGAACCTCCGCCGCCAGCTTGAGGCGGCTGGCGCTGATTCGGTTCGTGCCCTTCTCGTATTTCTGGATTTGCTGGAACGTGACCCCGAGAAGCTCGCCGAGCCGGCTCTGGCTCATCCCCAGCGTCACGCGCCGCATCCTGAGGCGTGCTCCGACGTAGACGTCGACGACGTTTCGTGCCGCGCTCATAGCCTGCCGCCCGCTGTTGCCGAGGTCACGGTCAGGAAAACTCCCGTTCCGTTTACATCACGTTACGGTAAGCTATAAGCTGGCACCCGCATAGCGCGCAAGCGGCGGGAGACACAATCTTTAGTTTCAATCACGCGCGCTTGCGGCCCCAAAGGCAGGCAATTAGCAAAGCCAAGGCTATCACAAAAGCGCTTAGCGAACCAAATCGGGATTGCCAAGTCGGCGGGAGGGGCTTCGGCAGCGCGGAGTCCAGAACGTTCTCCTCGCCGACGGGCAGGGCGGCGACCTCGCGCCCCAATCCGTCGACGACCGCGGAAACGCCGGTGTTCGCCGCCCGGACCATCGGGAGGCCGAGTTCGATCGACCTCAATCGCGCCTGAGCATAATGCTGGCGCGGCCCGGGCGTGTCGCCGAACCAGGCGTCGTCCGTCACGTTCAAAAGAAAGCTCGCTCGATGCGCGCCCGAAAGCGCATCGCCAATTTCCACAGGAAAAATCGCCTCGTAACAGACGAGCGGGGTCGCTTCCGGCAAACCGCGAACATCGAAAATCCGGCGTCCGGTGCCGGGCGTAAATCCTCCGGGAATGTGGATGAATTGGGTGATCCCGACCCTGTCGAGAATGTTCTCAAAGGGAACATATTCGCCGAACGGCACAAGATGCTGCTTGTCGTATCGCCCGCCGGACAACCCGTCCTTCGTAAGCGTCTCTATGGAATTGAAATAGGCCGGACCGCTCTCGCCGAACTCGTCGACTCGTGCGGCGCCGGTGATCAAAGTCGCGCCGCCGTTGAGGAAATCGGCGATCTGAGCCAGCGCCGACGCGTCCCGCGACAAGATGAAGGGAAACGCAGATTCGGGCCAGATCAGGTGCGTGACGTCGCGCACACCCTGCGGGTAAGCCTTGGTCGGCCTGTCGGAGAGCGCGAAATAGCGCTTGAGAATGGCGTCCTTGTTCGCCGGCGAAAACGACGCATCCTGCGCGACATTCGGCTGGATGACGCGCAGCGCGACACCCGGCGCGACGTCCGCCGTCGGCGCGGAAAGCCTCGTCGCCCCGAATATGGCGATCGCGGTCAATGTGAGGCCCGCGACCACAGTCGGCATGACCGCGAATCGGCCGTCGTCGAATCGCCAAAGCGTCGCAGGCGCGGCGAAAATCGCGATCGCTATGAAGTCGAGGCCGTGCAGGCCGATCAGCGAAGCAATCTGCGCCAGCGTCAGGTTGGCGCCAAGCGCCATCCCAATATCGTTCCAGGGAAAACCGGTAAAGACAAGGCCGCGCAGCCATTCACCGGCGCCAAGCCCAAACGCGAGGGCGAGAACGCGCAAGGGACCCGGCGACCAAAGCAGGCGCGCAAGCGCAAATCCGAGCGCCGGGAAGAGAGCGAGTCCGGCCGGCAGCGCCAGGACCCCGAGCGGCAACGCCCAGGCGAACTTGTCGGCTTCCACGAGGAACGCCGCCCCGAGCCACCAGAGACCGGCGACGAAGTAGCCGAACCCCATCCACCATCCCGCGGCGAACGCGGCCCTCACGCCGGCCCAGGCGCCCCTCCCCTTGCCGCCGACATATGACCCGTCGATGAGCCACACCGCGATGGTCATCGGCGCAATCATCGCCGGGACGAGCGAAAAGGGCGGCAGCGCGAGAGCGCCAAACGCGCCGGAACCGCAGGCAATCGCCGGGCGCCGCCAACCCCAAGCGAGCGTCGTCGCCTGCGCGACGTCGGCCCAAGCTTTTGCGATCGAGCCGGTCCACCCGATAACATTTGTCCGCAACCCGGCCTGCGCCAAAGCCGCTGCTGGCAACGATGAGCTTCCCATGCGCCGCACCAAACCGCGCCTAAGTTGCGCCGGGCTTTTCAGCCGGCGGCGAAGGGCCGGCTCCTGGCGTCGAAAGCGGGGAAATCTTCAGCCGCTTTATTCGACGCGGATCGGCGTCGAGCACCTCGTACTCAAACGGGCCCGGTCCCTTCAGAATTTCGCCGCGGCTGGGGACTCGGCCGGCGGCGGCGGTGACGACGCCCCCAATCGTATCGACCTCCTCCGCGTCGGCGAGGGAAGCAAAATCGAAGCTAACCGCGGACGAGACTTCATCCAGCGGCGCGCGCGCCTCCGCCATGAAGACGCCGTCGCCGAGGGACTGAAGCTCCGGCGGCTCCGCTTCGTCGTGTTCGTCCTCAATATCGCCGACGATCGATTCGACCACGTCTTCGATCGACACGAGGCCGTCCGTCCCGCCGTATTCGTCGATCACGAGCGCCATATGGGTGCGCGAGGCCTGCATCTTGAGAAGAAGGTCGAGCGCCGGCATCGACGGCGGAGCGAAGAGAACCGGCCTCAGGATCTGCACGGCCGCGAGCGGCGTGTCGAGACTGGCTTCACCGCCAGGCGGTTCGCCGCTGGATTCGATTTCTCCGGTCAGTCCAAACCGGGGATTGGAGGCCAGAAATCCGAGAAAGTCGCGGATATGGACCATTCCTCGCGGATCGTCGAGCGTCTCCTCGTAAACCGGCAGCCGCGAATGCCCTGCCGTGCGGAATAGGTCGAGAACCTCTCGCAAAGACGAATCGAGCGAGAGCGCAATAATGTCCGCGCGCGGCACCATGATGTCGGCGACCCGCACGTCATGCAGCCTGAGTACATTCTTGAGGATCGCCCGCTCCTGCGGGCTGAACTCCGCGCCAGCCTCCTCGTCAATCGCATCCTCGATGTCGTCACGAATCGAGGGCGGCGTCATGCCGAACAGCGTCCTCAGCCGGTCGAAGAGCCCTGCATGCGGCTCTCGCGTAGCGGTGGCAGGCGCTTCCGGCCCCCGCCCATTCTCTGTCTCGCTCATTCGGCGAGCGCCTCGTCACCATAGGGATCGCGGACCCCAAGTCGCGCGAGGATTCGCCGTTCCAGGCTCTCCATCCGCTCGGCCTCTTCGTCCGTCTGGTGATCGTACCCTATCAGATGCAAGAACCCGTGGGCGACGAGGCGCCGATAATGATCGCCGAGAGCTTCACCCGCCGACCCCGCCTCACGCTCGACCGTCTCATAGGCAATGGCGATGTCGCCAAGCAATCGCCCATCTGAAATGCGTTCTGGCGACGCAGCCGGAAAAGAGAGCACATTCGTCGCCTTGTCCAAGCCACGCCAGTTGGCGTTGAGCGACTGCAATCGGGCGTCGTCCGCCAGGAGCAGGCTCACCTCGGCGCCGTCCCGCGCTTGAAGGCCGGTTTCCGCAACGCAAGCGTCGATCGTTTCCCGCGCCATGGAACGCACTCTCGGCAGCCCGCGCCAGAGCGCGGACTGGACGCTGATTTCAAGCGAAAGCTTCATTTCGTGGAAGCGTGCGCGCCGTCGCGTCCTCGCTCATAGGCTTCCACAATCTCGCGGACAAGGTCGTGGCGCACGACATCGACATGGCTGAAGCGCACGTGCCCGATGTGAGGAATTCCGATGAGGAGGCGAATCGCCTCTCCGAGGCCGGATTTCTGCCCGGGCGCGAGATCGGTCTGGGACGGATCGCCGTTGACCATCATCCGCGACCCCTCGCCGAGCCTGGTCAAGAACATTTTCATCTGCATAGCCGTCGCGTTCTGCGCCTCGTCCAGCAGTACGGCGGCTTTCGACAGGGTCCGCCCCCGCATGAAGGCCAAGGGGGCAATCTCAATCATGCCGGTCTGTATGCCGCGCTCGACCATTCGCCCGTCCATGAAATCGTAGAGGGCGTCATAAATGGGGCGTAAATAGGGGTCGACTTTGTCCCGCATGTCCCCGGGCAGGAAGCCGAGCCTTTCCCCCGCCTCGACCGCGGGTCGCGAAAGGATGAGCCGCTCGACCAGCCCCTGTTCAAGCAGCGAAACCGCATGCCCGACCGCGAGCCATGTCTTGCCGGTGCCTGCGGGACCCTCGGCGAAAACGAGTTCGTATTTGCGCAAAGCGGCCAAATATCGGTCCTGGGCCGCGCTGCGGGCGCGAACAATCCCGCGTTTGCGGGTCTTGATGACGCCGAAACTGTCCTTCGCGCCGTCCTCGCCGGGGAAGAGAAGGCCCTGGTAGGCGCTCTCGGCGATCGCGCCCTCGACGTCGCCTTCGCTGGCGGGCTGGCCCATTTTGACGCGCTCATACAGCATCTCGAAGACGCGGCGCGCTTGTTCGCTCGCTTCCTTCGGGCCTTTGATGACGACCTGGTTTCCGTTGGCGTAAGCCGAAACGCCGAGGCTGCGCTCGATGCGGGCGATGTTCTGGTCGTAGTGGCCGAAAACGATCGACGCCGCCGCGTTGTCGGGAAAGGCGATAGCGATTTCAGCAGGCTTCGATTCTCTTGGATCCCGGCTCATCGAGGCGAGGGTGGCCATGCGCGACGGCGACGGATCCTGCGGCTTCAAATCGAGCTTCCCCCCTGCCTCGTGTCCGAGGCTCGAATCATTCTGCACGCCGATAAAACCCTCCATCTATGACGCTGGCGAGACAACCTGGCCGCGCAGCGAATTGGGACCCGCCTCGACAATTTCGACCTCGACCATCGCGCCGATCAGCGACGCCGGACCGCCAGCGAAGACTGCCTGCATGTAGGGGGAGCGCCCCACGACCTGCCCCTCGTGGCGGCCCCGCTTGTCAAACAGGACCTCGAACCGACGTCCGACGCAGCCCCGATTGAACACCTGCCGTTGTTCCTCGAGGAGCGCCTGCAAGGCCGCGAGCCGCGCGGCCTTCACGCCGTCCTCGACCTGCTCCTTCATCTCCGCCGCCGGTGTTCCGGGCCGCGGCGAGAACTTGAAGGCGTAGGAGGACGCGTAGCCAACCGCCCGGATGAGATCGAGCGTTTGCTGGAAGTCCTCGTCTGTCTCGCCCGGGTAGCCAACGATGAAATCCGAGGAAATGGCGATGTCGGGACGCGCTGCGCGGGTCCGCTCAACGATTTCAAGATAGTCCGCCACCCGATGCCGCCGGTTCATCGACTCGAGAACCCGGTCGGAACCCGACTGCGCGGGGAGGTGCAAATGGGGCGCGAGACGCTTCACGTCGCGATGCGCCGCGATGAGGTCCTCGCTCATGTCATTCGGATGGGACGTCGCATAGCGCACGCGCTCGATGCCCGGCGCACCCGCGGCCATCTCGATCAGTGTCGCCAGCGACGCGACGCCGCCGTTCGCGTCGGCCCCGCGATAGGCGTTGACGTTCTGGCCGATGAGCGTCACCTCGCGGACGCCCGCCTCGGCCAAGCGTCGGACCTCGTTGGCGATCTCGCTGGCCGGACGGGAATACTCGGTCCCACGGGTGTAGGGCACGACGCAGAACGAGCAGAATTTGTCGCATCCCTCCTGGACGGTCACGAAGGCGGCTGCGCCTCTGGCTGCGAGGGCCGACCCCGACCCGGTTGGCAGATGGGAAAACTTGTCCTCGACCGGAAAGTCGGTGTCGATCACACCGGAACGAACTCGCGCCAGGCGCAACAGTTCCGGTAACCGGTGGTAGCTTTGCGGGCCGACAACCACGTCCACGGCCGGCTGACGCCGGAGAATTTCGGCCCCCTCCGCCTGCGCAACGCAGCCTCCGACCACCAGGGTCGTGGCTTTGCCGGCCTCTTGACGCGCATTCTTCAGCGCGCGCAGCTTGCCGAGCTCCGAAAAGATCTTTTCAGACGCTTTTTCCCGGATGTGGCAGGTGTTCAGGACGATAAGGTCGGCGTCCTCTGGGCCCGCCGCTTCCTCATACCCTTCCTTGGCGGCGATGTCCGCCATTCTGTGGGAGTCGTAGACGTTCATCTGGCATCCAAAGGACTTGATGAACGCCCGGCGGCTTTCGCGGCGCGAGGTCAAGAGGGAACGAGCGGCTTCACCCGGGGTCGAATCGGACAATAAGCAGTCTCCGTAGCTTCTATGTAGGCGTTTTCCCGGCCAAGGAAAATACCGCCCGCGTGGGCGTGGGCGGCAAGCTTTCGGACCGCAGCCTGGGTCAGCCGAGCGGCCGATTTTCGGTCCATGTCAGCCGAAATTCGGATCGCCGGACCGAAATGAACGTCGCAAGTCACCCCGCCGCTGCGAGCGTAGCGAAAAAAATGGGGCAGAAAGGTCATATCCCCATACCACGCAATGCGTGGCCTTTCCTTGCGGAGGATTGGCAGGCCGGCCAGCCGCGAGTAATCGAGAAAGACCGGCTGGATGAACGCTGCGCTTTCGGCGAGCGCGGCCGTCCGGATCGCCTGAAAATGCGAGGAGCGAAACTGCAGCAGCCGATTCCCGTCTCCGGTCGTCGCCTCCGCGAACAGCACGACCGGCGTCCCTGAGCGCATCGCCTCGACGATGGAGGCGTTGACCGCAGGGATGCATGAGCGCTTCTCGCGGTCGACGTAGACGACGCCCTGCAGCTCGGCGAGCCGCCGCCCCACCGGATGACTGCCAATCTCCTTTTTGGCGAGAAACGCCATTGGGGCCAGCGATCCGAGGACGGGTATGTCGAGCCAGGAAACGTGATTGGCGACGATGAGGCGCATCCCGGCGGGGCTGAGTTCGCCGTGCCGGCGCACCCTCACGCCGAGTCCAGCGCAGAGGAGGCGCTGAAAGAGCACCGGTGCAAAGGCGGCGAACCGCCAGCCGAGAAGACGCCCAATATAGACAGGCGGACCGGCCACAACGACGAAGGCCGCCAGCGTGAGGACGAGGCATGCGAGGCGGGCGAAAACCCTGGGGGCGAGCGACCCCGAATTGGCGCTGGCGCTCACCGAGACGCTCATCGCAGACTTTTCCGCATGATGAGCGCCGTCGCGAGGCCGCCGGCCCGGCGATAATACCCCGCCCGCTCGCCGACTTTCACGAACCCGAACCGGTTATAAAGAGAGATCGCGGCTACGTTGTCGGCCCCGACTTCGAGGAACACCTTCCGGGCGCCGGCGTTCGCCGCCTGTCGCAGGCTCTCGCCGAGCAAAGCTCTGCCTACGCCTCTGCCGCGCGCCTGCGACTCAACGGTAATCGTCAGGATTTCCGCCTCATCGGCCGCGAACCTGGCGATCACGAAACCCCGGAGCCGCCCGCCGGCCGGGTCGAGAGCCGCGGCGGACAGGGTCGAAGAGGCGACGATGAGAGCGACGATCTGTTCCGTGGACCAGGGGTGAGCGAACGCCGCAGCGTGCAGGCGGGCGCAATCCGCGGCCCATTCGACCCGCAATGGGCGGATCAAGGGCAAACTGGATCGACCGAAACCAAACATCGAAGGAAGAACCGTCGGCTCAGGCTGGCGCTCTCGCAATGGCGGCAGCGGGGTTGGGACGAGCGTCAGGAGGTTTGACGTAAACGGGCCTGGCTGGGTTGACGGCCGGGTCGAGCGCCAGGCCCATTCTGGCGACGGCGACGATATCCGGAACGTGGGTCGCAGCGCTCATGTCGTAAGGCAGTCCGGCGCGGTTGGCTTCGGCGGCGACCGCCGGCGCGGCGTCGCCCGCCAGTAGCGCCGGGCCCGACCCGATCGCCCGCACGCATTCGCGAAGCAAGTCGCACCGCGGCGGTCCAAGTGGGCGGCCCGTTGACTCGAACAGCTGGAAATAGGCCGCGCCGTGGCGGGCGTCGATCGCGACGGCGATGATTCCGGGTCGTGGCGCGGCGAGCAGCGGCGCCGCGAAGGCTGCGAGCGTTGAAACGCCGACAACTGGCGCGCTGAGCGCAAGCCCCATCGCCCGGGCCAGCGCCACTCCGACCCGGATGCCGGTGAAGGACCCAGGCCCTATCGTCACCGCAATGCGGTCGAGCGAAGCTGCGCCGCCGTCGATGCGCCGCATTGCGTCCTCCACCATCGGCGCCAGCGCTTCGCTCTGGCCGCGCGACATGAGCCGCGTCTCCGCCACAAGCGGCTCCATCTCGCCGCTTTCGACGACGGCCGCCGAAGCCGCGCCGCAGGATGTATCGATGGCGAGAATGCGCATAAAGAGCTGTGTCAACGCATGATGAGCGTGCCGGCGCCGTGGTCGGTCAAAAGTTCGATCAGGACCGCATGGGGGACCTTGCCGTCGAGAATAACGACCCCTTCCACCCCCTTCTCGATGGCGTAGATGCAGGTTTCGACCTTGGGAATCATTCCCCCAGTGATCGTCCCGTCGGCGATGAGGCTGCGGATGTCGTCCACCCGCAATTCCTTGATGAGGCTCTCGTCCTTGTCCAGGACGCCGGGGACGTCGGTGAGGAAGAGAAGCCTTTTCGCGCCGAGCGCGCCGGCGACCGCGCCGGCGAACGTGTCTGCGTTGATGTTATAGGTTTGGCCGTCCCAGCCTTGGGCGACGGGCGCGAGCACCGGGATCAGCTCGCGCCCAAGGATCTGCTCAAGCACGGTTGTGTCCACCTTGTCCGGTTCGCCGACGAAGCCGAGATCGACGACATCCTCATCGGGCGCGGCGTGCGTCCGCGTCACCTTGCGGGCGATGACCATGTTGCCGTCTTTCCCGCAAAGACCGACCGCCCGGCCGCCCTCAGCGTTGATCGAACCGACGATGGACTTGTTGATGGAGCCGGCGAGCACCATTTCGACGATTTCGATCGTCGACTTGTCGGTCACCCTCAGTCCGCCTGAGAAGTGCGACTCGATCCCGAGCTTCTTCAGCATCGAGCCGATCTGGGGACCCCCGCCGTGCACGACGACCGGATTGATGCCGGACTGCTCGAGCAGGACCATGTCCTTGGCGAAGTCGCGCGCCTTCTGCTCGTCGCCCATCGCATGGCCGCCGTACTTCACCACGACGATCGCGTCGTCGTAGTGCAGCATGTGCGGAAGCGCCTGCATCAGGATTTCGGACTTCTGCTGCGGCGTGGCGTTCAAGGTCTCGGTCATTCAATGGCTCCGCGCGCGCCCCGGCGCGCCAGCTTCTAGCCGGTCGCTTTGGCCGGCTCAAACATCCTCTCGACGCCGCAGGCATTTGACCGGGCGAGGCGACGCCGTCAATACTGCACCTAGGCGCGTCACGGCGGCGCTCGCGGCGTCCGCTTCTGAGTGGGAGGAATGCAATGAAGGTCACAGTTCTGGCGTTGTCGGCTGCCCTGGCGTTGGCGGCGAGCACGGCTTTCGCGGGCGATCCCGAAAGCTGCAAGACGGTGAAGTTCTCTGATGTCGGGTGGACAGACATCACCTCGACGACCGCGATTGCGAGCGATATCCTCGAAGGTCTCGGCTACACGCCCAAGATCACGGTTCTCTCGGTGCCGGTGACCTACGCCTCGATGAAGAACAAGGATATAGATGTCTTTATGGGCAACTGGGAGCCGTCGATGGAGAACGATCGCAAGCCTTATGTCGCGGACAAGTCGGTGGTCGTGGTCGGGGCGAACTTGCCGGAGGGTGCCAAATATACGCTTGCGGTGCCACAATATACTTACGACAAAGGCCTGAAGGACTTCTCCGACATCGCGAAGTTCAAGGATTCGCTCAAAGGCAAGATCTACGGCATCGAGCCCGGCAACGACGGAAATCGCTTGGTCCTCGGCCTCATAAAGAACGACAAGTTCGGCCTGAAGAACTTCCAGCTTGTCGAATCAAGCGAACAGGGGATGCTGTCGCAAGTCCAAAACGCAACCAGCCACAAGGAGGATATCGTCTTCCTCGGCTGGGCGCCACACCCGATGAACGTCAACTTCAAGATTCAGTACCTGACCGGCGGCGACGACAGCTTCGGCCCCAACTACGGAGGCGCGATCGTCTACACCAACGAGCGGGCTGGCTTCGCCGCCGAGTGCCCGAACGCTGCGAAGTTCATCAAGAACCTCGTCTTCACCGTCGATATCGAGAATGAGGTGATGAACAAGATTCTGACCGACGGCAAGGAAGGCCCTGCCGCCGCCAGGGAATGGCTGAAGACGAATCCGAAGGAGCTGACCGGCTGGCTCGACGGCGTGTCCACTTTCGACGGCAAGCCCGGACTAGAGGCGGTCAAGAAGAGCCTCGGACTCTAGGCATCCCGCATTCGGAAAACCCTCTTCGCCAAAACGGCGAAGAGGATACGTCGCAGCGGCCGGACCCATAGGAGGCGCAGTTTGGAGAGCTGGTTCACCGAGCCGAAACTGCCGCTCGGCCGCCTCGTCAAGGTCGGCATCACCTGGCTGCAGGACAACGCCGCCGGCTTTTTCGACGCGGTGACGGCGACCATCAATTTCCTGGTCGACGGCTCTACAGCGGTGCTTCTGTCCGTGCCGTTTCTCCTTGTGGTTTTGGGGGTCGCCGCGCTCGCCTATTGGCTTCACCGCTCCTGGCGGCTCGCGGCCTTTGTCGTGGTCGCCTTCATTTTCATCGCGAATCTCGGCTACTGGCAGGCGACAGTCGAGACGATCTCCCTCGTCGGCTTCGCGACGCTGGTTAGCGTCATCATCGGCGTGCCGGTCGGCGTCGCCGCGGCGCACCGGCCTTGGCTATACGCCGCCTTACGGCCGCTGCTCGACCTCATGCAGACCCTGCCGACCTTCGTCTACCTGATCCCGACCCTCGTTCTTTTCCATCTCGGGGCTGCGCCGGGTCTCATCTCCACCGTGATTTTCGCGATCGCCGCGCCGATCCGCCTCACCCAGCTCGGGGTCGCCTCAGTCCCGAAGCCGCTCATTGAAGCGGGGGAGGCGTTCGGCGCGACGAAGCGCCAGCTCCTCTGGAAGGTCGAGCTGCCTTACGCGATGCCTACGATCATGGCCGGAGTCACGCAATGCATCATGCTGAGCCTTTCGATGGTGGTGATCGCGGCGCTTGTTGGGGCCGCAGGACTGGGCACGCCGGTTGTCCGCGCGCTCGGCACCGTGAATATTCCCATGGGGATTGAGGCGGGCGTCTCGATCGTGCTTCTGGCCATCGTCCTGGACCGGGTCTTCCGCAACCCGGAACGAAAAGGGAGCGCCTGAAGATGTCGGCGGTGGTCTTCGATCGCGTCGACATCGTCTTCGGCGACAAGCGGGCGGATGCGCTGGCGCTCATCGACAAAGGCGTCACGCGCGAGGAAATCCTCAAGACGACCGGCGCCGTGCTCGGCGCCGCAGCAGTCGAACTTTCCGTCGAGCCCGGCGAGATTTGCGTGCTTATGGGCCTTTCCGGCTCCGGCAAGTCTACGATTTTGCGCGCAGTCAACGGGCTGAACAAGGTCGCGCGAGGCAAGGTCCTCGTGAAGCACGGCGATGGCGCCATCGATGTGGCGAGCTGCAGCGCAGATCAATTGCGCATGCTGCGGACAAGCCGCATCGCCATGGTCTTTCAGCAATTCGCGCTTCTGCCGTGGCGAACGGTCGCCGAGAACGTCGCCCTCGGCCTCGAATTGCGAGGCATGCCGAAGGCTGACATCGACCGGATTGTCGCCGACAAGCTCGCGATGGTCGGTCTGAGCCAGTGGGCAGGCAAATACGCCCACGAACTCTCGGGGGGCATGCAGCAGCGGGTCGGCCTCGCCCGCGCCTTTGCGACAGACGCCGACATACTGCTGATGGACGAGCCGTTCTCGGCGCTCGATCCGCTCATCCGCGACAAGCTCCAGGACGAGCTCCTGCTTCTGCAAAAGGAGCTCAAGAAGACGATCATCTTCGTGAGCCACGATTTGGACGAGGCCCTCAAGATTGGCAACCGTATTGCGATCCTGGAAGGCGGGCGGATCGTCCAGTGGGGCGCGGCGGAGGACATCCTCCTCAGGCCGGCGAATGCTTATGTGGCGGAGTTCGTGAAGCACATGAATCCGCTCAACGTTCTGCGCGGTGGCGCGCTAATGACGCCGGCGGCGGCGCTAACTCGTAGCAGCGGCGAGGTTCATCTCGACAGGACCGGCCGCATTCGGCTGCGCCTCGACGCGGACGACCGGCCAATCGGCGTTACGCTTGATGGGACCGCGGGAAGGCTCGCCGAAGCGGACGGCGCGACCGGGGAAATTTCGGCCGAGGGCGACTACGATGTCGTCGTTGCGCCGATCGACCTCAAGATGCGCTCGGCGATCGCGCTCCGAAGCGCGTCTGGGAATCCGATCGTCCTCATCGACCAGCTTGGCCGGATGGCGGGGTTGTGCGGCGACGACGAAATCTATCGCGCGCTCCTGCAGCAGCGCCGGGCTGCCGGGGAGGGGTAGCAGAGGGCCATTTCAGGTTGTCGCCGCTGCAAATTGCGCCCGCCACCCGGCTTCGTCGCGGGCGGGGGAGGCGAATTGGAGGCGCGCGGCGCGAGTCCCGGCGGACAAATCGAGGCCCTCGGAGTCGAGGCCGATCGCACGCCACACCCGCCTCTCTGACGGCGCGAAGCCCGCGAGGCGCGCGACGAATGCGTCGCCGCGCGCGTTGATTTCCTCCAGAAGGCGCGGTTCGGCCTCCGTCAACGCTGATTCGCCCTCTCGCGAGGCGAGAATGTCAGAGGGTTCGAGCGATTGGGCGCGGCCGAAACCGCCATTGAAATGGACGCTCTCGACCTCGAGGCGGAAGATGCCGAAATCGGCGAAGTCGGCGTAGAGCGTTGCTTTCGGATTGCGCTGTAGGTAGCGCGCCCGGGCGTTCGGGCTGGCCTCCAGCACGATGCGGCCGCTCAACGTGACTCGGGGATGATTGAGGGGGTCGCCCCGCGCGGGCGGCTCGGACAGGAGGACGGAAGCGCGGGGGTCGCGCTGAAGACGCCGCGTATGGCCCGACAGCGTGGACATGAGAAAGAGCGGGGCGCCGTCGAAGTCGCTCGCGACCCCGACCAGCGTCGCAAGCGGCGCGCCGCTTTCCGGGTCCAGCGTCGCCAGCGCCGCCGTCCGGGAGAGGCGCATAAGGCGCTTCGCATCCCTGACCGCTTCACTTCGAAGGGCCTCGAGATCGGCTGGGGAATTGGCCATCAGAGATCCGCGGGATAAGGGGTTGGCGGAGAGAAATCGCTTGCAAAGGCGAGGTCAAGCGGAGATTGAGGGCGATGATTTTTAAATACATATCATTCATGTGGCCGTGGGACGGTCGGAGCAAAATGATGGAGTGGATGGCCCCCGCCCAAACGGCGTCAAGCGCCCACAGGCGGCCGCTGGAGGGCCGCAACGGGAGGACCGTCCAGGATGAGTTTAGCCGAATCGGCGTCGATTTGGGCAAAGGCGGTTTTTCAGGCGCATGGCTTGCGGGCCGCAGACGGCTCGGCGGTGAGCCGCAAATTGAGCCGTTCGAGGGCGCGCCCATTTTGCGGCGGCGGAAGCGCTGAGTGCGGGGCGCGGCGGGATCGCCGCGGTTTCGCGGGCCACGGGACTTACGCGCAGCACGATCGGGCGGGCGCAGAGCGAGTTGCGCGGCGGCGAGAAGGTTGACGCGGAGCGCGTACGCCGGGCGGGCGGCGGCCCCAAGCCGGTGAGCGAGACGGACGCGAGCCTGCTGGAGGATCTGCGCTCTCTTCTTGAACCGACGACCCGCGGCGATCCGCAATCGCCGCTCTTGTGGACCTGCAAGAGTCTGCGCAAGCTCAGCCAGGGACTGCGGGAGATGGGCCACGAGATGGGCCGCACTCTGCTGGACAAGCTCGACTACAGCTCGCCGTCCAATCGGCAGTTCCAGTATATCAACGATCGCGTGAAGGAAGCGCTCGCTGCGGGCGAACCAGCGATCTCCGTCGACACAAAGAAGAAGGAGCTGGTCGGCGACTTCAAGAACGCCGGGCGCGAGTAGCGGCCGCAGGGCTCGCCTGAGGACGTCCGCGTCCACGACTTCGTCATCCCGGAACTCGGGCGGGCCGCGCCGTACGGCGTCTACGACATCGCTGACGATTCCGGCTGGGTCAGCGTCGGCGTCGACCACGACACGGCGGCCTTCGCGGCCAGCGCCATTCGCACTTGGCGGAGGCTCATGGGGCGCGAGCGCTATCCGAACGTCCGCAGTTTGTTGATCACCGCCGACGGCGGCGGCGGCAACGGCTCACGCGTGCGGCTGTGGAAGCTGGACCTGCAGAAGCTCGCCGACGAACTCAGCGTGCCGATCACCGTATGCCACCTGCCGCCCGGCCCGAGCAAATGGAACAGGATCGAGCATCGCCTGTTCTTGTTCATCACCGCCAACTGGCGCGGCAAGCCGCTCGTCAGCCATCAGGTCATCGTCCAACTGATCGCCGCAACAACGACGTCGACCGGCCTCAAAGTGTCGGACGACGAGATCGAAGCCGTCAATCTCACCCGCCACAACTTTCACGCCGAATGGAATTATACAGTCACCCCGAACCTGCCCTAGCCGAAGCGATAGTTCGCGGCAACGCCTTAGATATAATAGTTTCTTGGTCATGGAGCGAACGCGATGCTCACCGTCAATCTGGCTCACGCGAAGGCCCACCTGAGCGAACCTTTTTGGACAAGGTGGAAGCCGGGGAGGAGGTTCTCATCAGCCGTCATGGGCGCCGGTCCGCGCGTCTCCAGGCCGTCTCGCCGTCCAAGCGTCCGCTCAAGGAGGCGCTCGACGAGCTTGCGGCGTTCCGCGCGCGACGCTGCCGCCCAAGTGTCGATCGCGGAAGTCCTGCGAGAGTTGCGAGACGAGAACCATGTAGGCCGACGAAAAGTGATCTACTTCGACACAAGTTTTCTCGCGCCTCTCCGGAATCGGCCAGCGGCAAGGTCATGGCGTTTTTGCGAAGTCTGGCGGACGAACAGCAAATGGTCAGCCACTGGACGCGAGTCGAGTTCTCCTCATTGGTCGCGCGGAAGGCTCGGATGGGGGAACTGGACGAGGAAGGAGTGGCGCGAGCGGACGCCCGGATTGAGGAGATCGTGGCAAAGTCCTCCACCGTCGTCCCGCCGAGCGTGAAGGATTTTGATCTCGCCAAGCGCGGTCTTGCAACATTTGCAACCGGCTAACGGGCGCCTGACGCGCAGCACCCTGCCGTCCCCAGCAATCATGGGGCAGCGGCGATCTATAGTCTGGACGAAGGGTTTCTGAAGGCCGGGAGGATTCTCGGGTTGCAAGCTACAATGGGGATTGAGATTTAGCCGCCCAATTTCAACCTGGGAAGGCCGGCTGCCGTGGAGGAGACAATGACGCGGACAACGCTAACCTTCGGTTCTCCGGACGTCGTGGTCGAACGCCGCCCGGACGGCGCGTTGATCGTACGCTCGCCGCATCCGCTACAGCCGCACGCCAAGGCCGTCACCGACTGGCTCGACCATTGGGCGGCGCAGACGCCCGAGCGCGTCTTCCTCGCCGAGCGCGACGGCCACGGCTGGCGCAAGGTCAACTACGCCGAGGCGCGCGACAGCGCCCGCCGCATCGCGCAAGGTCTGCTTGACCGCGGACTTAACATCGAGCGCCCGGTCGCCATCCTCTCCGGCAACAGCGTCGATCACGCGCTGTTCGGCCTCGGCGCGATGATCGCCGGCGTGCCTTACGCGCCCGTCTCGCCGCCTTATTCGCTGGTCGCAAAGGATTTCGCCAAGCTCAAGGCGATCATATCGGTTTTGACCCCCGGCCTCGTCTTCGTCGAGGACGGCGCGCCGTTCGCGCGAGCGATCGAGGCCGTCCTGCCGGCGGATGTCGAGGTCGTCGCGAAGCTCAATCGGCTGGCGTTGCGGCCCTCCTGCCTTCTCGCCGACATGCTCGCGAAAGCGCCTGGCCCCGAGGTGGACGCGGCGCAGGCGAAAGTGGGCCCCGACACGATCGCCAAGCTCCTGTTCACCTCCGGCTCGACCGGCGCGCCGAAGGGCGTCATCAACACGCACGGCATGATGACCGCGAACCAGGCCATGCTGAAAGGCCTCAATCCGAGCTACGGCGCGACGCCTCCCGTGCTCCTCGATTGGCTGCCCTGGAGCCACACTTTCGGCGGCAACAACAACTTCAACCTCGTGCTCTCGAACGGCGGCTCCTATTTCGTCGACGAGGGAAGGCCGCTCCCGGGCGCAATCGAAAAGACCGTGCGCAACCTCAAGGAGATTTCGCCGACCGTCTACTACAACGTGCCGAAGGGCTTCGAGATGCTGCTGCCCTACCTGCAGGCGGACGGTGCGCTTTGCTGGAGTCTGTTTAAGCGGCTGCAGTCCTTCGTCTATGCGGGCGCGGCGCTGCCGCCGCACGTGCGCGAGGAACTGGAGCGGCTTGGGCGCGAGACCGTCGGCGAAGCCGTGCCGATCTTGACTTCGCTCGGCTCGACCGAGACCGGCCCGTCGGCGATCAGCGTGACCGAGAAAGCCTGCGAGGCGGGCGTGGTCGGCATCCCCAATCCCGGCGTGATCGTGAAGCTCGTGCCGAACGGCGACAAGCTCGAAGCGCGGTTGAAGAGCCCGAGCATCACGCCCGGCTACTGGCGCCAGCCCGAGCTCACCAACGCCGCTTTCGACGAGGAAGGTTATTACAAACTCGGCGACGCGCTGAAATTCTTCGACGAGAGCGACCCTGAAAAGGGCTTCGTGTTCGACGGCCGCGTTGCCGAGGACTTCAAGCTCGCGACCGGAACCTGGGTCAGCGTCGGGCCATTGCGCCTCAAGTTCGTGGCCCATTGCGCGCCCTATGTGACCGACGTCGTGGTGGCCGGCCACGATCGCGACGACGCGACGGCGCTCGTCGTGCCCAACCTCGAGGCTTGCCGCGACCTCGCGAAGCTCGACGGCGGCGCGAGCGACGCCGACATTCTCGCGACCCTGTCCGTGCGCGAGACGTTCGCGAAGCTGCTCGCGGCCTTCAATCAAACCGCGGGCGGCAGCTCGGGCCGCTTCGCCCGCATTCTGCTCATGGACGATCCGCCGTCGCTCGACACGGGCGAGCTCACCGACAAGGGCTCGATCAACCAGCGCGCGGTGCTCGCGCATCGCGCGGCGCTGGTCGAGGAGCTCTACGCCGAGACGCCGTCGCCGCGCGCCATCTCTCCTTGTTGAGGAGCCAGCCATGAAGGTCAACGACCTCGTCGCCATCGACGTGCACACGCACGCCGAGGTCTCCTGCCGGCAGCCCGCCGACGCCTTCTGGCAGCCGTACGAGGAGGCGGCGAACAAATATTTCAAGGCCGGCAAGCGGCCGACCATCGCCGAGACGCTCGCCTATTATCGCGAGCGCAAGATCGGCCTCGTCATGTTCACCGTCGACAGCGAGTTCGAGATCGGCAATCGCCGCATTCCGAACGAGGAGGTCGCGGAGGCCGCCGCCGCCAATTCCGACATGATGATCGCCTTCGCCTCGATCGACCCGCACAAAGGCAAGATGGGCGTGCGGGAGGCGAAAGCGCTCATCGAGGCCGGCGCCGTCAAGGGCTTCAAGTTCCACCCGACCGTGCAGGGCTTCTTCCCGAACGATCCGATCGTCTACGGCCTCTACGAGGTCATCGCCGAGCACAAGCTGCCGGCGATCTTCCACAGCGGCCATTCCGGCATCGGAACAGGCATGCCCGGCGGCGGCGGCATGCGGCTCAAATACTCGAACCCGATCCATCTCGACGACGTCGCGGTCGATTTCCCCGACATGACGATCATCATCGCCCACCCGTCCTGGCCGTGGCAGGACGAGGCGCTCTCGGTCTGCCTGCACAAGCCCAACGTCTACATCGACCTCTCGGGCTGGAGCCCGAAATACTTCCCGCCCCAGCTCGTCCAGTACGCCAACAGCCAACTCAAGACGAAAATGCTGTTCGGCTCCGACTGGCCGCTGATCTCCCCGGACCGCTGGATCAAGGATTTCCGCGAAGCCGGGTTCAAGCCGGAGGTGCACGACCTGATTCTCAAAGAGAACGCGATCGGAGCGCTGAAGATCGCGGCGGAATAGGCCGCGTCAAGACCGCGCGATGGGTCCGAGCGCATCCGCAAGATCATTCACGTCGACATGGACGCCTTCTACGCGTCCATCGAGCAGCGCGACGACCCGATGCTCCAGGGCAGGCCGGTGGCGGTCGGCTATCCGGTCAGGCGCGGCGTGGTGGCCGCCGCCAGCTACGAGGCCCGGCGCTTCGGGGTCCGCTCGGCCATGCCGTCAACGACCGCGATGCGCAAATGTCCGGAGCTCGTCTTCATCCCGCCGAGGTTCGACGTCTACCGTGCCGTCTCCCGCCAGATTCAAACGATCTTCAAGAAGTTTACGCCGCTGGTCGAGCCGTTGTCTCTCGACGAGGCCTATCTTGACGTGACAGACAACATCCGGGGGATTCCGACCGCCTGGGAGACTGCCAAAATCATCCGGGCCCGCGTCCGCGACGAAATCGGGCTCACAGCCTCCGCCGGCGTCTCCTGCAACAAGTTTCTGGCGAAGCTCGCCTCCGACCATCGCAAGCCGAACGGCCAGTTCGCGATCACGCCCGAGGAGGCGGAAACCTTCGTGGCGGCCCTGCCCGTGGCGAAGTTCCACGGCGTGGGTCCGGTGACGGCGGCCAGGATGAGAACGCTTGGAATCGAGACCGGCGTGGACTTGCGCAAGCAGAGCCTTGACTTCCTCCGCAATCGTTTCGGCAAGGCGGGCGACTCGTATTTTAAGATCGCCAGAGGCCAGGACGATCGACCCGTAGAGCCCGACCGCGAGCGAAAGTCAGCGGGGTCGGAGACGACCTTTCCCAAGGACCTCGCCGACCCTGCCCGGATCGAGGCCGGCGTCCTCATGATGGCCGACGACGTCTGGGCTTGGTGCGAGAAGACGGGCGTTCGCGGTCGCACCGTCACAGTCAAGATCAAGTGGGCCGACTTTCAGGTGTCCACGCGCAGCCGGTCGATGGAGGTGCCCGATCGAAACCAGGAGCCGGCTTCACGAAATCGCGCTCAATCTCATCCGGTCCGTTTTCCCGCCTGCGAAAGGAATACGGCTGGTCGGCGTCGCTCTCTCCAATCTCAGGGCCGGCCGAATGAGCCGGAATGACGAACTGCCCCTGTCGTAGTTCAATATCTGGACTGCTCCCCCGAGGAGAGCGGCCACGACCTCGAGGCGCGGGGGTGCCCAAGCTCATCAAAGCAAAGCGATCATCGCAGCCATGGACCAGATCGCGATCGAGGCGACGAAAGCCGTCATCAGCGGTCGGTCGTTACGCTCGTCGATCAGGAAGTCGTTGTAGAACCCGTCGTGTGTCATGGGGGCTTCTCCTCAGGCGCGCATCAAAGCAGCATCTTCCGACGCAAGCTGTGACTGGAGTCACACTGCGAGCGGCTCACGACGCCGGTTTCCACCGGGATCACTGCCTCGATGTTGCGCGGCTGGATGTCGGCGTCGTCGCCGGGGAGGCCGGGCGCCGCCTCGAACGGGCGCTTGGCCAGGATGGCGACGCCGTTGAACCCCTTTTGCCCATGCGTCTCGACGTTGTAGTCGAGGTCCTCGATCTCTCCCGGCGCCTCGGAGGGAGCGAAACGGCGACATTATCTCCGGCCTCGCAGCAGCGGCTTGCGGACGCCGCTCAGCTCGAGGCCTCCGAATTTGGGCGATAGGCGCTTGTTTATCCATCCATTCGCCGCCGCCGGGCCCTCGTCCCAGAGCTCCTGTGGAACGCTGGCGAAAACGAGCTCGTGGGCCTCGCCGCGCGATCCGCCGCGGAAGCGGTCCTCGTACCATCCAATCCAAACATCCCAGCCCTCGTCTCTGGGCAGCGCGGCCTTAAGACTCTCCCACTCCCTCTCCCAATCCTCCCTGGCCCAGCCTGGGAGGGTGTTCGGCTCGAATAGCCGCCAGTCTGCCAGACCCTCGGCTCCAAGTCTTTGCTGGGCGAGCGCGTCGTCGCGGATTTGCTTTCGGACGTTGGGGTCGCTGGCGGCCATGGCGACCAGGAAGGGGGCGAACCGGGTGACGGCGCCGAGAATTGCGGGGACGGATCCGAAAGCGCCGGCTTCTTGCGAAGCGAAAGGAGAAGCGCGGACAGCGGCAGCGCGAGCGGCCGCGAGCGCGAGCGCAAGGGTCCCGAGAACGGGTGCACTTCTGACGGTGGCGTCGACGGCGGCGCGAGCCGCAGCCGCGCGGGCGGCCGCAGCCTGGGCTGCGGCGTTAAGCTCGCCGGCGCGGGCGGGATATTTGAGCGCAACGCGAGTCAGCGCGCTCGCGCGAAACAGCGCGCTTGTCAAAACATGGAACGGAAGGGCTTGTTTTCCGCCTGACCCTCTCTGCTTGGAACGAACCATAAGCGGCGCCGCCCGCAGCGCTGCTCTTGATGCGATCGCAATCAGGTCATCATCGCTTTGTTCGTTCAGCCAGACCTCGATCCAAGCTCGCTCGCCGTCCGCGGTTTCGATCGCGCCGCTTGCGCTCCTGAGCGTCTTCAACGACTTCGGCAAGGGCGGATGGGTTTGCCGCCGTTCTCTCGTTTGCGCCAAGTCCGCAGCGATTTCAACGATCTCGTCGACGACGTCGAGCATTTGCTGAACGCGCTCCTCGACGGCAAAACTCGAAAAGGGCTTGCCGCCGACCGGACGTAGATTACCGTCACGCATTTGGTTGAGCGCGGTCTCAGGTGTTGGCGTCAGCAGCAGGAGATAGAAACAGACGCGCTCGCCCCTGGCTTGTCTCTCGCGAATGATCGCGATCTCTCTCTCCACGACGGCAGCGGAGGATACGGAATTGTTTGAGACGAGGAGAAGAAAAATGTCGCAAGCGATGAGCTTGCGCTC
Organism: Roseiarcus sp.; assembly: GCA_035500275.1. Taxonomy (GTDB): domain Bacteria; phylum Pseudomonadota; class Alphaproteobacteria; order Rhizobiales; family Beijerinckiaceae; genus Roseiarcus. Next base: position 5,191 of record DATJXI010000371.1, on the reverse strand, counting down.
AACCTCACCGTCCCAAACGTCCTCGCTTCGCGCGAGCGGATCGATCCAGAGGTCAAACGCGCCAATTTTTTGCGCGGGCCGCAAGTGCTCGGTGATGAAGGAGAGCCATTTCGTTTCGCCCTCAGCGGGGTCTTCCGGCTCATCCTCGCGGGCATAGCTGACGAGGATCGTTGGTTTGCGGGGAGGCGACATCGGCAGGCGTCTACGATACAAGCCAGCTTGCGCCCCGACCGTACTGAGTCAAGGTCAAATACAGGGCAAACAGTAGTCGATGCGGCGAGGATGCCGAGGACGGCTGCGTCCATACCGGGCCCCATGGGCGTAGCTCGCCCGAGGCCTTGCCTACGCCGCCAGCTCGATCCGGATCGGCGTATGGTCCGAGGCTTTGTCCTTGCCGCGCATCGCCTTGTCGATCTCGACCGACTTGAGACAGTCCGCCGCCTGCGGGGACAAGAGCAGGTGGTCGATGCGGATGCCGTTGTTCTTCTGCCAGGCGCCGGCCTGGTAGTCCCAGAAAGTGAAGAGCCCGCCGGCGTCGGTGGTCGCGCGGAGCGCGTCGATGAAGCCGAGCGCCAGAAGCCCGCGCCATTTCGCCCGGGTCTCAGGCAGAAAGAGCGCGTCGGAAGTCCAGATTTCGGGAACGGCCGCATCCTCGGGCGCAGGAATGACGTTGAAGTCGCCCGCGAGCACGAGCGGCTCCTCGTATTCGAGGAGCGTCTTCGCGTGGCGAATGAGCCGGTCCATGAAGGCGAGCTTGTAGGGATATTTGTCGCTGTTCGGCGGATTGCCGTTCGGCAGGTAGACGCTGGCCAAGCGCACGACGCCTGTCTCGGCGGGGATCACCGCCTCAATGTAGCGCGACTGGATGTCGGCGTCATCGCCGGGAAGCCCGCGCGCGACCTCGAAGGGACGCTTCGCCAAAATCGCGACGCCGTTAAAACCCTTCTGCCCGTGCGTCTCGACGTTGTAGCCCAAGTCCTCGATTTCGAGGCGCGGGAACTGCTCGTCGGTGCACTTGATTTCCTGCAGGCAGAGCGCGTCCGGGCTCACTTGCCTGAGGTAGTCGAGGAGGTGGGTGATCCGCTGCCGGACCGAATTGACGTTCCAGGTGGCGATGCGCAGGGCGGGCCTCCTATCGTTGCCAGCGTATCTCGCAATGGAAGCGCCTCGTCGGAAGTTCATTTGAAACGAAGCGTCGGCCGATCATCGGTGGCGTCGCTTCGGTAGCGTCGCCTATGACGCAAGCGCCGCCGCCTGCGGCAGCCAGGCGTCCAGGCCCTCCGGATGCCAGTTTATTCCGTCACCGAACAGGGCGCGATATCTGCGCCCGACGGCGTGTCTCACAAGCGACGGAGGCGGGGGCGCCGGGAACGGGGGCGGCAACGCCGGGTCATACGCCCGGTCATATTCGACGACTGTGATGCGGCCGGGAGGGAGATGCGCCAGACCACGCTTGATGAGGTAAACGACCTCGACGTCGTCGTCCGGCAGGCTGTAGCCGACGAAGACAGCGCGGTCAGCCTCCCGCAGCACGCGCTCGGCTTCGTACCAAACCTGGGCCACGTGCGGGTTGCGGTAGTCCTTCAAATGTGATGGGGCAATGAGCAGGGGCCGCAGGCGAGGGGTCTTGCAGAGAGGGCAGGGGCTGCCGTCAGCCATGTAGGACTCTTTAAGCGAGGGGGCGGTGTCGGGCAGCCGCCCAAGAGCTTTGAGAAACCGTTTCGACTCCGACGCGCCCAACTGAATGCGCTGGCAAGTCCGGCAGTAGAGCCAGTTGAGCGATCCATGCAATTTCAGCAGGGTCCCAAAACGCTCGCCTTCGAAAGGGGCGCCGAGATGAATTTTGTAGTCCGGCAGGCGTCCCTCCCCCGGTGGCCGCAATTCGCTTACGGACATCATCGCGGTGTCGACGATGAGGTCGTAGTTGGTGCTAATGACGATTGGCGCGGAGGCCGGGTAGAGAGCTTGCAGCAATGTCCAGTGATTGTTCGTCGGCGCCTGGTTAAGCCGCTCTTCGAGCAAATCGAAGATTCGAAGCTCGATAGTCTGCCTCAACTCGGAGACCCTTTGCGGGTCCCACTCAGGGTGAAACGCCTGTCGTCGGTCGAGGGCCATGTCGAGCAGGCTCATCACGAGCGGAAGGCCGGGGAACAGTTCCTTCGGAGCCGCTGGTTGAATGTGGAAAACGTTCGCGAAAAACTCACTGAGAACCGGCGAAGACTCTGACGGGTCTGGCGCCTTGAGAATCGCCGGGAGGATTTCGTCGGTCAGCGGGCCGTTGCAGGATTTCGTTGCTCCCGCTCCGAGGAAGAGGACCGTTCCCGCCATCCCTTTTCTTCCCCCGTCCAGACTATCGGTTTGCTTTTGCTTACAATCACACCCGAAGCGACGCAAGTTCGCTCCGGCTGAAAATAAGCCTTCACTTTGGCCGAAGCCTTTGGTCCGCCGTAGACACTGACGTCGTGGCGCTCGCCAAGTCGCGCACACGCAGTCGATGAAGAGCGGACCGGAGGGATCGAAGCGGCGGCTGCGCGTTCTTCCGGTTACGTTCTCGGATCCCGGCCGGGCGCCCCGGGTCGACACCTTCCGAGCAAGATCGTGGATCGGCCCGCGCTGGCGTCCGCGCCCGCGCGCCTTTAAGAGTCCGCCCCCTCAACTTCCGACGGGACCGGATTTCTTGAACGCTCCGACCGCCGCCCGCGCGCACGCCTCTCCGGTGTTCACCGAAGGGTCGCTGATGCGCCACGTCGTAGTGATGACCTCGACCGGGGCGGTCGGGCTCATGGCGGTGTTCGCCGTCGACCTCCTCTCGCTCTTCTGGGTCTCGCGTTTGGGCAGGCAGGCGCTCCAGGCGGCGATCGGCTATATCGGACTCGCGATGTTCTTTGCGATGTCGGTCAACATCGGCCTCACCATCGCAGCGTCGGCGACGGTGTCACGGGCGGTTGGCGCCGGAGATTGCGCGCGAGGACGGCGCCTTGCGTCCTCGTCTCTCATGATCACCGCCTTCCTGTCGCTTGCGGTCGCCGCGCTGATGTTCGCTTTCCGCGACTGGAGTCTCGCGCGGCTTTTGCACGCGAGCGGCGAGCCGCTCGAAGTCGCCTCGAAAATTCTCGCGATTACCTTGCCGGCCAACGTGCCGATGGCGCTGGGCATGACGATGGCCGGGGTGCTGCGTGCGGTCGGCGACGCGCGCCGGGCGATGTATGTCACGCTGTCGGGGGCGATCGTCACCGCGATCCTCGACCCCGTGCTCATCTTTGGATTTGGGCTCGGCGTCTATGGCGCGGCATGGGCGATGGTCGCCGCCCGGCTCTCCTTTCTCGCCGTCGGCTGGCATGGCGCGGTGCGCGTGCACAACATGGTGGCTCCGCCGGACCTCCACTCTGCGCGCCGCGATTTCAGGCGCATCATGAGCATCGGTTTTCCGGCGATCATGGCCAATCTCGCGACGCCGGTCGGCGCCGCCTACACGGTGCGCGTCTTCTCCGACATCGGCGTGGCAGCGATCGCCGCCTCGGCGGTCATCGACCGCGTGACGCCGGTCGCTTTCGGCGTCATCTTCGCGCTCACCGGCTCGATCGGCCCTATTATCGGGCAGAACTACGGCGCCCGGCTCATGGACCGCGTGACGCGGGCGCTGACCGATTCCTTCGTTCTCTCGACGGCCTACGTGTTTGTCGCCTGGGCGGCCCTTGCGCTTAGCGCGCCGTTGCTGGCGCAGGCGTTCGACGCCAAAGGCGAGAGCGCGGACTATGTCCAATTCTATTGCGAATATGGGGTCAGCGCCTGGCTCTTTCTCTCCTGCCTCTTCGTCGCCAACACCGCCTTCAACAACCTCGGTTTTCCCTTTCTCACGATGGCGTTCAACTGGGGGCGCGCGACGCTCGGCACCATCCCCTTCGTGACCGTCGGCGCGCGTTACGGCGGCGTGAAAGGCGGGATCGTCGGCGTGGCGCTCGGCTGCGCCGTCTTCGGGCTCATTGCCGTCGCGACCGCCTATGTTACGACCGCCAGGCTCGCAAAAGGCGCCAAGGCCGTGAAGCACGCGAGTTGAAGAACGCGGCGCGCCGTCGCGGCGGTCATTTGCATTGTCTTTGCGCGCCAACTATCTAGCCGGGACCGGCAGCGCGCCGGCCGAACGGGTATCCGCCTTTATGGCTCGCGACGTCGTCGACGAGGAAATTGTTGAATCCCGCGACGCGCTTGCCGCATGGTTCGAGGCCGGATGCAAGCGGACGGACCCGCTCAGGGTCGGCACGGAGCACGAGAAAATTCCGTTTTATCGCGAGGGCCTCGCGCCGGTCCCCTACGAAGGCGAGCGGGGGATCGCCGCTCTTCTGGAAGGCGTGAACGCGCGGCTCGGCTGGGAGCGCATCGAAGACGGCGGGCGACTCATCGGCCTTTATGATGCGGCTGGCGGCGGGGCGATCTCGCTCGAGCCCGGCGGGCAGTTCGAGCTTTCCGGCGCGCCGCTCGAGACGGCGCATCAGACAGCGGTTGAGCTAGAGCGCCATCTCGCTGTGACGCGAGCGGTCGGAAATTCGCTCGGCATGGGCTTCCTTGCGCTCGGCATGAGCCCCAAATGGACGCTCGCCGAAACTCCGACGATGCCGAAGAGCCGCTACGGCATCATGAAACGCTATATGCCCAAGGTCGGGGCGCGAGGGCTCGACATGATGTTCCGCACCTCGACCGTGCAGGCCAACCTCGACTACCGTAGTGAGGCGGACATGGTCGCGAAAATGCGCGCCGGGATTGCGCTGCAGCCGGCGATAACCGCGCTCTTCGCCAATTCGCCGTTCACCGACGGGAAGCTCAACGGCTTCCTCTCCATGCGCTCGGAAATCTGGCGCCACACCGACGCCGACCGCACCGGCATGCTGCCGTTCGTCTTCGAGCCGGGCATGGGCTTTGAGCGCTACGTCGATTACGCGCTCGACGTGCCGCTCTATTTCTTGAAGCGCGGCTCGACCTATGTCGACGTCGCAGGCGCAAGCTTTCGCCATCTGCTCACGGGGAAGCTTGCCGCGGCGCCGGGCGAGCGGGCGACAATGTCCGACTGGGCGAACCATCTCTCGACCATCTTTCCCGAGGTGCGGCTCAAGCGCTATCTCGAAATGCGCGGCGCGGACGTCGGGCCGCCGGAGCGCATCGCCGCTCTCTCCGCGCTCATGATCGGCCTCTACTA